>CAZSET010000430.1:0-1504 GCA_964605915.1 uncultured candidatus Brocadiaceae bacterium | reverse complement strand
CAAGGCCCATCCGCCCCGCATCCTGTCGGTGGGGCCTGACCAGACACGCGATGCGCCGGATGCGGAAGACGGCGACGACATCGCCGTCGAACTCGCCTTCCCGGCGCCGTAGAACCTGAAACACGACCAATGCGAAGACGACTAACCACGACGACACAACGAGCACGACGGATTCAAAGCCAGGAGAAGCGCAGAAAGAATAGCTCGGTCGTTCCCGTGTTGTTCTGCGTTGTGTTCGTCGTGTCGTCGTGGTTCTCCGTTGTTGTTTGTCTCCGTGTTGAAGGAGTCTGAATGCAACTGGGCAACACGCAACTGCAGGTCGGGCCGGCCGGCTGGTCCTATGACGACTGGGAAGGCATCGTCTACCCGAAGCCGAAGCCCAGGGGCTTCCGGCCGCCGACGTTCCTGGCGCAGTACTTCAACGCCATCGAGGTCAACAGCACCTTTTACCGCCCGCCGAATCCGCGCTACTGCGAGCGCTGGGTCGAGGACGTGGCCGCCCGGCCCGACTTCCTTTACACCGCCAAGCTCTGGCAGCGCTTCACGCACGAGCGCCAGGAGCCCTGGATGCGCAAGGAGGTCGACCTTTTCCGCGACGGAATAGCCCCGCTGGTCGAGGCGCGCAAGCTCGGGGCGCTGCTCGTGCAGTTCCCCTGGTCCTTCCGCTACAACCGGGGCAGCGAGCAGTACCTCCAGGAGGTGGCCGACGAGTTCGGCGACCTGCCGCTGGTGGTCGAGGTCCGGCACGAGGGCTGGGTCCAGGACCGCGCGCTCCAGTTTATCGAATCGCTGGGCGTGGGGTTCTGCAACATCGACCAGCCGGCATTCCGCAACAACATCCCGCTCACCTCCTACGCGTTCGGCCCGACGGGCTACCTGCGCCTGCACGGGCGCAATGCTGAGGCGTGGTTCGACAAGGAGGCCGGGCGGGACGAGCGGTACGACTACTTGTATAGCAACGAGGAGCTGGACGAGATCCAGGCCGCCCTCGAAGAGATCGCCGACCGCGTCGAGCGGATGTTCGTCATCGCGAACAATCACTACCGGGGCCAGGCGGTGGCGACGGGCCTGCAGCTCATCCAGCGCCTGACGGGGGAGCGGCTCGAGCCGCCCGGCCAGGTGGGGGAGCTGTACGGGCTGTGAACTGAGAAGGTAGAAGCTTGGTCGCCTTTGGCGACTGCGAAGTGCGAAGGGAGAAGTGAACGGCGAATAACGGATGACGGATAACGAATAACGGACAGCCCGAGCACGAGTAGGAGTAGGAGCACGAGTAGGAGTAGGGCCACGACAGCAAGGACGACGACGAGGACGAGCAACGAATAACGAATAACGGACAACGAATAACACGAGTAGGAGCAGGAGCACGAGCAGGAGCACGAGTAGGAGCAGGAGGACGCCGGCCGAGGGGCAAATTGCAAAGGTGCCATCCCGCGCCTATAATGGCCGGCACATGGCCGATCCCTCGACACCACGCCCCGACGTCGCAGTCAACGTCTGCGGCATA
>CAZSET010000429.1:0-1584 GCA_964605915.1 uncultured candidatus Brocadiaceae bacterium | reverse complement strand
ATCTACATCAAGCGGGCCTTCCTGACCGGATGTTTCCTCCCGCAGGTGGCGACGGAGACGGGCTGGACGAAGGAGCAGTTCTTGAGCCAGTGCTGCGCGGGGAAGGCCGGGCTGCCGCCCGACGCCTGGATGGACCCGCAGACGGAGGTCTACGCGTTCACGGCCGAGGTTTTTCACGGCGAACCCAAGAGTGCCTGACGCCGTGTGGGACGCAAGTCATAGCCGTCGCGGGCGTCGGGGTTGCTGTTTGCTCGCAAAAAAGGTACACTACTGGCAGTTCAGGGGCAGATCGGTTGCTGACCAATGTCGGCGCGTTCCCGTGTTTCCGATAGGGCCGTCCGCGAAGCCGTTCGAGGAGGGGCCGGGATGAGAATCGCGCGCAGACAGCACCTGCCGGCTCTTGCGACGCTGGCCAATGCGGCCGCAGGCTTTGGCGCGTGCGGACTGGCCATGACGGGCTATCCGGAACTGGCGGCGCTGATGATCCTGGTAGCCGTGTTGATGGACTCGCTTGACGGCGCGTTGGCACGCGCCCTGAACGCGTCGAGCGAGTTCGGCGTGGAGTTCGACTCCATGGCCGACCTGATATCCTTCGGGTGTGCGCCGGCGCTGCTGGTCGGATCGTTGCTGCCCATGGGGGCGCGTGAGGTAGGGTGGGCGATCATAACCGTCTATCCGCTGTGCACAGCGTGGCGACTGGCACGCTTCAACGCCAGGCAGGTAGACCCGGCGGAGCACGCGGACTTCGTGGGGCTGCCCAGCACCGGGGCCGGCGCCGCCGCCGCGACTGGCGTGCTGCTCTATTGCCGGCTGTCCCAGCAGGGGCTTTCCATCTCGCTGGCGCTCCTGCCGTGGATGCTCGTTGCGCTGGGCGCGCTGATGGTCACTCGAATCGCTTACAAACATGCCGGAGCCAGCGTCTCAAGGCTCCGTCCAACGGTGGCGGCTCTGGCGGCTGCCGTCCTCGTCGTCAGTGCGGTAACGTGGCAGTACGAGTACGTCTTCGCCGGCCTGATCTGGGGCTACACGCTGTCGGGCCCCCTGGGGGTGGCCAGGGAGAAGATACGGGCCGTCCGCCACGCGTAACCGCCGGCCCCATCGATAGTCGACCGTCAGATTCCCCGCAGGCGTTCCTCGGACAGTGCACGCTTCATGACGTCGTCGCACTCCGCCCCCGCGGCCACGAACTCCTCTGCAACCAAGAGGCCCGGCGACTGCCTGGCCATAACGCGAGCCCCCAACGTGGCCTCCCGGGGCACTACTCCACGATGACGGCCGTGCCGTAGGCCAGCAGCTCGGCCGCGCCGCCCATCAGGGCCGCTGTGGCGAACCGCATGCCGACCACGGCATTGGCCCCCACTTCCTCGGCGTTCTGGATCATGCGGTCAATGGCCTGCTCGCGTGACTCGCCCATCAGCTTGGTGTAGTCCGTGATCTCGCCGCCGATCATGTGGCGGAAGGCCGCCTTGATGTCCTTGCCAATGTGGCGAGCCCGAATGGTGTTGCCCCGGACCACGCCCAGCGTCTCCTTGATTGTCTTGCCGGCGACCGTCTCGGTGGTGGCAACGATCATCTCTCTACCTC
>CAZSET010000428.1:0-1619 GCA_964605915.1 uncultured candidatus Brocadiaceae bacterium | reverse complement strand
AAGCAGCGCCACCATTGCCGCCTTGCCCTGCTCGGGCGCAACGTGCAGCGGAGTTACCCCGCCTTCGGAGAAGGCGTTGACCTCATCCCACTGCTCGGGCACGAACTCGATCCACCCGCGGTCGCAGCCCATGGCCGCGGCCCGGAGGTCCGCATCCACTGTCTGGTGCGTCGCGTTCATCTTGGCCCCTCCTTTCCGGGCGCTGCCTTGCTTTCTCGCCCAGGGGTCTGGGTTCAGGAGCTTGTTCACCGCCCCGTGCGGCCTGTTCGCTCCAGTATCCATAGCCAGATGATAGGGGGGCCGCGTTACCGGTCTGTCACGGGTCGTACACTTGTTGGTGCGTTTTCGGGCGGGTCCCCGAGGGGGTTGCAGAGGGCGTGAGCTGAGGTAGGGCGGTCGGCCGGCGCGCCGGTTACTCGTGCCGGAGGGCCTCGATGGGATCCATAGTTGGCCGCATGGTAGGCGGGGTAGATCCCGAACAGAATCCCGACGGCGGCGCTTATGCGGAGGGCGAGCAACAGCGACCAGAACGTCACGATGGTCCGCACGTCAGCACGCGGGAACACGACGGCCCTGGAGCGGACCGGCACGTCGCCGCTGCCCATGAAGCCTCGCGAGGAGAACATGCGATGACGGCCTCTCGGCAAGCACGAGGGTACGTCATCGAACTCGGCTGTGGCAGAGCACGGGTGCCGGGTACGCGGCGCCAGAGAAAGGCCGAGCGCTCGGCTGCGGCAGAGGAGGCGAGCCATGGCGAGGGATGAGAAGCTGTTCAGGTTCCTGGCTGGACTGATGCTGCGACGGTTCTTCGGAACGGTTACAATACGCTTCGAAGCAGGCAAAGTGACCCACGTTAGCACCGAGGCCACCCAGACGTGGGCGTACAAGGACCTGCCAGAAACGCTGGAAGGACTGATTGAGAGGGACACGTGACGGACATGTGGTCATGGTCCGAGGGCGAGGTCGATCGCACGCGTCACCATATCGAGCTCAGGTATGGGGACGTCCGCGCCGCCACGTCCGGTCCTCTAACGACCGTGGCATTTGTGGGCAAACCCTCAAACGGCGTCTTCCCGGTGCAGTTTGCCGCGCCAAGCGGCCAGTTGGCCGAGCCAGAGATGGTGGAGGCCGTGAGACGCGAGCTCGACTTCTACCTGGTCGAGAAGGCCGAACCGGATCCTTGGGCCTACGCCGTTTACCACTGCGGCACGGCGGCGAACGTCTATTCGCCGGTTCATTGGTCGGTGTTCGCCGGCATCGTTCCGGACTGGAACGGAAAGGAAATGCAGATCGCTCAGAGCAGGGGTGGCGTGCTCGTGGCAACGCATCCCTTCGATAACCTCATCCGTCCGTGCCGGATCAACTGGCCCCCAGCTGAGATCGTCCAGAAGCTGTACAAGAGCCGACAGGAACGCAGCTTCGCGGGGCTTGACGGGATGGCCGCCAAGATGGGGTTGGGGTTCTACTGCGATCTTCAGTCGTTCCACAGCGAGGATGCCATCACGTGGTCAGTGTTTGGGACGCTTGCCCACGCCCCGGCCGATCAACGAGAGCTGTGGCTGCGCGACTTCCTGGCCGTGCTCGGCCTCGACAGCGCTTCGCCGGCCGGAGCTGCGATC
>CAZSET010000427.1:0-1706 GCA_964605915.1 uncultured candidatus Brocadiaceae bacterium | reverse complement strand
AGATGTTCCGCACGCCGGAGTCGAAGCTCCCCGCTGCGGGCGTGAGCGGCGACGTGGGAGAGGCGCTGTTCGCGGCGGAGGGCAAGGAGGCGAGACTCGTCATCCGGGCGCGTCAGACGCAGAGCACCACCTCGAACGTGTTCGGTGAGAAGGGCCCTGCGGACGGTCCCGTCTTTCTGATATGTGCGC
Organism: uncultured candidatus Brocadiaceae bacterium; assembly: GCA_964605915.1. Taxonomy (GTDB): domain Bacteria; phylum Planctomycetota; class Brocadiia; order SM23-32; family SM23-32; genus DAOVRD01. The sequence goes on along the minus strand of CAZSET010000427.1, from coordinate 1,517 downwards.
ACCACGAGGCGTCGCCGGCCTCGCCGGGGGCCTATGACAACGCGGCGGGGATCGGGGTGGTGCTGGAGATGGCGGACCGGTTCTCGAAGGCGGAATGCGGCGCCCGGCTGCGATTCGTCGGTTGGGGCGGCCACGAGTTCGGGGCGCTGGGATCGAAGTGGTATGCGGAGAACTGCACGGAAGAGGCGAAGAAGGTCAAGCGGTTGCTGGTGTTCGATGGCGTCGGAGTGAAGGAATCGGACCCCCAGATCATGGTGTGGGCGGGGGAGCGACTGGTAGAGAAGGTGCAGGCATATGCGGAGGAGCGAGGGGGAGTCAAGGTCATGGCAGGCACGGGGGGCGGGGGAGACGCCACCTACTTCGTCCCGCTCGGAGTGGAGGCGGTCTGGGTATCCGCGTCGAGATGGAAGCTGAGCGACCTCTACGGTCGCGAGGACCATCAATGGAAGGCAGCGGCGCCGTTCCATAGCCCCATCGACGACATGCGGTGGATAGGGCGCGAAGCCATGGCCCGGGAGGTGGCGATCGGCATGGACCTGATGAAGGACTGGCTGGCTGAGTTCGGCCTGGAGTGCGGCGGGCTCTGACGGCCTCGACCCCGCATTCCAGGGCCTAGCGAGGTTTCAGGTTCGAGATTGCCGGCTCAGCTACGACGCGTGCTCCTCCTCGTCGTCGTTCGACACCGCGCCTAGGCCGCAGACAAGGGAGACGAGAACCGCCCCCGCATTCCAATCGTGAAGCCCTGCTTGTCGGAACGAAGCCGGCAAGGATGCGGGCGCTACAGCAGCGGCGAATGTGTCCGCAGCCCGTAGCGCCGCCTTCGAGGCGGCTTGTTTGCCTTCGACGTCGGAGTTGCCGCTGCACCTGTCGCTCGTCGTCGTTCGACACCGCGCTCAGGGCGCAGACGAGGGAGACGAGAACGAATGAGCCGCCGACCTGCCCGTCCAACGGCCATCCCGGAGTCAATAGCCCTAACTGTGCGGGCTCGACCTGCGGAACAGGCGCGCAAGCATTTGCTGGTTCTTGGGGTGCAGAAGCACGAGCGTGAGGCCACCGACGATGTTCCCAAGGGTCACTGCCAGCAGATTGAGGAGCATTCCTCCAAACTTCGCGCCGAACTCCCCCGCAGCCATCAGGCCTGCCGGCAGGAAGTACATGTTGGCAATGCTGTGCTCGAAGTTGCAGGTCACAAACGTCATGATCGGGAAGTAGATGGCCAGGATCTTCCCGGAAACGGTTCGGGCGGACGAGGCCATGATCACGGCCAGGCAGACAAGCATGTTGCACAGGACCCCGCGGATGAAGCACGGCCAGAACGTGGCTGCCAGTTCGAGCTTCCTGTCTGCGATGGCGATCGCGCGCTCGCCGATCTGGCGCACCACGCCGCCCTCCACGAGTTGGCCGCTCTTGATCATCAGCCATGCAAGCAGCAACGCTCCTGCAAAGTTTCCGATCCACACGATCATCCAGTTCCGGGCGATCCGCAACGGGCGCACTCGTTTGGACAGGAATCCAAC
>CAZSET010000426.1:0-1771 GCA_964605915.1 uncultured candidatus Brocadiaceae bacterium | reverse complement strand
AGGTCGGAGTGCGAAGGCGCCTCTTCGAAGGGACCGAGGTGTTCTTCCCGCCGGACACCAGGATCACGGAAGAAGACGATGGAAGCTGGGGCCTGCGCGGGCGGGACGGAACGCCGCTTGCCCGCATGCCGAAGGGCGGCTTCTACTTCGACTTCGTCCGGCCCACGATGAGCGGCCGGCGCATAAATCCTGACGCATTCGAGCCCCCGACCTCGGTGCCAGACGAACAGCTCGAACTGATTGCCCGTCGCGCCAGGCATCTCTATGAGAACACCGACAAGGCAATCCTGGGATGGGGTGCAAGCATCAGCGGGATGGGCATGAGCGCCCTTCTGTCCGACAACATCACGCAAGGGGCGCTGGACGAGTGGCTCTGCATGCTCCTGGTGGAAAAGGAAACGGCCCATGAGATGATGGGGCGCTATGTGGATGCCGTGATCTCCTGCATGAAGCTGTATCACGAGGCGACGGGAGACCGCTGTGTCGCGTGGGGCGTGGCGTCTGACGACGGGGGGACGCAGCGCGGGGGGCTCATCGCCCCAGAGCTCTTTGCTGAGATGATCAAGCCCCACTACAAGCGTCTGTGCGACTGGGTGCATGCCAATACGGCGTGGAAGACCTTCCTCCACTCGTGCGGCTCGATCTATGACTACATCCCTCACTGGATCGAGGCGGGGATCGACATCCTGAACCCGGTGCAGATATCCGCCGCAAACATGGAACCGGAACGTCTGAAGCAGCAGTTCGGGGACAATCTTGTCTTCTGGGGCGGCGGCTGCGACACACAGGAAATGCTCCCATTGGGAACGCCGAATGAGATACGAGAGCACGTGCGTCGAAACATCGAGGCCCTTCGCGCCAGCGGGGGCTTTGTCTTCACTCAGGTGCACAACATCCAGCAAGATGTGCCGGTCGAGAACGTGGAAGCCATGCTTCGGGCAGCCTACGAGTTCGGACGGTATTCCTAGAGCGGATGGCGGCCAGCCGCTTGCGGGCGTCGCACGAGTCGCCATAATAGCCAGGACGTGCCGGTGGCGCGCAGGCCCGCCCGGAAGGGCGGGCGCCGTCCCGGTGCTTCGGCGGCCGCAGCTACGTTGCAGCCGGCCAGGATTCTTTGGACGGAGGGAGTGGTGAACGATGGCGTACCCCATCATCATGCACGTGAACTACTGTGAGCAGGGCCAGACCGTCGAGGAGATATGCCGCAAGGCCGCCGGCTGGGGCTTCGATGGGGTCGAGTTCCGGCGCGAGAGGACCGATGTCGAGGAGACAACCGAGGAGTACCTGGACGCGCTGGATAAGGGCGTGCAGGCCTCCGGCCTGGAGCACGTGCTGTTCGGCTATCCCGGTCCGTTGCTGGTGAAGGAGGACGCCGGCGAGCGGGAACGCGAGGTCCAGGAAGCAATCGCGTTCTATCGGCACGTCGCCGAACGGTTCGGTGTCCGGACGGTCAACCTGCTCACGGGCGGGCTGCGCAACCCGGACAGCAGCGTTGCGTACTCCGACTACACCAAGCACGGTTCATTCATCGCCACCGAGGAGCAGTGGCAGTGGCACATCAAGGGCTGTCAGGACATGGCTGACGGTCTCGAAGACGTCGACATCAGGTTCGGCTTCGAAACGCACAGGGTCTACCTGCACGACACCGTGGAAGCGGTCAGGAAGCTCGTGGCGAGGATCGACCGTCCCTCGATCGGCGCGAACCTGGACTACGGCAACGTCTCCGGTCAGAAAGAGCGGCCGACGTTGGAAGAGGCGGTCAGGGCGTTTG
>CAZSET010000425.1:0-1805 GCA_964605915.1 uncultured candidatus Brocadiaceae bacterium | reverse complement strand
ATTGACGTGCTCCTGCCCGTCGACGCTGATGCAAAGCCGGCGCATCGGGTCCTCCCAGACCCGCATGCGTTCGGGCTCGACGTGCCCATGAGATACCGACGGCACCTCCGCCTCGGAGTCTTCCTCGGCTTCGGGCGCCAGATCTTCGCTCTGAATGGCTTCGTCCGACATGGAAAGGACCTCACCAGACACGCATCTGGGAGAGTTCGGACTGGAGCTTGCAGAGGCGGCTGTAGAGCCCGCCCGTCTCGATCAGCTCTTCGTGCGTTCCGATCTCGATTAACTTGCCCCGCTCGAGCACGATCAAGCGGTGCGCCTTGCGCAGCGTGGAGAGGCGGTGCGCGATCGCAAAGGTCGTGCGGCCCTGCACCAGGCGCTCGATGGCGGTCTGGATCTGCACTTCGGTTTCTGTGTCCACCGAAGCGGTCGCCTCGTCCAGGATCAGTATCTGCGGGTCACGCAGCACGGCGCGGGCGATCGAAATGCGTTGCCGTTCGCCGCCGGACAGCGTCTGGCCCCGCTCGCCGATAACCGTGTCGTAGCCGTCGGGCAACGCCAGGATAAAGTCATGCGCATTGGCCGCGCGAGCGGCTTCGATGATGCGATCAGGAGCGGCATCCGGATCGGCGTAGGCGATGTTGGCCCACACGCTGCCGTGGAACAGGTAGGGCTCCTGAAGCACCACGCCGATGCTCTCGCGGAACGGCCGCAGGTTCAGGTCCTGAATGTCATGGTCGTCGATGAGTATCTTGCCTTCGTCCACGTCATAGAAGCGGGTGATCAGGTGAACGAGCGTGCTCTTGCCCGCACCGCTCGGCCCGACCAGGCCGATCATCTCACCCGGCTCCACCACGAAGGACACGCCGTCCAGCGCGTACTTGCCCGGCTCGTACGAGAAGCGAACGTCGCGGAACTCCACCTTGCCGCGCACGGGGTCAAGCAGGACGCCGTCGGTGCGGTTCAGCGGCTCCGGATCGGAGTCGAGTATCTCGAAGACGCGCTCGGCAGAAGTGACGCAGTGCTGAATGCGGTGATTCATCCGGCCGAACTGCTGCACGGGCATGTAGAAACGCCACAGATAACCGATGAAGGCGATCAGCGTTCCCGGCGTGGTCGCGCCCCTGACAACCATGTAGCCGCCTACGGCAAAGATCAGAATCGAGCCCAGCGCCGTCATCAGGCTGACGAACGGGAAGAAGCCCGAATAGAGCTTGGCCGCCTGGAGCTCCTGCGTGAACACCTCACTGCTGTAGGCACTGAAGCGGTCGACCTCGCGCCGTTCCTGGGCGAACGACTTCACCACGCGGATCCCCGGGATCGTATCCGCCAGGATGGCGCTCAGCCCCGCCCATCGCCTCCAGAGACGATGGTAGATAAGGTGGATCCGGCGGCCGAAAATCCACGTGCTTATGGCGATGATGGGAGTCGGGGCCAGGGCCAGCAGGAAGAGCCATGGGTTCATGGCCAGCAGGATGACGGCGATCAGAACCATGGTGGCCAGGTTGATGAGGATTTCCTGGAAGCCCTCGGCAATGAAGTACTGCAGGCGGCTGAGGTCCCCCGTGACGCGCGACATGATGCGGCCGGTCTGCCGGCGGCTGTAGTAGCTGAGCCTGAGCAACTGGAGGTGGTCGTAGACCTTGATTCGCAGGTCCAGAAGAACCCGGTTGCCCAACCACGCCATCACGTAGGAGCGAAACATCGAGAGGGTCGACGACCCCACGTGGACGCTGATCAGGATCACGACGAGCAGCGGCAACAGCGCCGCGATCAGGCTGTCGTTGGCGTATCTGCGAGCCTCCTCG
>CAZSET010000424.1:0-1814 GCA_964605915.1 uncultured candidatus Brocadiaceae bacterium | reverse complement strand
CTGTCACATGCCCGGGATCGGGCCGAAGACGGAGGCCCACCTGTGGCGCGCCGGCGTGCTGTCCTGGCAGGACGCCTGCGACTGCCCTGCCCTGCCACTCCCCCAGTGCCAGGCCGATGCCGTCGCCCGGCACGCCGACGAGTCCGCCCGCCGCCTGGCCGACGGCGACGCCCGACACTTCGCCGACCGCCTGGCCTCCAACCTCCACTGGCGCCTCTTCCCCGAGTTCCGCCATTCGGTCGCCTACCTCGACATCGAGAGCACCGGCCTGGCCCCGCCCCGCGACTACATCACCGCCGTGTCCATCTACGATGGCGACTCGATCCGCTGGTACGTCCGCGACGATAACCTGGAGCAGTTCCGCGACGACATCCGCGACTACAGCCTGATCGTCACCTACAACGGCAAGACGTTCGACGTGCCCTTCATCGAGGGCTACTTCGGCATGCGCATGGACCAGGCGCACGTGGACCTGCGCTACGTGCTGCACAGCCTGGGCTACAAGGGCGGGCTGAAGGGCTGCGAGAGGCAGCTCGGGCTCGGCCGCGGCGAGCTGGAGGGCGTCGACGGCTACTTCGCCGTGCTGCTCTGGCGCGACTACGTCCGCAACGGCAACCCGAAGGCGCTCGAGACGCTGCTCGCCTACAACATGACCGACGTGGTGAACCTGGAAACGCTGATGGTCCTGGCCTACAACATGAAGGTGCGCGGGACGGTCTTCGGCGAGACGCGACGGCTGGCGCTGCCCTCCCGGCCGGACCTGCCCTTCCAGCCGGACATGCGAACGGTGCGTCGGATCCAGCGGGAGATGGGCTGGATCTGACGGCGGGCCCCCGATCGATGCGTTATGTCGCCCGTCCCGCGGCTGCGCGACGGGCTCCAGATGGGTGGGGTCCCCGGCGTTCCGGGGGCTGAGGCCCCCCGGCCAGCCATATGTCGTCCCTGTCGGGACTAATGACTCGGCGCGTGCAGTGGGGTTCATGCAGCGCGGGGGCACGCCGGAGGCGCGCGAGCTTCCAGGCTTCGTAGCCGCAGCGGCTACTACGGCGGAGTAGGCTGCCGCCGCTTTGTCTTTGCACCAGCCGTGCTGCCCCACCTGATCCACAAGGGGACGGCCTTCGCCGGCCCGGAATAGTCGGGCCCGGTCCCCGAAGTGCGGAGCCCGGTGCTCGGAGGACGTGGACTCCGCGGCCCCTTGTCTGTAAGATGTCGCGACACCGCGACGGGCCAGGGAGCCCCCAGTGAACGTCCAGATACGCGAGGTCCGAACCGATTGCCTCCCGCAGTACGGCGAGGTGCCCATCGCCTTCCGCGTCCAGTCCGTCTTCCGCGTGGTGGCCCGGGAGGGAGGACTGGGCGGCCTGGCCCTCCGGGAGGAGAAGCTGGCCGAGCCCTACGTGAAGGACTACGATGCCAGGGACTTCGACCGCCCCGCGCGCTGGGCCGACGAGTTCGACATGTCTGAGTGGGGCATCCTGATGGCGTTCGACGGACAGGAGGCGGTCGGCGGCGCCATCATCGCCACCAGGACCGCCGGCCTGGAAATGCTGGAAGGACGCGACGACCTGGCCGTCTTGTGGGACATCCGCGTCCACCCGGACCTGAGGCGCAGCAGTATCGGCTCGAAGCTCCTCCACTGCGCCGCCGACTGGGCGCGCGAGCGTGGCTGCACCCAGATGAAGATCGAGACGCAGAACATCAACGTGGCCGCCTGCCGCTTCTACGCGAAGCACGGTTGCGAACTGCGGGCCATCGACTGCAACGCCTACGCCTCCTGCCCGGACATCGCCCACGAGGCCATGCTGCTCTGGTAT
>CAZSET010000423.1:0-1890 GCA_964605915.1 uncultured candidatus Brocadiaceae bacterium | reverse complement strand
TTCATCGGGCCGCTGTTCCTCGTTTCCGGTTTCTTGCAGGAGTACGCGCGCGGGCGGGTGGCCTGGAGCGTGCTGGCGGACCTGCGGATGACGGTGTTCGACCGGCTGTCCGGCCTTTCCTTGAGCTACTTCTCCGGCCAGCGCACCGGCGAGCTGATCAGCCGCCTGACCAACGACATCGCCCAGACGAAAGCGGCGTTGAAGATCATCTTCGGCAAGCTGATCCTGGAGCCCCTGATGGTGGTGATCTTCTTCCTGGTGGGGCTCTGGGCGAGCCCCCACCTGACGCTCATCCTGCTGGTCGGCCTGCCGCTCCTCATACTGATCATGGGGAAATACGGCCGCCGAATCCGCCGCTACGCCACCAAGACGCTGGAGAAGCTGGCCGACGTGACAGACTCGGTGACGCAGATGCTCAACGGCATCCGCGTCGTCAAGTCCTTCAACATGGAAGAGGCGGAGCGCGAGGAGTTTCGCGCCCGAAACCGGGCGCAGCTCCAGAAGGCGTTCAAGCTGGTCCGAAACCAGGCGTGGGCCAGCGTCCTGCCGCTGTTCTTCCTGGTCGTGGTCGTCTCGTCCATGGTGCTGCTGGCGGCCGACTATCTGCGCGTCCGGGGGCTGTTGGGACTCAAAGACATGCTGGTGTTTTCCGGGTGCGTCGGCGTCCTGCAGGGGCAGGCCCGGCGCCTCGTCAAGGCGTACAACGACCTGCAGGAGAGCATCGCCGGCGTCAACCGCGTCTTCGAGCTGATCGACAAGCGACCCGAGATCGAGGATTGCCCCGACGCCATCGAACTGGACGAGGTCAAGACGGGCATCTCGTTCCGCAAAGTCTCGTTCGCCTACGATGAGGTGCCCGTGCTGAGAGGCATCGACCTGGCGGTCCCGTGCGGCAAGGTCTACGCCATAGTGGGCGAGACCGGCGCCGGCAAGAGCACCATGCTGGACCTGATCCCCCGGTTCTACGATCCGACCGAGGGCTCGGTGGCCATCGACGGGATCGACGTGCGGAACGTCAAGCGCAAGAGCCTGATGCGGCTGATCGCCATCGTGGGCCAGCACCCGTTCCTTTTCAATCGGCCCCTCGCCGAGAACATTCGCTACGGCAAGCCGGACGCGACCGACGAGGAGGTCTACGCAGCCGGGCGTGCAGCCAACATCCACGACTTCATCCTGAGCCTGCCCGATGGCTACGAGACGCTGGCTGGCGAGGCCGGCCACCGCCTGTCGGGCGGGCAGCGTCAGTGCATCACCATCGCCCGCGCCATCCTCAAGAACGCCCCCATCCTCATACTCGACGAGGCCACCTCAAGCCTGGACGCCGAGTCCGAGAGGCTCGTGCAGAAGGCGCTCAGCAACCTGATGGCGGACCGAACCACCTTCGTCATCGCCCACCGCCTGTCCACCGTCCGGCACGCCCACAGGATCATTGTCCTGAAGGACGGCTGCATCGTGGAGCAGGGGACCCACAAAGAGCTCCTGAAGCAGGGCGGCGAGTACGAGCGGCTCTACCGACTCCAGTTTGCCGACGACACGCTCAGCCCCAGCCGCGGGGGAAAGGAAATCCCATGAAGGTATCGCAGCTCCTGGCGTGGATACTGCTGGCGGCGCTGGCCTTCTTTGCCGTCACTCTCTCCATATACAGCAGCTACAACGTGGCCCTGCTGCAGAAAGACATAGCCGAGCTGCGCCAGGCGGCGGACAGCAACGCCGCCCTGCTGAGGGAGGTACGCGACACGCTGGAGCGCGTGGAGTCGGACCTGCACCCGGGCCCGTCCCAGGCCCCCGCCGAAGCGGAGTAGCAGACGTTCAACGGGGAACTCCGCAGCCCGGCTCCGAGATCCCCGCCGCTAGGCGGGTGAACCTCGTCGTCCGCCAGGCTGCGGCCTC
>CAZSET010000422.1:0-1902 GCA_964605915.1 uncultured candidatus Brocadiaceae bacterium | reverse complement strand
CTTGAACTGCCCGATGGCGATGTCCCGCTCCATCGGCTGCCTCAGCTTCTGCCACAGCACGAAGACAACGATGGCAGCCCCGAGGCAGATGGCCCACAGGAGCAACTGCCGTCCGAACCGCGGCCGCCCGAACCCGTCCGTCCCGTCATCGTCGTCCGGTGTCATCCCGCCGCCGAATCTGTCTTTGTCTTGCCTATGCTTCATTTTACGACGAATCCAAACGGCAGATTCCTTCGGTAACCACGCCACAATACATGTTACCAGTTCTCTTCCATCTTGTCCACGATTAGCTGCGCCGCCTTCTCGAACAGGCGCCCGAACTCCGTCGCCCCGGGCGAGGTGCGCTGAACGTGTGGCAGAGGCATGCCGGCGGCCGACGCACCGACCGCCCCGGCGGAAACCTGCGCCATCTCCTCCACGGTCTGCTCGGGCACGATCTCGGCCCCGGTCAGCCGATCGATCCAACGGAACTGGACCTTGACCCTCGCCCGGGTCAGCAAGACTTCGTCCGCCTCTGTCTTGACGTGTGTCTGCTCCTCGAAGTCGACGATCTGTCCCCCCAGGACGCTGTCCGCCTCGTCCCTGGACGCCAGGATGAGGGGGGTGCGGAGCTTGATCTCTTCAACGACGGCCTTCGTGAGGGCCACCTCGTGCTCCCGCCGGAACGTGGCGTTGTCGAAGAACTCCACGTAGACCGTCCGGATGTCGTCCCGCAGCAGACTGCTGGACGTGTATCCGCAGCCTAGAGGTAACACCAGCACGCCCAGCAGCACAGCAATGAGGTATCGCCTGTTCATTGACTCCGGTCCCGAAGGCTCGTTGCCGGACCGACCCTAATCGCCCTGGCCCTGCTCCCTGACGCCGGGCAGACTGAGCGGTCGCACGGTGCCGCGCAGCGGGGTATGGGTCTGCTCCTTCACCTTTTCCAGCTCTTCCGCCGCCCACTCTGCCTGAGGCATGCCTTCCAGCTCTCGCAGCATGTAGTCCAGGTAATTGACGGCGGCCCAGGGCCTCTTTCTGGTCTCGATGTAGAAGGCGGCGATTTCCCGGCAGAGCTCTGCCCTGGTGCCGCGTGCCTCCGCCATCATCTCCCGCGCATCCGGCGCACGGGAATGCGTCGGGAACGTCTCGACAAAGTCCCGGAAGGAACGCTCCGCCTCGCGCACGCCCTCCATCCCCAATTGGAGCCACCTTGCCAGCTCCCACTGGCAGTGGGCCATCTTGAACATGCAGTAGGGCACCCACTCGTTGTACGGGTACAGGTCCGTAAGGGCCATGTACTCGTCCTGGGCCTCGAGATAGCGCCCCGCGGCAAAAAGGGCGTCGGCCTTATCCTTCTGGGCGAGGGCCGCCTCCCCGGAGTTGGCCGCCGTCTCCATGAGCCGGTCGTACAGCTTGCGCGCGGGACCCAGCCGGCGCTCCGCCTGCACTCGCGCCGCCCTGAACTGCAGCTCCCTCGCCCGCTTGGCAAGCGGCGTGCCCTCGTGGGCCGCGCGCAGTTCCTCCAGCTCGTCGAAGGCGTCCACTGCGTCCCCTTGCACCAGCAGGGCCTGGGCTATGGCGAACCGGGCCTCCGGGACCCATTCCCCGTCGGGGTCGGCCTCGATCAGGTCGCGGAGCTCCGCTATGCCGCTGTCCCACTGGCCAGCCCCTATCAAGGCCAGGGCGTGCTCGCGGCGGGCCTCTGCCGTCTCGCGCGGCGTCTTCTCGAGCTCAACCTCGCCCGTCTGCGGCGTCCATACCTCGACGGCCGAAACGCCGCCGGCCAGGTACGTCATGGCCAGCACGAGACATACAACCCTTCCGAAAGAGCCGGACGATAGCGTTCTCTTTGCCTGCACAGGTTCCTTTCTGCACTGTCGTAGCGAGGCTCGGCACGCCTTGTCCGCCGCGCCATTCTAA
>CAZSET010000421.1:0-1926 GCA_964605915.1 uncultured candidatus Brocadiaceae bacterium | reverse complement strand
GCCGATCCGGGCCACCTCCCGGCCGTCGACCACGACGGCTGCGCTGGACACTCTCTGGACGACGGCCCTCACTGCGGCCCTCCTGCGGTCGTGCGTCGCGCTTCTCCTTGCGCCAACACGCTTGCTGCCTACAATGAAGGGGATTATATGGCGGTGCGGAATGGCGATTCAACCCGACCTGCCTCGTGAGTCGTGCGAGCGCGGGGCGGCACGTGCTCTCCTCAGGAGCGCTGGACTTCAGGATGGGATGTCGGCCATGGCCAGGAAACGGACGATCCTAATAGCCGATGACGAACGCGTCGTACGCACCATGCTGGCCAAGCTACTGCGGGATGACTACGAGGTGGAAGCCTGCCGCACGGGTACCGAGGCCGTTGAGTCGTTCGAGCGCAGGCGGGCGGACGTGGTGTTGACCGACATCCGGATGCCGGACATGGACGGCCTGCAGGTGCTGCACACCATCAAGAGGCAGGCGCCGGAGACCGAGGTGATTCTCATGACGGCCTACGCCAGCGTCCCCCAAGCGGTCGAGGCCGTGAAGGCCGGCGCCTACGATTACGTGACCAAGCCGTTCGAGCCCGACGAGTTGAAGCTGACGGTCGGCAAGGCCCTCCAACTGAAAGAGCTGCGCGAGCAGGCCGAGATACTGTGCCAGCAGGTCGAGCGGGAGTACGGCTTCCCCAGCATCGTCGGGGACAGCGAGGCCATGAAGCGCGTCTACGGGCTGGCTCACAAGGCAGCCGCCTCCGACGCCAGCGTGCTGCTGACGGGCGAGAGCGGCACGGGCAAGGAGATCGTGGCGCGCGCGATCCACTATGCGAGCGAGCGACGGGTCCGTCGCTTTCTGGCCATCAACTGCGCCGCCATGCCCGGCGAGCTGATCGAGAGCGAGCTGTTCGGCCACGTCAAGGGTGCGTTCACGGGCGCGACGCGTGACAAGGAGGGCCTGTTCATGGCCGCCGACGGCGGGACCCTGCTGCTGGACGAGATCGTCGAACTCGACGCCGAACTGCAGGTCAAGATCAACCGGACCATCCAGGAGAAAGAAGTCCGCCGCGTCGGCGACACGGTCGACATCCCGGTCGACGTCCGCATGATCGCGGCAACAAACCGGGATCCGGCCGCAGCGATGAGCGACGGGCGGTTGCGCGAGGACCTCTACTATCGCCTCAACGTCTTCCCCATTCACCTGCCGCCCTTACGGGAACGGATAGAGGACGTGCCCGCCCTCGTCTGCCACTTCCTGCAGGAGTTCGCGGGCGGGACGGATGAGGAGTACGAGCTGGAGCCCGTCGCGATGGCGCTGCTGATGGACTATTCCTGGCCGGGCAACGTGCGCGAACTGCGCAACGCCGTCGAGTGGGCCGTCGTGCTCTGCGAAGGCAACAGGATCACGCCGTCCCTTTTCCCCTTCATTGAGCCCGATGCGCCTCCTCCCACGCCGGACGCGGCGGCCATGTCCGCACTGCCCTACCGGGAAGCCATGGACCGCATGACGCGCCGCTGCCAGAGGGATTATCTGCTGGAGATGCTCAGGAAATGCGGCGGCGACGTGGCCGAGGCCGCCGAGCGGGCGGGGATCACCCGCGAGAGCTTCTACCGGCTGGTCCGCAAGTGCGGGCTGGACATCGACCAGGTTCGTCGAGACCTATCCGAATACTGACCTCGCTCGGCTGGCCGGCCTGAGCGACGGCAATCTCAAGGGCCAACCCAGGTGGCCGTGATCGTCTGCGTGGCCGAGTACGTGGCCGCGTTGGCCACGTCGCCCGCCGGAATGCTGGCCCTGACCTTCAGGGTGACCACCACGTCATCGTCACTGCCGTTGTGCGTCACCAGCACGGGCGGGCTCAGGAAGGAATCGTAGGCTGCGTAAGGGACGGGCTCCGCGCCGGATCCGCTGCTGCCGTCCCCGTCGAACTCCAGGCC
>CAZSET010000420.1:0-1966 GCA_964605915.1 uncultured candidatus Brocadiaceae bacterium | reverse complement strand
TGCCAGTCCGTATTCGACCTCCACGACATCAAGCAGGTCGTGCACCTGGCCGCCCGCGCGGGGGTCCGGCCCTCCATCGAGGACCCCGCCGCCTACGTCGAGGTGAACTGCGGCGGCACCGTGAACGTCCTGGAGGCCGCCCGCCGGGCCGACAGCGTACACATGTTCGTTTTCGGCTCCAGTTCCTCCGTCTACGGCATCAACCGCAAGGTGCCCTTCAGCGAGAGCGATCCGGTCACCCAGCCGATATCGCCCTATGCCGCGACGAAACGCGCCGGGGAGCTGATCTGCCACGTCTACCATGAGCTTTACGGGATTCCCACGGTCTGTCTGCGCTTCTTCACGGTGTACGGACCGCGCCAGCGTCCGGACCTGGCCATCCACAAGTTCACGCGCCTGATCGCGGAGGGTCGGCCCATACCGGTCTACGGCGACGGCACGAGCCGGCGCGACTACACCTATTGCAGCGACATCGTGGACGGCATCACGGCGGCCGTGGCGCTCGAGCCGGACTCGGTCGGCTTCGAGATCGTCAACCTGGGCAATTCGGAACCGGTCGCGCTGAGCGAGCTGATCGGGCTGATCGAAGGGGCGCTGGGCAGGAAGGCCCGCGTAGAACGGCTGCCGGACCAGCCGGGAGATGTGCCGGTCACGTACGCCGACATATCCAAGGCGCATCGCCTGCTGGGCTACGAGCCGCGCTTCCCAATTGCGGAGGGGATAGCCCGGTTTGTAGAATGGTTTGAGAGAACCCACGGCCGCGACGGCTGATCCCTCGAGGCGCCCCGGCCCTCCTTACTGCTGTCTATCTTCGAACATGGCCCAGGAACGAGGCAAACCGACCGGCTTGAGCGACATCCCGTCCGCCCTGGACGAGTTCCGGGCCGGGCGGCCCGTCATCATCGTGGACGAGGAGGACCGCGAGAATGAGGGGGACATCTGCGTGGCGGCCGAGCACGTCACGGCGGACACCATTGTATTCCTGCTCAACAACGCGCGCGGGTTCCTGTGCGTCGCCATCGGGCCGGAGCTCGCCGCCAAGCTCGAGCTGCCGCCCATGGTCGAGGAGAACCGCAGCGCGTTCGGCACTCCATTCACGGTCACCGTGGACGCCCGCGACGGCATCACCACGGGAGTCAGCGCGCAGGACCGGGCGCGCACGATCCAGACCATCATCGCCGACGATGCATGCCCGGAGGACCTGGTCCGGCCGGGCCACGTGATGCCCCTCCTTGCGAAGGTGGGAGGCACGCTCGTGCGCGCGGGCCATACAGAGGCGGCCGTGGACCTGGCCCGGTTGGCCGGCCTTAAGCCAGCCACCGTCATCTGCGAGGTGATGAACAAAGACGGCACCATGGCCAGGCTGCCGGAACTCCAAGAGATGGCCCAGCAGTTCGGGTTCAGTATCTGTACTATCGCGGACCTGATCCGCCATCGGCACCGGTCGGAATACCTCGTCACCAAGAGCGTGTGCGTGGACCTGCCGACCCGCTACGGGCCCTTCAAACTCCACTACTACCGCTCGATGGTGGACGACAAGGAACACGTGGCTGTCTGCTGCGGGGATGTCGGCACGGATGACGATAAGCCCGCTGCCCCCATCGAGGAGCCGGTGCTCGTGCGCGTCCACGACGAGTGTTTTACCGGCGACATTCTGCACTCGTACCGCTGCGACTGCGGGGAGCAGCTCGATGCTGCCCTCCAGGCAATCCAGGAAGCGGGACGGGGACTGCTCCTCTACATGCGGCAGGAGGGGCGCGGCATCGGGCTGGAGAACAAGCTGCACGCCTACGCCCTGCAGGAGGACGGGTTGGACACGGTTGAGGCGAATGAGCAACTCGGCTTTCCGGCGGACAAGCGGGAGTACGGCACGGGAGAGCAGATACTGCGCCACCTGGGCGTGCTCAAGATACGGCTGCTCACCAACAACCCGCGGAAGTTCCACGCCCTGGGCGGCTACGGACTG
>CAZSET010000419.1:0-1967 GCA_964605915.1 uncultured candidatus Brocadiaceae bacterium | reverse complement strand
AGACCTGGTAGTCATGCGGGCAGCCCAGCCGTGTGTTCTGGCGGAACTCCAGGTAGTTAATGCCGCAGACGGGGCACTGCCGACCGGCCATTTCCTTCAGTTCAGGAGCGAGGGCTGCCAGCAGTTGCGCAAAGGCGATCTGGGGAGTCAAGATGGCGCCGCCGCCCTCTTTCTCCGCGTAGCATTTGTCGCAGTAGTGATGCTGGACGGGCTGACCGTCCACAAACTCAGTCAGATGCCACGTGGCCGGGCGCTCGCCGCACTCCTCGCAGATGGGCTCCTCGTCGTTCACGTTTGCCTCTCTGGACTACGCCTGTGCCTGAGGATCCCCGCCGGATGCCGGAGGCACGTAGCTTGAGCCGCAGTTCTCCGATTCCCAACAAGTGACGCGCTGCACGGCCACCCGATCAGGCAGCCCCTTGGCGAGGCGTTCCGCAATGTGGCAGCACAGGTTCTCCGTCGTGGGATTCTGCACGTCGAAGGGCTTGACCTCGTTCAGGTAGCTGTGGTCCAGCTCGGACAGTATCTCGTTGAGGAGGCCCTTGACGTCGCGGAAGTCCATCACCATGCCGAGCCCGTCCAGCTCGTCGGCCGCCAGGTGCACGTGCACGCGCCAGTTGTGGCCGTGCAGGCGTTCGCAGTCGCCCTTGTAGCCCCGTAAGTTGTGGGCAGCGGAGAAGTTGCCCTGCACGCTCAACTCATACATGCCGGTCGGTTCCTGCCGGGCCGGGCCCGGCTGCCGGACGGATCTTCGGGCTCGCGAAGGCCAGCCGTCCAACGGTTCGCCTTCCCTCAAGGTACATTCTATTTGGAGGGGAGAGACGCGTCAACTAGGCGAGCCCGTTGGACACGTGTTTTGCGGGCGGCAGGGCACTTCACCCGGCGCCCGGCCGAAAAGGGCGGGAGGGCCCGTCGAGGCACCAGCGACCGGACGCTCAGCGGTTCCGCCGGTACTTCCCTTCCAGCAGCGCCTCCGCCAGGATATGCCCTTGCATGGCCGCTTCCAGGTCGTCCTTGCGGGCGTTTCTGGCCAGGTCGAGCACCGTGTCCAAAGCGTAGAGCTTGAACATGTAGCGGTGCGTTCCGCTCGGCGGACACGGCCCGCCGTAGCCCATCCTGCCGAAGTCGGTGCGCCCCTCGACGCCTTGCGGCTCCGTTCCGCTGGCGATCTCCGTCGTCTGCGCCGGAATGTTCCAGACCACCCAGTGGTCGAACGTCCCGCCGGGCGCGTCCGGATCGTCCATGACCAGAGCCAGCGAGGCGGTGCCCTCCGGCACGTCGCCGATCTGCAGCGGCGGGGAGATGTCGGACCCGTCGCACGTGAACAGGGAAGGAATCTCGCCCCCGTGTTCGAACGCAAGGCTGCGGAGTTCCATGACTTACCCCCTCTGACTGAAGTCGCCTGGCGCCACGCCATCCGTCGGCGATTATAGAAACGCGCCGCTGCCCCGTCAACGCGGGGCGGGGCCGTCACGCGCCGTCGATAATCGCCCGGCAGATGGCGTCCAGCTTCTGGCGCATCGAATACGTGCCGGGTGGGTTATGGGAATCGTTGATCAGTATGGAGAAGGCAACGGCGACGCCGCTCCGCGTCGTGGCGTAGCCGCTCAGCGCGCCGACCCCGCTCAGATACCCCGTCTTGGCTCGGACGTTGCCGCGGTAGGGCGCCTCGGTCAGGCGTCTGCCCAGCGTGCCGTCCACGCCGGCCACGGGCAGCAGTTGCGCGAACGCGGAGCCGTAGGGGGGACGGGCCATCTCGACCAGCAGGCTCGTGACGAGCGCCGGCGTGAGTTCGTTCTCGCGCGACAGGCCGCTGCCGTCGTCCAGGCAGAACTCGTCATCGCTGAAGCCGATCCGCCTCAGTATCTCGGCCGCCCCGGCGGCGCCCGCCTCCCAGGAGCCGGCGCCCTGCGCCTCCGCGCCGATGGTCTTCAGGACATGATCGAGATCCTCGGCGAGATTCTCAT
>CAZSET010000418.1:0-2010 GCA_964605915.1 uncultured candidatus Brocadiaceae bacterium | reverse complement strand
CTCGGTCTTCACGTTGTGGAGTGTCACGCCCGTGACTTTGTCGTTCCCGTGGACCTCCGTCACGATCGTGTCCAGGATGAACTCCATCTTGTCGTTCTCCCGGGCTTCCTGCATGTGGACGGCCCGGGCGCGGAATCCCTGGCGCCGATGGACGAGTTTGACCTCCGAAGCGAAGCGTGTCAGGAACACACCTTCGGTCGTGGCGGCGTCTCCCCCACCGACGACGACGAGCTTCTTGTCGCGGAAGAAGGGCCCGTCGCAGGTGGCGCAGTAGCTGACTCCCTTGCCCGCGAACTCCTTCTCGCCAGGCACGTGCAGCCTCCTGTGGTCGGCCCCTGAGGCGATGATGACGATGGGCGCCACGTACTCCCCGCTCTCTGCGGAGACGCGCTTCATGAAGCCCTCCGCGACGACGTTCTTGACGGCGCCGCTGACAACCTGCACGTCGAACTTCTCGGCGTGCGCCTTCATCCGTTCGACCAGCTCCACCCCCGTGACGCCGTCCGGGAAACCCGGGTAGTTGTCGACGTCGTAAGCTTCGACGATCTGCCCCCCTACGATGAGCCTCTCCAGCACGACGGTCTTCATCAGAGCGCGTCCGCAGTAGAGCCCGGCGGCCAGCCCCGCCGGGCCGGCGCCCATAATGATCACGTCCAGATTCTCTGCCATGACATGAAGCCTTCTTTTTCGGACTGGCTGCAGGAGCAAGGATCGAAGGCCGCGTCAGTCGG
Source organism: uncultured candidatus Brocadiaceae bacterium (assembly GCA_964605915.1). Taxonomy (GTDB): domain Bacteria; phylum Planctomycetota; class Brocadiia; order SM23-32; family SM23-32; genus DAOVRD01. The sequence goes on along the minus strand of CAZSET010000418.1, from coordinate 1,279 downwards.
TGCCTGCCTGCTCAGAGCCTCCGTCGGATGGCCACCTGGAGGGCTTCGAGCTCGCCCTCCTCGTAGGAAAGCTGGCGCCAGCCGAGGGAGAAGCCGTCCTCAGGCGCGCGGGGGATCACGTGCATGTGGCAGTGGTCCACGATCTGGCCGGCCGCTTCGCCGTCGTTCTGGAGGATGTTGAAGGCCGGGCTGCCCGTCGCCTCGGTCACCGCCGCCGCCACCCGCCTGGCCACGAAGATCATCACGTGCAGCTCGTTCTGCTGGAGGTCCAGGAAGCTGCTGACGTGCCGCCTTGGGACAATGAGCGCGTGGCCCGGGTTCACCGGGTTGATGTCCAGGAAGCTGACGACCTTGTCCGTCTCGACCAGTTTCGCCGCCGGGATCTCGCCCGCGATGATCTTGCAGAATATGCAGTCCGCCATCTGTCGCTCCCCCTGGCTCGAGCCCGGCGTTATGAGGACCCACATTATACGGCGCTGACGCCACCTGTGAAAGCGCCGCACGGCTTCACGCCATCTACTGCTCGGGCGGTCCGGATGATGGTCTCTCGGGTGCAGGAAGCTGCCGGCCGGCGGCCGATGGGGCGGCTGCCGGCTCCTCGACCCGGAGTCCGCACCAAGGGCTGACCCACGCCCGCCAGGCCTGCACGGCACCCACAGCCAACGCGACGGCCAGGAGGAGAAGGAGAAAGTGCAGCAACCAGCGCCCGCGCGGCGTGCCCGTTGCGTCGGCCGGGTAAGGCTCATGCCGCGTGAACTGCCCCCGCTGGGCGCGGTTGAGGCGCATCCGTGCGTTGATGGCCCAGCCGCAGCCCTCCAGGATGGAGCTCAAGTCGCGGCGGGCCAGCTTGAATCCGGCCACGACGGCCGTAGGGACGATCACCACAACCGCCCCGACTATGACGGCAGTGATGATGTCTGCGCGCTCCACCCCGGCCAGGGTCTTGGTGATGAACGCAAAGGCGGAGCTGAGGGCGGCAATCGAGACGCTGGCCCCGAGCAGGATGTCTCGCCGCGAGGCCGAGGTCGAGGCCGCGCTCTGAGCTTGCGCCTGCTCCGCTTGCTGCGCGAGGCGGGGGGCCTCGCGCACGGTCTCCTGTATGCCGGCCTGCACCTGCTGTGTGGCCTGGCCCAACTGCGCTTCGACTTCCTTCTCTGCGGAGCCGGAGATGGCTTCTATCTTTCCGCCGATGAAGCGTCCGAGCTTGACGAAGGGCGTGAACAGCGCCTCGCGGAAGCTGATGGGGTTCTCGATGATCTCGGTCACGCGCGCGTCGTAG
>CAZSET010000417.1:0-2022 GCA_964605915.1 uncultured candidatus Brocadiaceae bacterium | reverse complement strand
CGGAATGTACGAGAAGGTTCACTTCTACTCGCTGGACGCCGTGTCCCGCCACCCCGTGGACCTGCCGACCCTCGTTCTGGAGACCATGGCCGTCTGGCTCGTCCCTCCGGAGGACCTGATGGAGCGCGTGCGCAGGGCGGACCTGGACGCCCACGCCGGCCTGCGCGGGATCGGCTACGCCACCCGGATGCTCCTGCCGGCGTTCATGACGTGCGACACGCTCGACTTCTCGCACTCGATTGGCAGCGCCAACTCGCCGTGGAACGCCATCTTCATCTACGAGCGCTACCCGCTCGGGCTCGGCTTCACGGAGAAGGCATACGAGCGGCTGGACGAGATCATGCCGGCCGTGCTGGATGCCGTCAGGAGGTGCGACTGCGAGGACGGCTGCCCGTGCTGCGTGGGGAAGCCGCTGCGGCAGTACGCCACCTGGAACGTCGAGCGTGGCGAAGCGTCGATCCCGAGCAAGAGGGCGGCCCTCATGATCCTGGAGGGCCTGTTGGGCGACCGCTCGAACGTGAGCAACCCGGACAGCCAATCCCTGACGGATTCGGACTTGAGCGCGGAACAGAGGCTTGAACAGGCCCTGCGGCGACGCCTGGAGAGGATGCGGGAACCGGAGGTCTTTCATCCCATTGAGCCGCACGTGGCGACGGAGTATCCTGACGCGGAGAAGCCCGAGCATCTGACGTCCGCTGACTCGGGCGTCCGTGCGGAGCGGAAGCGGGAGTTCCACCGCGAACTGCGCAAGCGGGTCGGGAAGAGCATGCCGACGGGCGGACTTTCCCCGCACGCGGCGGGGGAGCCTCCGCCGCCGGGCATGAAGACGCGGAGCGGCAACAGGCGGCCCACGCACTTCCCGGGACGGCCGCCGGTGCGCAAGGAAAAGGTCGAGCGGGACGACTCCACCAGCAGCGAACGGACCATCCGCGCCGGCGACTCGCTGGCGGCCAGAGCCCGACGCCTGCGGAAGAAGCAAGAGCCATCCGAGCCCAATCACCGGGAACCAGATGACACAGGAACATAGTGGACGCTGAGAACTTCATCGAGCGGGTCGCAAGGCAGCCGTTCTTCAGACACCAGGTTGTGCACGTCGAGGCCTTGCCCGAACGGCCGGCCGTGTACGGCGACCTTGCGGACGGCATCCATCCGACGGTCCAGAGGGCACTCGACGAGCAGGGAATCGGCCGGCTCTATAGCCACCAGGCGGACGCGATCGAGAAGGTTCGGGCCGGCCGCAACGTGGTTATCGTGACCGGCACGGCAAGCGGCAAGACGCTATGCTACAACATCCCCGTCGTCGAGCAGCTCATTAGGGACCCGTTGTCGACGATGCTGTTCATTTACCCAACCAAGGCGCTGGCCCAGGACCAGCTCCGCGGGCTGGGCAAGTTTCTCAAGCCGGAAGAAGAGGTCGCGTTCCTGGCCGGCACCTACGACGGGGACACGCCGCAGAACCTGCGGCGCAAACTGCGGGACGGCGCCAACGTCATCCTGACCAACCCCGACATGCTGCACCAGGGCATCCTGCCCCACCACGCGCGTTGGAACCGGCTCTTCACGCACCTCAAGTGCGTCGTGATCGACGAAGTGCACGCCTACCGCGGCGTGTTCGGATCGCACCTGGCCAACGTGCTGCGGCGCATGGCACGGATATGCCGGCAGTACGGTTCGGACCCGCAGTTCATCTGCTGCTCGGCCACGATCGCGAATCCCAAGGAGCACGCCGAGCGCATCACGGGCCGCGAGATGGAGTTGATCACGAACGACGGCTCGCCCCGGGGGCCGAAGCGGTTCGTCCTGTGGAATCCGCCCTCGCTGGAGACGGCTGCCCGGGGCAAGCCCGACGAGTGGCGCGTCGGGGGCGACAGGCGAAGCCCCATCTGGGAGGCCGTCCACCTGATGACGTCCCTGGTCAAGGAGGGCGTCCAGACGATCGCCTTCGTGCGAACGCGGCTGGCGGCGGAGCTGATCTTCAAGAACTGCCGCGACTTGCTGCGCCCGGTCTCCCGCCGTCTGGCG
>CAZSET010000416.1:0-2046 GCA_964605915.1 uncultured candidatus Brocadiaceae bacterium | reverse complement strand
CAGTCCACTCGCGGCGCGGGAGGTAGTCGAGGTCGGCGACCCACACCTTCTCGGCATGGGGGATATCCCTGTTCTGCGCCCCCTTACGCCAGCCGGTCACGACCTCCGAGCCCGAGATCACGGCTTCGCCTGCGCCCCACGAGGGGTCGCTCGTCAGGCGGATGGGACGCTCCGGGGTGCCCGACTCCCGGCAGATAAGGTTCCCGCGGTACACCACGCCGCACTTGAATACGTAGGTATCGGCGCCCCTCGCGTCGCTGGCCCGGCCGGCTGCCTGCAGGTCCCACGGGTGGTGCTTCCAGGGAGCCTGCCTGGTGCCGGGATTCGCGTCGTCGCCGCCTTCGAAGTCGATGTAGCGGATCAGATCCCCTGCTTCGAAAACGAACGGCTCAGGCGCCCATTCCAGGTCGCCCTCCGGCATCACCCGGGCATGGGCTTCCTGCCAGGACCACCGCTCGGGCCGGGCAGCGTGCGCCGCCGTGCAGCCAGCCGTCAGCAGCCCTGCCGCAAGCAAGACCCAGAGGACACGCAGTTTCCCTGCTCGCATTCTTCTCCTCCCCAGCCTGACGAGGTGCACGGCCGAAAACGCAAGACACAGGCCCACCCAAGCCGCCTCAGTCCTGCCAGCCGTCGAAGCAGACGGCATCCTCGAACGGCTTGCGCGATCCTCCCATGGGCCATTCCGTGGGATAGCCCAGCGGCAGCAGTTCGATGACCTCAACCGAGTCCGGGATGCCCAGGATATCCCTGACCTTCTGCTGATCGAAGGCGCCGACCCAGCAGGTGCCAAGCCCCAGCTCGCGAGCCGCCAGAGCGATGTGATCGATGGCGATGGCCACGTCGATCAGATGACTGGGGTGGCCGCAGGACATGACGTGATCGTGCTGAACCGCGCAGGCCACGATCACCACGGGGGCCTGGCCGACGAAGCCCTGCCCGCTGGCTGCGTCCACGAGCTGCCTGCGCAGCTCAGGATCGCGCACGGCGACGAACTTCCATTCCTGCATGTTCCGGGCCGACGGCGCCAGGCGCCCGGCCTCCAGGACCTGCCGGAGCTTCTTCTCCTCGACGTCCTTGTCCGCATAGCGCCTGATACTCCGCCTGGACTTAATCGCCTCGAATACGTCCATCTCGCTCCCTCCTTACCTGGAGACCAAGCACAGAACCCACGTGCGCCGATTCTATAGCCAGCCCCGCGGAGCGTCAACTGGGGCGGCGCCGGGCGCGAGTCACCGCCGGCCGCTTCCATGCGGGACCTCACATGCCTATAATCGAGGAGGAGTACATCATGAAGGGAACAGCATGAGGCACGCCATCGCACTCCTCCTGGTCGCCCTTGCGGCTCTTGCAGAGGCGCCAGAACGTTTGCCCGTGCGCTGCCTCCACGTGGGCGAGGGGGAGACATCGGGCGGCATGGTCTCGGTGCTGGGCGGCAAGCTGACCCTCGCGCAGGACGGGGAGGCGAAGGAACTCCCCCTGGGCCAGTTCCGGGAGATTCTCTTCCCCGAGAAGCCGCCGCTTGCCGTGCCGCCGCCGTTCACCATCTGGCTCGAGGAAGGCGGCAGGCTTTCGGCGCGGGCGATCCGCGCGGGAAAGGCGCCCGCTGCCGTGGACGTGTCCGGCTACGGCTGGGAGGGGGAGAACGTGCCGCTGGCCTCCCTGCGTGCCCTGGCTGCGGGGCATTTCCTGGCCGGCGCCCCGGCAGCCGATCAGGAGGAGTTCCAGCGCCTCCGCGGGGAGCCGCCGGTGGGCTTCGACTGGCTGAGCGTGGCGGGCGAGGCCCGGCACGGCACGATCTCATGCGCCGTGGAGGAGGTCTCGGCGGACGGACTCCGCGTGGCGCTGGCCGGGGCCAAGCGTACCATACCGCTGTCCGCCGTGCGGTGGATCGTGTTCTCCCCCGCCCCCGGAGTCCGGCAGGAGGAACGCACCCACGTCATCGGGCTGGCCGACGGAACGCGCATCCCGGCCGACTCGCTGGAGCTCACGAACGGGATGCTGACGGCGCAGCGCCACGAGGCGCGCTACACCGTTCAGGCCGGGCGC
>CAZSET010000415.1:0-2123 GCA_964605915.1 uncultured candidatus Brocadiaceae bacterium | reverse complement strand
TGAACTCGATCGGCAAGGCCAAGTAGGACGATGACGCGTTCACCATTGCAGAAGTCACTGGCGACACGTGCGGGGGCAGTTGGCCTTGCCAATGTAGCCGCAAACGGATCTGCATTCGGGAAGAAGGAGGTCGACCGGTGAAAGTGTTCATTGCCGTCGACATGGAAGGGGTCGCAGGCCTGGTTCAATGGGATGAGTCGCGGCTGGATCAGGAACGGCGGTTCATCACGGAGGAGGCGAACGGTGCGGTGCGCGGCGCATTCTCCGGGGGCGCTGTCGAGGTCTTGGTGGGCGAGAGCCACGGCAACATGCGCAACCTCCTGCCCGAGCTCCTCGACCCGAGGGCCGGTTTCGTTTCCGGGCAGCCGAAGCCCATGAACCACATGGGCGGCGTTGACGCCTCGTTCGACTTGGCGCTTTTCGCAGGCTACCACGCGAAAGCCGGCGCTCTGCATGCCGTAATGGCCCACACCTTTGCGGGGCACATATTCTCGCTCGCCTTCAATGGCGTGGAGGTCGGTGAGATCGGAACTGACGCTGCACTGTGCGGGTTCCACGGTGTGCCCGTCGGCCTGGTTGCCGGCGACCGGGCCGCGTGCCAGGAAGCTGAATCGCTCCTGGGCAATGTGAAGACGGCCGCAGTCAAGGTGGGGATTTCCCGCTCCGCGGCGCGATGTCTGCCGCTGGCATCAGCACGGAAGCTGATCGAAGAAAAGGCTGCCGAGGCAGTGAGTCACGCTTCGGACTTCAAGGCCTTCACGTTCGACGGCCACGTTGATGTGCGGGTGGTGTTCACCAATCCTTCTTACGCGGATACGGTGGAGCATCTCGACTTCGTCACGCGCCTTGACGGACGGACTGTCGAGCTGGAAGGCAAGGACTACCTCCAGGCATTCGAGCGGTTCGACGCGCTACATTTCCTGGCGCCGGTGGTGCATTAGGCGGCATCTCTCACAGGTGCTGGGGTTCCGCAGGACGTGCGGGGAGCCGCGGCCGCTCTTTCTGCGCCCGCAGTCAGACCAGGGTCAGTTCGGACCTCGGCGCCGCCAGTAGGCTGCCCTCGCCCCGCGCGGGGGCGTCGGCCGGCCGCCTCTCGAGCGTCTACGTGGGCGGCAGTGTGGACAACTCCTACTTCGAGGCCGAGGGGCTCCTGTCGAGCCCGTTTTCCCTGGGCAGCTTCACCAACAGCAGCGTGCAAAGCGGCAGCCTGTCAGTGGTCTACGTGGGCGGGACGATCAGCGAGGACTTCAGCGACGGCGACGAGGACGAAATCTACGCGGACACGGGCAGCTACTTCGTAATGGACTCCACGAAGTTCGCACAGATCACGCCGACGGCGCTCGACACTTTCGGCGGGCTCGTCGCTTCGGTCACTTGAGGGATTCCGCGACCATCACGACGGGTGCACCGAATCCGGCTCTTTCCGATACGATCCTATCCGCCTGTGCGCCCGAGGGAACTCGGGTCGGTGACACAGGGGCCTGGTTGTGGATCGCGAGGGCATGCCTTCGGGGTCCATCTGAGCAAGAACGGCGTGGCGCCCCGCGGCCCAGGCCGCCCTGAGGCACTCCTCGCTGGACCTCACGATGCTTGCCCGCCGCGGCGGCAACGTCTACACCGATCCGGTGCTGCTCCATGCGGCGCCCGCGCTGGAGGCCCTGCCGGGGCTGGGGGGCGACGGCACTGTCCATCCCGGCGAGCTCGGCAGATGCAAGACGCACGGCGGAACTCCTTCCCGTACGTGTGCAGGGGGGATGGAATGGCTGGTGCTGGGGCTCACAGGCGCCAGGGAACGAGCTGTCGCAGCGTGGCATGTGCAACCGCCGATATCCTCTCCCAAACGAATCGCACTACCGGCAGCCCGTTCTGACCACCGCGCACCAGATTAGCGTCGCCGTGCGCTTGCGCCTTGCCTACCTGCCCAGCCTCACTCGCGCCCACTCGTCGCCATAGTTTGCATGTTTGCGTCTCAGAAAAAAGGAAGTGCAATATCAGAATATTGCCAATTGTGCGCTTGATTGCTGTGGAGTAGAATATTCCGCTCCCGGGGGTTGGCGCTGTGGGCGTCCTAGGAGCCTGTCGGAGTTTTGCGTCCCAAACGCTTCTTGTTGTTGCATGGCAAA
>CAZSET010000414.1:0-2127 GCA_964605915.1 uncultured candidatus Brocadiaceae bacterium | reverse complement strand
CGCGCGGCTACATCTACTTCGCCATGGCATTCTCGGCCGCCGTCGAGATCATCAGCGACGCAAAGACGATCAGCTTCGGCGCCCACCTGACCAGGGAGCAGATGGAATGGGTCCGCGATTGCATAATCGCGGTGATCGGCCGGTAGCGGCCGGGCCGAGAGACTCGGGCGGAGTTAGGGGCCCGGACGCTCCGGGCTGGCGCCGCCGGCCCTCATCTGCATTCCTGCTGCCAGGCCTCGGCGCGCCTCCGTGAAACGGGGGTCTATCTCGCAGGCAGCCGAGAAGTGAGCGATGGCTTCGTCGAGCTGCCCTTGCTGAAGCAGCGCCTGGGCCAGATGGAAGTGGGCGTGGGCGTAGTCGGGCTCCGCCCACAACGCGGCCCGGAAGTGGGCCGCAGCCCGCCCCAGGTCCCCTTGCCGCGCCAGCAGCACCCCCATGTTGTGGTGACCGATAGGCAGAAAAGGGTCCAGATAAAGGGCTTCCCGCAAGTCACCCGTGGCCTGGGCCGGCCGCCCGAGATCGGCCAGCAGCCCCCCAAGGTTCGCCCACGCCGGGGCGAAGTAAGGGTCGATGCTCAGCGCCCGCTCGTAGTGGGCGAGCGCTTGTGCCGATTCCCCCCGGGCGGCCAATGCGATGCCCAGGTTATTGTGCGCCTTCACGGAATCCGGATCGGCGCGCAGGGCCTCCCTGTACTGGGCTATCGCCTCGTCCGCCTTGCCCGCATACGCCAGCGTCATGCCGAGCGTGACGTGGGCCTCCGGCAGATCGAGATCGACGGCCAGAGCACGCCTGCAGTACCGCATGGCCTCATCCGGCAGCCCCACCTCGCTCAGCGCAATGCTCAGCGAATTGAGGGCGCGGACGTTCTCGGGCGCCACTTGGAGGACCTGCCGCCAGAGCGAGATGGCCTGGTCCGGCGGGTCCGGGCGCGAGATGGCCAGATCGGCCAGCCACATCAGCACGGAAGGCACGTCGGGATAATAGCCCGCAACCTGCTCGACGTACTGCCTGCCCAGCCCCAGATTCTCGGCATAGCGCGCAAGCTTCGGATCCTCCGGCAGCAGCGAGAACGCCAGTTCCTTCCGCTCAGTGAACATCAGCTTGTTCGCGCGGGCATGCATGTCCAGGTCACGCCAGAGCTGCGCGGCTTCCTCGCCGTCTCCCTGCCCCGTCAAGTACGGCCAGATGCTCTCCATCGCGGGCACAAAGGACGACAGGACGCACTGGGGACCCCGGGAGTGGGAAGTGGTGTACTGTGTGTAGGGGAGATCGTCCGTGTTGACGTGACCCTCGCCCACCCAGCCGCGAAGCGCCTCCTCGGCACAGATGAAGCTCTCCAGGATGCCAACCGGCGTGTCCAGCCCCCACGGCCTGAGGTCCTCGGCGACGGCGGGAGCGGACAGTTTGCGCTCAAGTTGCCTCACGTCCATAGCCAGCGGGCCCATTGTGGCAGCCAGCAGCGTGTAGCCGACGTACTGACCCGTCTCGTCCACGCCGTGAGAGAACCACAGGCTCGCGTGCGGGAAGACCGACTGAAACGTCCTGGCGATGATCTTGTACTCGGAGACGGTCAGGTTATGGAACGGCACCCACTGGACGAAGACGCCGTCCTCAGCCAGGTGAGCCCTGACGGTCCCGTAGAACTCGCGCGTGTAGAGGACCCAGCTATCGCTTGACTTGGGATGCGTCGAGTCGCAGATGATGACGGGCCATCGCCTGCGCGCGGTCAGGATGTAGTTGCGGCCGTCGTCGATGGTCACGGAGACCTTCGGGCTGTGCAGTATGCCGTTGTTCTCGCGCTCCAGCAGGCGCGCGGCTTCCACGATGCTGCTTTCCAGGTCGACCAGTTCCAGGGATTTCACGTCGGGGTGCTGAATGGTCGCCCCGCCCGCAATGCCGCCGCCAAAGCATATCATCAGCACATCCTGCGGTTCCGGATGCAGCAGCGGCCCCAGCCCGCCTATGAACTTGAAGCAGGACATCGCGCTGAATGTCGTCGGCACTTCCCCCGTGCCGTTGATGTAGACGCGCTTGAGCTGGTTGACCAGATCCCGGACGACCACGGACGTCCCGGTCCTGCCCTCGCGATAGAAGAGCACCTCGTTGTGCCGCGCGAGCTCCGGGCCC
>CAZSET010000413.1:0-2133 GCA_964605915.1 uncultured candidatus Brocadiaceae bacterium | reverse complement strand
CTAGCCCCCCGTCAAGGACGCGCAAGCACGTGAACGAACGCTGAGCAATCTGGACGCGGAACATGCCGGCGCCGATTCCCTCGGGGGAAACACGGCCGCGCCGCCTTTTGAAAGAGCCGTCTTGCTGCTTCACATAGGCGCCGCGATCCTCCATTCTGCGTGGCGCCTCCCCCCAGTCTTCGTCGAAACCTTCATCAAGGAACGTGTAGAGGACCCGCTTGCCATCTGCGACCCGCATGCTCGCAAGCCACTGGGCCTTGTCGTCCGTCAGTCGCCCGTACATGAGCCAGTGGGCCGGCCCACGCGTCGAAGACTCCGCTACGGGCCATTCCTCCACCTCGACTTCCACGCAATCCAGATCATGGATTCGGGCCGGGCGCAGTGCGTGGCCCTCCTGGAAGCTGCTCAACCGCCAGTCCGGAGGATCGTACCACGCTGCTGAGACGGCCTGGCCGACCTCAGGGATGGCGAACCACCAGCGTAACTCGCGGCAGTCGACGGCGAAAGGCTTTGCCCTGCTGGAGCGTATCGCGATGACGGGGCGGCGCACCGGGAACGGCGGGACCCGTTTCTTGCCTTCTTGGCTACGCATTGTCGTTCTCCTTCCGTCTCTTGTCCGGGCCTAAACCAAACGCGCGGCGCATGTGGTGCCGGGCGTCATGGAGACGGCGCTTGACCGTCCCCTGGGGACTTCGGCTTCTCTTGGCGATCTCGGCGATGGTGAAGCCGTGAAGGTAAAAGAGCTCGGCTGCTTCCCGCTCCGGCTCGGGGACCTGCTCCAGTGCCTCGCGTGCTTCGGCCGGTGCCCGCTCGGTCTGCGCCGCTCGACCGTGCCGGTTGAGCAGGGCGGACAAGTCCTGCGGGTCCGTTGGCCGGTCGCGGCGCTGCGGGGACCTGGTGAAGTCACGGCAGCGGTTCCTGGCAATCTGTAGAAGCCACGGGCGGGCCTTGGCGGGATCGCGCAGGGCGCGCACGCCCAGCCACGCCTGCAACAGGGTCTCCTGGAGCACATCCTCTGCGTCATGGCCTCCGCCGATGCTGTACCGAATGAGTGCGGCCAATGGCTGCTCGTGGCGGCGAAGGAGCTGGGCAAAGGCGTCTTGGTCGCCCGTTGCTGCGCGCCGAACGAGTGACTCGTCGCTGGGCTCTAGGGTCGTGCTCATGGGCTCCACTTTACAAGGCGCAACGAACACAGAAAAGGTTCAGAACCTTGGCGGACGGGGGCCGGGGAGCCGCGTAAGAGTTTTGGCTGGTCGGCCGCCACGGGCGCCTTCTCGTAGGCTGCCACGTTGTCTGGCGGGTAGTTGCCTTTGCTTCGTTGCCACATGGGTCGGCACGGCTCCAGGCTGTGCGTGACGCTTTGGCTGCCCTGCACGCGATCACCTCCTTCCGAATCGCTCCGGCTCAGTCATTCTCCGTTTCGGTCTGACGACCGATTGACGCCCGGCCCTCGCCCGACGCAGCGCCAACGGAGATGCCTCGCCTCCGCAAGAGGAGGTCAGGAGGTGATCGCTATGTGCAGCGTCTATGGGCGCGACTTCAGCTTGCTGGCCAGGATCCAGGCCATGCGCAAGGCCCAGGCCGCCAGGCTCGAAGACCGGCGCGAGCGGATGAAGCAGAGAAGGAGGTGGAGGCCATGACCGACAAGCACGCCGAGCGCCAGGCCGATGAACCCCTCCTGGAGACGGACTCCTACCGGATCTGGGGCGGGAAGAGCCTGTCCCCGGAGGAGCGTTCCAAGGCCGAGAAGATCTCGCTCGCCGTCGGCCCCGGCGAGCGGGTCCACGAGATCGTGGTCTTCGAGCTCGGAGGAGGATGCACGCTGAAGGCCCTGTCCAAGCAGCGCATCAAGGACGGCCGGATCAACGTGCTGTGCCGGGTCGAGAAGCCGGGCGGCCGGATGGCCGTGCTGCCCTCGGACGAGTGGATGAGCCAGGCGAGGTATGAGCGGATCATCGGCGCACTCAAGGCCATGGCAGGCGAGGAGCCTGTGACCGTGGTGCGCGGCGAGGACATCCACGTGGGGCTCGCCGAGGTGGGCAGGCGCCCCCAGAGAGAGGACGGCGCCGAGGCGAAGGAGGAGTCGGAAGGCTCCTCCCCCGGCCCGAGGAAGGGGGCCGTTGAAGAGCGAGG
>CAZSET010000412.1:0-2139 GCA_964605915.1 uncultured candidatus Brocadiaceae bacterium | reverse complement strand
TCCCCTCGGCCGTCAGGACCTTGGCGATGGGAAGCACCTCGACCTGACCGTTACCCAGCAGTCCGACCGTCACGTCGGCGCCGTTGACGTATTCCTCCGCCAGGCACGGCTGATCGTACAGGCGCACGTGCTCTTCGACGAGCGACGGCAGCCTGTCCGCGTTCTGCACCAGGCTGGCTGGCCCGATGCCGGCGCTCGATCCGCCGAAGTTGGGCTTCAGAATGACGGGCAATTCGATCTCACCCAGGCATCGGGCGGCCTCCCGGCCCGATCTGAACAGCCGATGCGCCGGAGTCCTGAGGCCCGCCCACGCGGCCAGCCTCTTGGTGACCGCCTTGTTGAGGGAGATGCCGAGCGTCACCGCGTCCGAGCCGGTGTACGGGATGCCCAGGTGCTCCAGGACGGCCGGCACGATGGACTCGCGAGACGGACCGGCCACGCCCTCTGCGATGTTGAACGCCAGGTCAGGAGCACGCCGTTGCAGCTCCGGCACCAGATCCGGCCCGAACGGCACGGCCACGGCCTCGTCACAGTGCTCAGCAATGGCCGCCAGGAACGCCTCAATCGTCTCCGGGCTCTCGTACTCCGCCTCCACCCATGTGGCGGGGCCGCCATCTCTCAACTCGTCGTATATCAGAGCCGTCTTCATTTCCCCTGGATCATCTCCCGAAAGCGGTCGAGCTGGCCGACGATCTGGTCCCGCTCTACGAAATAGAAGACGCTGCACCCGTCCTTCTCGAAACCGACGAGGCCTGTGGCCTTTAGGATAGCCAGGTGGTGGGAGAGGCAAGGCTGCGAGACACCCAGCTTCTGCGCCAGCTCGCAGACGCAGAACGTGCACTTCTCGTCCCTGCTGGGCAGCATATTGAGCAAACGCAGGCGCAGAGGGTCTGACAGCGCCTTAAAGACCGTGACGTATTCAGCCAGGTCGGGCATGGCCCCTGCCTCGTCGTCAATGCATCGATGGCCATTCTCGCCAGGATCCGGCAACCGCCCCCGAACAAGCACTGAACCGGCCAGGCGGACACACAAGCAAATACTCCACCCCGCGAGCCCATCAATGTATTCTTATATTCTTATACCTTTATATGCTAGCCTATCCGGACCGAAGCGTCAAGCCGACGCGAGACAAATGCTTCGCGGGACGAACGTCGGCGCGCGCCCACCGGACGGGCCGGACCGCTCCGGCCAGCCGGCCGCCGGGGCCGCCTGACGGGGCATCCCCATCCGGCAATTGTCGGGCAGATTTCCATTGACTTCTCGCCCCAACCGCTTAAACTAACTGCGGTTGCCGTGGGAGGCAGTGCGAACCCGGGGTCGGACGGCGTCATAGAGGGGCAAGCTCTCAATGGGCGACGAGCGAAAACTGGTCGAACTGGCGCAACGGGCCAGGGCCACCGAGCACTTCATGGCCCGTCTGGCGTACGAAGTAAAGCGGGCCGAGCGGTACAAGCGATTCTTCAGCGTGCTCGTCCTCAGCCCGAAGCGCGCACTCGCCCGGGACTTGTTTAACCGCGTGAGGCCCTGGATGCGCAACACCGACATAGTCGAGGTGATCGAGAGGCGCGGACCGGCGGCTGCGGCTTTCCTGGAAGTAGACGTCCCGCCTCCTGCTCAGGGCCCCTCGGACGAACGTCCCATGAAGGTGGTCGCGATACTGCCCGAAGCGAACGGGCGAACGGCCCACATCGTCGCCGTCAAGCTCAAGGGTTGCCTGACACACATGCCGGACGTAACGATCGGTTCTGCAGGATATCCCGAAGATGGGACCGATCCGCTGGAGTTGTTGCGGGCGGCTGCCGCCAACCCGGCGTGAAAGACCTGCGGGCTCTTGAGGAACTGTGACCATGACGAGATCAAGGTTGCCCCTTATTGCCATCGTAGTCGGGGCCGCGCTGATGGTTTGCTCGACGGCGTCGGGCGACTGGCTCGGTCTGTGCGAGCCGTTGGACGAGGAGCCGCGCCCCTCCTTGAAGGGAACCGCAATGGAGTTCAGCAGGGGAGTGGTGAACGTCGCCTTCTGCTGGCTGGAGATCCCGCACGAGATCGAGCATCGGGTCAGGGAAGATCGTTCAGACGGCCTGTTCGACTTCGTCTCGAGCGCGTTCAACGTCGCCTTGGGGGCCGTCTGCGGTACCT
>CAZSET010000411.1:0-2161 GCA_964605915.1 uncultured candidatus Brocadiaceae bacterium | reverse complement strand
CATGGCTCTTCCCACATCCGACCAGCAGACCATCATGGTGGTGACGGACACGACGGAAGATCTTGAGGAGCTGCAACATCAACTCGGCGGGCAGGGCTACCGGCTCGTCCAGACGTGGGGCACCGAGAAGGCCCTGGAGTCGGTTGAATCCGAGGAACCGGACCTGGTCCTGCTGGACGTCACGTCGGCCAGCGGCGAGGCCGTCGCCTTCTGCGATCAGATCCGGAGCCGAGCCGAAACGGAAGCCATTCCCGTCATCATCATTGCCGACGAAGCCGGAACGCGGCAGGAAGAAACGGTGCTTGACATCGGGGCGGACGGCTACATCTGTCGGCCCTTCGAGGAGGCGGAACTGGTCAGCCGCGTTCGCTCGCTGCTGCGGGGCAAGGAACTGCACGACAGGGTGGCCGAGCAGAACCGCCAGCTCCTACGCGTGAACACCGAGCTGGACCGGCTCAACCAGGAGCTCATCGCGCGTAACCGCGAGCTCGAGCAGGGCATGGCCATGGCCCACCGCCTCCAGGAAGCCCTGCTCCCCCAGCAGTACCCGCGCGTGAAGAACATCAGCTTCGCCCACAAGTACGTGCCCGCCGAAGCCATCGGAGGGGACATCTTCCAGCTCATCGGCTTGCCCGACGGCCGGGGGGCGCTGTTCATCTCGGACGTCAGCGGACACGGCGTGCGGGCTGCGCTCATCACCAGCATCGTCAAGGCTGTTGTCGGCTACATCGACTTCAGTGACAAGACCCCGAGGGATGTGCTGAAGGATTTCAACTCACGCTTCCGCAGCATCCTCGGCCCGCTTACCCCGCAGATCTACGCCACGGCCGTGGTCATGATGGTGGACGGCGAGAGCCGTTCACTGACGGTCGCCGCCGCCGGGCATCCTGCGCCGCTACTGGTGAGCAAGAGCAAGATGTCGGCCGAATCCGTTATCAGCCTCGACGAGGTCGGGCCGGCGCTCGGCTTCGTAAGCGATCCCGAGTACTTCAACTGCGAGCGGCAACTGGCGGTCGGCGACATCATCCTCAGCTTTACGGACGGCATCTATGAAGTGGCCGACGCGCAGGACAACATGTTCGGCCTGGCCCGGCTGCAAAAGCTCGTAGCCGACAACGCCCACCTCATCCCTCGCGACCTGATCCAGCGCATCATCACGGAGACCGAGGACTTCATGGGCAGTGCTCGGCGCCCGGATGACCTGTGCGTGGTGACGATCGAGGTCCACTGAAAGGACGCTCCGGGGCTCTGGCGAGCCCACCTTCGCAGGATCGTAGCGGACCGCTGCACGATGAAGCCAGGGCGCCGGGCGATGAGCGACTTAAAGCCGCTCGACCCTCACGTAATAGGCGCCCTGACGGCTGCCGTCCTCGTCGATGAACCAGGCCTCCAGTTGCGCGACGCCGGTGTCCCGCACTTCGAGGTCGAACGTCACCTCGCGGGCGCCTGGATCCACGTCCTGCGCGAACTCGTTCTGGAAGAGCTTCAGAAGGGCGACTCTGGGGTGGACCGCCTTGGGCTTCTGATTCGCCTGGAAGGGCGCGATCCGCTCCGCTTGTTCCGGCGGGAGTTCCGCGTCGAGGGGCAGGTCGAGCTCCTCCGGCCATCGGCGCAGCGTGAAACGGTAGCGGCCGGTCCGTTCGACGTCGACGGCCCACTTGCCCGTGCTTCTCCTGGCCATCATGATGTGGCCCTGGTTCCACGCAACGTCGCCGAGCACGTCCATCGCGTTCAGGCGGGTCGGATTCTCCGCGTCATTGCCCAGTGAAATCGGGCAGTACTCCTCCAGGCGCGGCGACACTTCGTCCCACCAGGTCTCGTGCGCCGCGCGAAGCCGCTCGACCACGTCCGGGTGTTCGGGCGCAACGTCCCTCTGCTGCCCGGGGTCGGTCGTGATGTCGTACAGCTCTCTCCCTCTGACCAGACGCCATCGGCGCGTCATCACGGCGTTCGTCCACTTGTCGGGCAGGGCCGTGTTCTGACGGAACTGCACGAAGTGGATCCGGTCGCCCTGAAGGGAACGCCGTTCCCCGCCAAGCAGCGGGGCCAGGCTCACTCCGTCGAACTCGACACCCGGCGGCGGCTTCAGCCTGCACAGTTCTATCAGCGTGGGCAGCACGTCCACGTGCAGGGCCAGCTCCTCGATGTCGCGGCTGTGGCC
>CAZSET010000410.1:0-2242 GCA_964605915.1 uncultured candidatus Brocadiaceae bacterium | reverse complement strand
GCGGCTTGGCTATCCCACGCAGAAGCCGGAGGCGCTGCTGGAGCGCATCATCCGGGCCAGCAGCAATGAGGGCGACCTGGTGCTCGACCCCTTCTGCGGCTGCGGCACCGCCGTCGTCGTCGCCGAGCGCCTCAAGCGACGCTGGAGCGGCATCGACGTCACGCACCTGGCCATCATCCTGATCCGGCACCGCCTCCGTGACGCCTTCCCCGATAAGCTCGTCGAGGACGAGCGCGTCGTGCGCGGGGTCGAGTATGACGTAGTCGGCGAGCCGCCGGACGTGAAGGGGGCGGCCGCGCTCGCCCAGCAGGACCCCTTCCAGTTCCAGTTCTGGGCGCTGGGCCTGGTGGGCGCGCGGCCCGTCGAGGAGAAGAGGGGCGCCGACCGCGGCATCGACGGCCGGCTCTACTTCCACGACGAGAAGGATACGCGCAAGACCAAGCAGATCATCCTTCAGGTGAAGTCGGGCCACGTGGGCGTCAAGGACGTGCGCGAGCTGATCGCCGTGGTCGACCGGGAGAAGGCGCAGATGGGCGCGCTGCTTTCGCTCCAGGAGCCGACCAAGCCGATGCGCACGGAGGCGGCGGCCGCCGGGTTCTACGAGTCGCCGTGGTGGGAGAGGAAGTTCCCGCGCATCCAGCTCCTGACCGTGGGGGAGATCCTGCGCGGCAAGCAGATTGAGTATCCGCCGCGCACGAGCGCCACCTTCCGCAAAGGCCCGAAGGCCAAGGGCAACCCCGGCCACCGCCAGACGTTCCTGGACGAAGGGGCGAGTTCCTGAAGCAGTCCCGAACCGTTCGCCTTCTATTACGTCCGGGTCGAGGCCCAGGAAGGCCAGGTTGCGTGGTCCAGCCCGGTGTGGCTGACCGTGTGAGCGGCCATCCATACGCCGAGGCAGAGACCAGGAGACACCCCGATGCCTGAGACAGACAGTGGGCCTCCCCTGTCCGCCGAAGCCTTCCGGCGGCATGCGCTGGAAGATGTGCTGCCCTACTGGTACGAGCATGCGCTGGATCGGGAATGCGGCGGCTACATCCCGCAGCTCGACCGCCAGTGGCGCGTCACCGACCCGGACCGCAAGAGCCTGGTCGCGACCACGCGCCTGGTTTACAACTTCTCGCAGGGGCGCCTGCTTGACGGGCCCGAATGGTGCGCCGAGGCCGCCCGGCACGGACTCGACTTCGTGCTCGGGAAGTTCTGGGACGCCGAGCACGGTGGCTGGTTCTGGCAAGTCGACCGGCGCGGGGAGCCCATCGAGACATCCAAGGGGACGTACGGCCACGCGTTCGCCATTCTGTCGCTCAGCGAGTACGCCCGGGCATTCGGCGACGAGCGGGCGCTCGATATGGCCCGCCGAACCTTCGACGTGCTGGAGGAGCGCGTCTACGACCCCGAGCACGGCGGCTATCGCGAGCGGTTCCGCCGCGACTGGACCGGCCCCGACCCGATGCGCACGCAGAACAGCCAGATGCACCTGGTCGAGGCGCTGCTGGCGCTCGGCGAAGTGAGCGGCGAGGCCCGATACCTGGACCGCGCGCTCAAGCTCTGCCGGCTGATGGACGGGAAGCTCTTCGACCACGCGTGCGGCTGCCTGCCCGAGTTCTTCCACGACGACTGGAGCGACTTCCCCGAGCACCGCGGCGACCCGGTGCAGCCCGGCCATCAGATGGAGTGGGCGTGGCTGCTGCTGCGCGTGCACGGGCACAGGGCGGAGGACTGGCTGGTCGAGCGCGCCGAGCAGATGGTGGCGTTCGCGCTGTGGCACGGCTGGGACGTGGAGTCTGGCGGCTTCTACACGGACCTGAGCCGGACAGGCGAAGTGACCAATGCGGCCAAAACCTTCTGGCCGCAGTGCGAAGGCGTGATGGCGCCGCTGTGGCTGTGGCGACACACGGGGGACGACGAGTACTGGGCGGCCTTCGAGCTGGCCGCGCGATACTGCTTCGAGCATTTCGTGGACCGCGAGTACGGCGGCTGGTTCGGGGAGCTGACGCGCGAGAACGCGCCCAGGAGCACCGCCAAAGGCGGGCCGTGGCGAGCCGACTACCACATCATCCAGATGTGCGCGGAAGTCTGGCGCTTCCTCTCGGCTCGAGAGGGCGAGGCCGTTGGCTATTGGGGGCGGCGAAAGTAATGTTGCGCCCACACAAGCGTTGTCATTCTGAGGAGCTGCGAAGCCGCGACGAAGAATCTCGTCGGTAGCGGCGTCGACGTCGGCGCGGGCGAGATTCTTCGTTCGCCG
>CAZSET010000409.1:0-2309 GCA_964605915.1 uncultured candidatus Brocadiaceae bacterium | reverse complement strand
CTGCCACTACTGCCACGCCGGCCACCTGATTATCCACCCCGAGCGCACCGAGAGCATCCCGCGCGAGCACGTCCTGGGCTACATGCGCCGCCAGAGCGCCTGGCTGGACGGAGCCGCTATCACCGGCGGCGAGCCGACGCTGCATGGCGAGGAGCTGCTTGACCTGATCCGGGAGATCAGGACGCTGCGACTTCAGGTGATGGTCGAGACCAACGGCACTCGCCCGGAATGGGTCGGCCGCCTCATTGACGAGGGCCTCGTCGACACATTCGCCATGGACGTCAAGGCGCCCCTGACCGCCGAGGATTACCGCCGCGTCTGCGACGTGGACGTCGACGTAGAGGACGTCCAACGCTCCATCGGCCTCATCAAGGACAGCGGGCTGCCCCACGAGTTCCGCATCACGCTGGTGCCCGGCCTGGTGGGCGAGGACGAGCTCCGGCGCATGATCCCCGAGCTGGGGGGGGCCTGGCAGATAGCGCTGCAGAACTTCCAGCCCGAGCATTGCCTGTCACCGGAGCTCAGGGACGTCATCCCCTACGCGCCCGAGGAGCTGACCACGTTCGAACGCATCATGGCACCCGTAGCCAAGCGCTGCGTGGTCCGCGGTCGCGACCACGCCGCCATCGCACGCAGCCGGCAGCCCTGAGGGGCTGCGCCAGGAGCCCGCACGGGGCGGCCTTTTTCCCACCTTTTTTTGCATCTCACCACACCTGCCCCTCCTGTCGCCGAGCTGGGCCAGGCACCGTTCGGCCTTTGTCGTGAGCGTTCCTGACCCGACCCAACTTATTGCTGGGAAAAGCTTTGCACGCCGGCCCGTTGCATCCGGCACGCAGGCCGGCCCACACACCGCACCGGTGTGCGAAGGGCGATGGAGAGGAGCCCGCACGCCGTGTGAATCTGCCCGCCGCGTTCGCTTAGAATCCTCGTTCCACACCATGATACTGTCCAGATGAGCATTCAGAGCGTGGATGAGGCGCCAGGGGTCAGGTCTCCTGGCGGTTTTCATGGAGCGACGGGGCTATGAAGGAAAGTCGAGGCACGATCCTGCGTGTTCGGTGCGCCTGGCGGCAGGCGACTGGGCGACCACCGGCTGCGCCTGACCCCAGCGAAGCCACGCGCGCGGTTGCGGAGCGAGAGCCGTGAAGCTGAAGAAGCTGGAGCTACACGGGTTCAAGTCCTTTGCAGATCGCACTGTCTTCGAGTTTGAGGACAGCCTCTCGGCCCTCGTCGGCCCGAACGGCTCGGGCAAGAGCAACGTCGTGGACGCCATAAAGTGGGTCCTCGGCGAACGAAGCGCCCAGAAGCTGCGCGGCACTGAGATGGCCAACGTCATCTTCGACGGCAGCGAAACGCGCAAGCCCCTCAATTACGGCGAAGTGAAGCTGACCATCGACAACGCCGACGGCTGGCTGGACGTCGACTACGAAGAGGTGTGCATCCACCGCCGGGTCGACCGCACGGGGCAGAGCGAATACCTCCTGAACGGGCAGCAATGCCGGCTCAAAGACATCCGCCGCCTGCTGCTGGACACCGGCGTCGGCACGAGCTGCTACAGTGTCATCGAGCAGGGGCAGATCGACCGCCTCCTGCGGGCAAGCCCGAAGGAGAGGCGGCAGGTCTTCGAGGAAGCCGCCGGCATCAACCGCTTCCTGGAGCAGAAGAAGGAAGCCGAGCGCAAGCTCGAACGGGTCGGCAGCGACCTGGCCCGCGTCAGCGACATCATCGAGGAAGTGCAGCGACAGCTCCGCAGCGTCAAGTACCAGGCCGGGCGGGCCCGGACTTTCAAACGCCAGAGCGAGCGTCTCCAGCGCCTCCGCCTCGCACATGCCCTTCACTCCCACCGCACGCTCAGCGCCGAGCGCGACGCGCACGCACGCGACATCGCGGCCATCCAGGGGGAGAAGGAACGCCTCGCGCAGGCCGCCCTCGATGGCGAGCGGGAAGTCGAATCCGCGAGGGCGGAGCTCCAGAACGCTCAGAATGCGCTCTCCGATTCCCGCCAGGAGCTGGCCCGCGTGGACGCGCGCATGGAGAGCCTGGCCCGCGAGGTCGATCTGAGCTACACGCGGCAGCAAGAGCTGACGGCCCACCTGGAAGACCTGGACTCGCGCCGCGCTGAAGCCGGATCACGCAGTGAAGCCCTGCAGCAGGAGTCAGAAGCGGCGTCGGGCAAGCTGCAGGAGAACCTGATTGTCGTAAACGACAAGTCCGCCAGGTTCGATGGGGCTCGACGACAGGTTGAGCACATCCGCGAGGAGGTCCGTCGCACCGAACAGGACCTGGAAGCCAGGAAAGCGGAGATCTTC
>CAZSET010000408.1:0-2364 GCA_964605915.1 uncultured candidatus Brocadiaceae bacterium | reverse complement strand
TGCCATGCAACAACAAGAAGCGTTTGGGACGCAAAACTCCGACAGGCTCCTAGACCACGGCACTGCCTGCCCCTGATTGCGCGTTACGAGTACGACAAGTCCCCCCTGTGCAAGTAGTCAAGGCCCAGAACAAAGGCGATCGACGGCCCGTGTTCCGACCGTCGAGCGCCTCATCCAACGAGATACGAAAGCCCGTGCGGCTGCTACTGCGTCGCAGGCGCTCACGGCTTCTTGGCCGCTTCCATGGCCGCCTTCATCTGGTCAATCGTCGTCTGGGTCGCATCCTCAACGGTAGAGCCCGCGGACGCTTTGAACGCGAAGACGTCATCTTCCACCGCCGGGTTGATCTTGATGTCTGTGTAGGTCACGACTCGCGACTCCGCGCCTTCGCGGTTGTAAGTCGTCACGGAACGCAGCAGCCCGTCCTTGGCGCTGATCATGAACTTCTGCCGCGGCCAGAACGGTTCGGCTTCCCGACGCTGCCTCGCAGGCCACTTCGACTGGCCCTCGAACACGTACACGTCCATGTCGCCCATCTGCTCCCTGCCGCTGTACTTGATCGTGTCCGCATTGAGCGCAAGGAACGGGTTGGCGAGGTCAACGGGATCCCGGGGCAGGTACATGCTTTTCACGTCTTCGTCCTTGATTCCCAGCGCCTTCGCGACGGCGGCGCGGTCAATGCTGCGGATCTGCCCCTCCCGGCCCACCGGCAGCCAGACGGTCTTCCCGTCGCACGTGGTCGCTCTTTCCACCTGGGTTCCCATCCTCTCCGACGTCGTCGTCTCCTTGTACTTGCCAGGCGCCTTGGCGACGACGGTTAGCGTCTGCTCGAACGTGCGGTCACCCCTGGTGGCCCTGCTCTTACCGCTGGCGGTATACGACTTCACCTCCTTCTGCAGCGCTTGAAGCGCCTTCATCACGTCGTCCTTCTCCGCGGCTCGAGCCGCTGGGCTGCTCCAGGCCAGCAGGCTCAGGACTGCGACGCCCATCCCCACCTTCAAAGCCCTTCCCCGCAACATGGTCCGGCTCCTTTACGAAAAGATCCTCCAGACATACTGCCCCTTCCGGGGCGCACGATCGGACGATCCGGTCGCACGACGCCGATTATACCAGAAGACCCCCTCGCCTGCTGTCAAGAAGAAACCGGACGCGCTCACGGTCGCCCTGCTGGTGCGATCCGCCGTCCACGGTTCCTTTGGTGAGCTTCAGCCACCGGGCTGCCGGCCCATGGAAGTCGCTCCGCAACAGCGGGAGCGCGCGGCGCAGCGTCTCCAGGTCGATCCTCCGGCCGCCCGAGGCGCAGGCCCTTGAGCATGTCCCCGAAGATGCGGCGCGTGGAGTATGCCGCCGCCTTCCTGGCGTCATTCCGCGTAGGCTACCAGGTAGTAGGGCGTCTTGTCGCTGGCGCCATCGATGGTGAACTGGCCGTCCTGCACGGGCAGCGTGCGGCCGGTGCGCGCGCCGTCGTGGTCGAGGACGTGGACGGTGGCGCGGCCGGGGCGGTCGATGCGGATGGTCGCCTTCACTGGCTCCATGACCACCGGCGCCTGCCCCCGCTCGATGATGCGGCTGTCCTGGAAGACCTTCATGCCCGTGCTGCGTGCGCGGGCAATGACCACCACCAGCAGCCTGCCGGCGGAGGAGATGTCCTCGCCCGGCCCCTGCGCGGTGACGTAGATCGCTCCGTAGCGGCTCTGCGGCGTGATGGTCACGTGCCCGAGCCGGGCCGTCTGCCCCTCAGCGAAGCCGACCACGGCCTTCGTCGCCGGCGTATCCATCGTGAAGCTGCCGTCCAACTTCGATTCGCCCTCCCGCCAGCGGAGCTGGCCGGTGGCGGAGACGTACGTGCCGCCCTCCACGTAGGGGGCCAGGTCGAACTTCGGCGTCGACCGGTAGCTGTCGACGAACTCGACCACGCAGCGGGCGACGGCCAGCGCGCGCGATGGCACGACGTCGCTCTCGAAGGTCTTGAGGTCGTAGTCATGCTGGCTCTCGTCGGAGGAGCCGAGCTTGCCTTCGAGTAGCGAAGGCACATGGACGAAGAGGGAGGCGACCAAGTCGGACTCGGCCACGTCGCCGCGCAGTACCTGCCGGGCCACGGCCGGGAAAACGCCCATCACCTGAGGGGCCGTCACGTCCCACTGCTCGCGGCCGATGCGGTCGCTGAAGGTGCCGTCATCCCCGTTCTGAAACAGGTAGGAGACGTCCCAGCCCTGCAGGCCCAGACCGTAGGCGCCGATGATGGCCGGACCCTCCACACCCCACTCGTTGGGGCTGACGTGGATCCACTCCGAGAGCATGAACGGCCGGCCAGCCACCTGCTGCATGCCGGAGCTGAGCATGCCGGAGCCGGGCACCCGCAGC
>CAZSET010000407.1:0-2366 GCA_964605915.1 uncultured candidatus Brocadiaceae bacterium | reverse complement strand
GAACCCCGGGCGTCGGCTGCAGGCACGGGCCTCCTAAGGACCTTCGTAGCCCCTCTGCCTCAGCCAGCCGGCGATTGCCGTTCCCTTGACCTGTGCCGGCGTGACGTCCAGGTCGACCGGGATCACAACCTCCGCGTCCTCACCGTAGGGGGCCTTGGCGAGGATGCGCCCGCCGCGACCGACGGCCAGCGAGCAGCCGATGCACTTCCTCCCTTCCCAGGGACCGCCCCTTACCCGGCCCACGTTGCTGACGCCGACGACCGGCACGTCGTAAAGGCGCGCGATGGTCGTGTACGATTCCTCCCACATGCCGCCGTAGGGCTCCTTGCGGTCGTCGTGGTCGGCGTCGACCGCCCACGCGCAGGGCGACAGGAGCACCCGCGCGCCCATCCGGGCCAGGGCATGCGCGAACGTGAGCGAAGTCCGGAAGTTGTCGGCGCAGATGTTGACGCCTATCGCGCCCAGCGGCGTGCGGGCCACGCCCAGGCGGTCGCCGATCGCGTAGTAGGGCTGGGCGATCTCCAGGATGTTGATCTTGCGGTGCTTGAGGGCGA
Source organism: uncultured candidatus Brocadiaceae bacterium (assembly GCA_964605915.1). GTDB lineage: Bacteria > Planctomycetota > Brocadiia > SM23-32 > SM23-32 > DAOVRD01. Next base: position 1,812 of record CAZSET010000407.1, on the reverse strand, counting down.
TCTGCCCGTCGGGCGAGATGAGCACGGCCGCGTTGTAGACCAGGTCTGCGTCGCGCTCGGTCAGGCCGGCCACGACCCAGACGCCCTGCTCCGTGGCCGCCTCGGCCAGTGCGTCGCTGCTCGGCCCGGGGATCGGTTCGGCCAGCCCGACGGCGTCCGGATGCGTCCAGCCGATGTCCAGGCATTCGGGCAGCACGACGACCTGGCAGCCCTGCGCCGCGGCGTCCTCGATGAGCTCGGCCGCGTGGGCGAGGTTCCGGGCCGCCTCGCCCCACTCCACCTTCATCTGGGCCATCGCGACCCGCACCTGCGTTGTGCCTTCCACCGCGCTTGTTCTCCTGGAACGGGCCATGCCACAGGGCCGCCGCTTAACGGTTCCCCTCAGTAACGCCGGGCCAATCATCGGTGCGGAACGGCGATGCCGGCAGACCCTCCGCGTTGAAGAGGTTGCAGACGGGGTTGTTGGCCCAGCCGTAGCGGACCGCGACCGGACGTTCCACCTCCTTGCTCCACACGACGACCTTGTCGCCCCGGATCTCCGCCTCGGCATGGACGAACGCCTGGTCCTCGCCGGCGACCGCGAAGCCCTTCAGCGAGCCGCCGTCCGCCACCAGCCCGCCGCCGATGTGCTCGAAGCTGAGGACCGCCCTGTTGCCCTGGACCTCCATGTGATCGTAGATCGGCCCGGAGCAAACGAGGTCCCGCCCATAGGCGACCGCCAGGGCCGCCAGCGCCAGCCGCTTGCCGACGTCCTGCTTGTTGCGGGGGTGGATGTCATCCGCGTCTCCGATGTCGATGATGACGGCCATCCCCGTGTTCGCCAGCTCAAGGGTCATGAGCTGCGCCTCGCGCAGCTCGGGCCAGGAGGCCCTCTCCACGGGCTGCTGCTGGACGGCCATGTAGTTGGCGAGCTGGACGAACAGGAACGTGAAGTCGCCCTGCCCCCAGTCCGCCCGCCAGCTGCGGATCATCGCCGGAAACAGCTTGCGATACTGGTATGCGCGGCCGGCGTTCGACTCGCCCTGGTACCAGATGGCGCCCTTGATGCCATAGGGAATCAACGGATGGATCATTGCGTTGTAGAGCCCGGCAGGCGAATACGGGTGATCCGGGCCGCGCGGCTGCGCCGGACGCGGGGGCAGCTCGGTCGGCTGCTCTCTGTGCTCGCCCAACTTGTAGCGCCACGCGCCGGCCAGCGGGACAGTCGCAACCGGCCCGCCGCCTTTCGGCGCCAGGCTCATCTGCTCAGGCGCCCCGCGGAAGCCGCCGTCCTGCCAGCGATCGAAGGCCCGGACCGCGATCACCGCCAGGCCCGGCTTCACCAGCTTGCCGGGGACGGCGTAGGTGCGGGGCACCTGCCAGAAGCCTTCTACGTCCGTGCCGGTCCGCCCCACCTCGACGCCGTTGAAGTAGGTCACATCCGTGTCGTCAATGCCGCCCAGCGAAAGCTCCAGGTCGCGGCCCGACCAGGCCGGAGGGACCGTCACTTCCTTCCGGAACCAGACCACGCCGTCCACGTTCAGGCCGGTCCGTTCCCAGACCACGGGCAGCTCGATCTCCTGCCAGTCGGAGTCGTCCAGTTCAGCCTTCGCCCAGCCGAGCTTCAGGCCGGTGTTGGGCGGCTCGGCGAAGTAGGCCCGCTCCTCCCACTCCCGTACCTTCTGCTCGTACTGCTCGGCAGCAAGCGGGAAGTTGGCCAGTGCCTGTTCATGGCGAGTCAAGATCGGCCGGAAATCCTCGTCCGCCGCCAGCACCTCCCGAGGCGTCCATGACTCGGCGGGCGTGCCACCCCAGGACGAATTGATCAGGCCG
>CAZSET010000406.1:0-2405 GCA_964605915.1 uncultured candidatus Brocadiaceae bacterium | reverse complement strand
CGTCGCGTCTTCCCGCTCTCGAGCAAGGCGGATTACATCAGCTTCCTGAATGAGAAGGGCAAGGAGGTGGCGCTGCTCACCAATCCGCGCAAGTTGGACAAGGAGAGCCACAAGGCGCTTGAAGAAGCGCTCGGTCGAATGTATTACGTCGCCAAGATCACGCGCGTGGACAGCATCAACGAGAACTGGGGAGTCTCCCACTGGGAGGTGGAGACCGACCGCGGCTACGCCGCCTTCGAGGTGACCGACCGTAGCAGCATCCGTAACCTGGGACGCGGGCGCATGGTAGTGGCCGACGCCGACGGCAACCGGTTTGAGATCGAGGACCTCTCCCAACTGGACGAGCGCAGCCAGGCGTTGGTCTTCGGCGAGACCTGAGTGGCCTGGACAGGGCCCTGCTCAGAGCGGATAATGGGAGACAGGCGGCAGGTGTTGCTGAACCACTTGCCCGCCTTTGTTTTTTTCGATTCGGCTTCGGACGCGGGCCACAACAAAGGGCAGTCGCATGGGCGATGACACATTGGGAATGACTTATGAGATGCGCCGCCAGTCTCGGGGCGCAGAGCCACCGAAGGAGGGCCGGCCCTGGCGCCGCAGGCTGATCAGGGCTGGCATTGCCGTCCTTTGCATCGCGGCCGTGGTGTCGGCCTACTTCATCTGGCGGTCCATCGCGTACGTCAGGACCTCGCGCGCACAGGTCTGGGCGCACTTCATCAGAGTCTCGCCCGAGGTGGACGCGCCGATGCTCAGGCGCTACGTCAGCACCAATGACCACGTCACTGAAGGCCAGGAGCTGGTCGTTCTGGACGATTCGAGGCTTCGCGCGGCCCTGGAGGCGGCGGAGGCCAGGGCGGCTGCGCGCCAAAGCGCCTACGAACAGGCCAGGGCCCACACGGTGCTTGTCAAGGAAGAGGTAAACCTGGACGTGGAGCTCGCCCGGGCAGAGCTTGAACGCGGCGAGGCGGCCGTAGCCAGCGCGGAGGCCGCCCTCAGGTTGCGCCAGGCGCGCGTGGAAGGCGAGATCGCGCAGGCCGACGCCGAGGCCAAACGCGCCAGAGCCCTGCTGGAGCAGACGCGCAAGGGCGCCCGGGCGGAGGAGATACAGGCCGCCGAGGCGAGCCTGGCCTCGGCCAGGGCCCTGCAGAAGCTCTATGAACTCGAGGTTCAGCAGTCGCAGCAACTCGTGCAGGAAGGAATCGACTCGGCGCACATACTGGAAGTCAAGAAGACGCAGCTCGAGACCCAGAAGAACGCCGTGCGCCGGGCAGAGCTGGAGCTCAAGATGCTGCGGGACGGGCCGACCGCCGAGGAAGTCGAAGCTCAGGTGCAGGCCCTGGCTTCCCGCCAGGCCGCACATGGGTTGGCCAAGGCCGGCACCGAAGAGGTCGAGCGCTTGAAGGCCGAACTGCGCACCAGAAAAGCCGAGCTTCTGCAGGCCGAGGCTCGGCTGAAGGAGATGCAGGCGACGAGCGCCGCGCGTCTCAAGCTCGTCAATGAGTCCCTCAAGGCCGCCGAGGCGGAACTGGAAGCCGCCCGGTCGGACGTGGCGACTCGCCGCACCGAGCTCAGCTACACCACCATCAAGAGCCCCGCCAGCGGCACCGTCATGCGGACCTTCGACGACGCGGGAGAGTTCTGCCGCACGGGCCAGCCCACCATGCTGATCACGGACGACAGCAAGGGCCGCTGGATATGGGGCCTCATCCGCGAGAGGGATAGCTGGCACGTGGAGGTCGGCCAGTCCGCCAAGGTGCGTATCGGCAGCGCAAGCCGCAAGTACTACGAGGCCGAGGTTGTGGCCGTGGGCGGCGCCACCTTCGCGGCGACCAGTGCCAGGAGCGAATCCGCCGACGAGTCCACCCAGTGGGGCCAGCCGGGCCAGGTGGTGGTGCGGCTGCAACTGCTGGAGGAGCCCCCGAATCCGCCGCTGCCCGGTATGTCTGCCCGCGCTATCATCCGCGTCTGGTGAGCCTGCCCACGCAGGAGCGTTACGCCCCGCGCGCCTCGTGCCCGTGGTTGACGCTCAGGTAGCGTTTCGCTATCTTGTGGCCCCTTCGTGAGGGGAGAGCAGTCACGGTTGGGTCCCGCGCGTATGGAGATGGCCCACGTGTCGTGAAGGAAGGAGGCAGGCCGTGACATCGCAAGGTCTTAGAGCTGCGAGTCTCGTGGTCCTGGCAGTCGTGTGCGTGCTGTTTGCGTCGTGCGCGGGCGCGGCGCGGGGCTCCGGGGCGACGGCGCACACTGCGGTCGCCGCCGATGATGAGGCCCATTCGCAGGATGCCGTGGCTCCCAAGCTCCCACTTGCGGTGCGCAGGCCCGGCGCGGAACCCGTGGGCGAACCGCCCCAGCTTCCCCCTGAGCTGACGTTGCAGCACTGCTTCCGCCTGGCCCTCCAGAACAACAAG
>CAZSET010000405.1:0-2451 GCA_964605915.1 uncultured candidatus Brocadiaceae bacterium | reverse complement strand
TGGCCTGCGGCGAAATCCGCTCCGTCGCGGCCACGGGTCATTCTGTTAGAGGCTCCAAAGCTACACTGCCCACGGGTAGGCCGCGCTACGCCTACACGGGCATCCATGGGATCACTCACGCATGGCTGAATCGACCGCAGAACTCACAGCGGGCGACCTCATGGCCGGCGTGCGCCGACGGCGGAGCACGCTCGCCCTGTGGGCAGTTGTACTGCTGGCAGCGCTGGTCGACTATGCCTGGACCTTCCGGGACCTTGCCCTGGGGTGGATCGCCACCGACGGCCTGGTGCTCGGCCTCGCGGTCCTGGTTGGCGCGGTCTTCCTGGTGCGCGACCGGTGGGCCGCCATCAGGCGGGAGCCGGTCGTGCCGTCGAAGTGGGGACTAGCGTTCCTGCTGTTCTCGTTCGTCCTTCTCTTTGTCGGAACGCGGGCGGGGTTGGTGTTCGTCCGTGGGATGACGAGCGTCTTTCTGCGTGGCCTCTCGGTCGTTGCGCTTCTATGCGGGGTCGTCATCCTGGTCGCTGGCTGGCGCGTGATGAGGCACCTGTGGATGCCGGCCCTCCTCCTCGTTTTCCTCTATCCGGAGAACGCGCTCACCGCCTACTGGGTGCCCCTGCGGCTTCAGACTCTGGCGGCGGTGCTGAGCGAGAAGGTGATCGCGCTGATCGGCATACCGGTGCTGCGGCAGGGCCATGTGCTTGAGACGGCCGCCATCGCGGCCAACGTCGAGGAGGCGTGCAGCGGGATACGGTCGCTTTCGACGGTCGTCCCCGCGGCCATCTTCATCAGCGCCTACGGCCTGCAGACGCCGTGGACGAAGGCGGCTCTCATCGTGCTCGCGGTGCCGGTCACGCTTTTCGCCAACGTCTTCCGTGTGGTCGGGACGGTCTTGGTCGGCACCTACGTAAGCCCGGCCGCCGCGCAGGGCTTTTTTCATTACTCTGCCGGGCTCGGGATGTTCATGCTTTGCCTGGTGCTACTCTTGGTGCTGTGGCAGGCGCTGCAGGGCTGGGAAGGCGGGCGTCAGGCAGGACAAGGCGGGGAGTCAAACAACGGCTCAAGCAGGCGGGTGGCCCGTGCATCATCTGGGCAGCCGGCCCGTGCGGCGCTTGCTCGCGGCGGGTTGGCCGTCGCAGCGTTCCTTGGACTCGGCATTGCCTACCAGGCGATGGAGGTCGGACACGTCCTGGCCGCCGAGAGCCGTGCCCAGGTGCGCCCGCTGGCGGCGATCCCGATGAGGATCGGCAAGTGGACGTCAGAGACGCTGCCAGACCCCGAAGACCTCGAGCGCCACCGGCACGTGAGCGACGCGCTCTTCCGGGAATACAATGCGCCCGGCGAGCCACCGATCCGCGTGACGCTTCTTTACTGGCGCACAGGAGAGGGCACGTTCCTGGGCCGGCGGGCCCACCTCCCCGAAAGCTGTTACCCATTCCACGGCATGGCGCAGCGGTGGACGGAGAAGCGTACGCTGCAAACGGGCTCCGAGGTGCTGCCGGAAGTCGAAGTTACGACCAGCGCGTTCGCGCATCCCGAGCGGGGAACCACCATCGTGACGAGCTGGCAGCAGGTAGGGTTGCGCGGAGAGGAGATCGACAGGCGGGCGTACAAGGGCAAACTGGGGCAGTTCGTCTACGGCCTCCGCGAGATTCTGAGGATTGGCAGCGACTATCCGGCGGAAGTGGCCCTGCAGCTGTCCACCCCGGCCGGCGAGGCCGAGGAGTGGGTCGTTGCAGCGCAGGCGCGGCTGGCGCCGCTGTTCATCAGTCGCGCCGTCGAGCAGGTCATGGGCGCGGGGCACACAGAGGGCTAGGCTGAGCATCTGCCGGCGATGGGATCGCCCGTGCTGAGGCGATATCTGGGGGAAGTCCTGCCATACTATGGCATGTTGGCAATCGGGATGGCGCCGGAGCCGAGTGCGTGAACCGGATGGCCGGTGGGATTCAACCGAGACGAAGTGCTGAGCGCCAGCCAGCGATGTCGCTCTCGCGCCTGGCACTGCGCCTACTTGCCTGGTCCGTGGGAACCTCCTTCGCGGTGGGGATTCAGGACTGAACTTCCGGGCTTTGGGTCGCCCGGGTTCGGTTATGTCGCCCGTCCCGCATGGGCGGGACGGGCTTGGGGTGTTGCTGGGCGCCCATTCCCAGGACTGGCGGCCAGGGCAATTCGTATTTCGCCCCTCGCAGGGCTGGACGCCTACGGCCCCCGATCCGGCGCGCCACGTCCTAAGTCCCGACAGGGACGCCATATGTGTAGCCGGGGGCGTTAGCCCCCGGGACGTAGCTTTGCCTCCTCATTCCGATCCCGTCCCGCACATGTGGGACGGGCGGCATAGCGTTCCCGCCGGCCGGGGGCCCCCACGTAGGGCAAGGACACCGACGCATGTTCCAGACGAGGGCGGACCCTCGAGCCGTCGGCGCGTTCAGATGCGCAACCGTCGACTGCAACCTC
>CAZSET010000404.1:0-2467 GCA_964605915.1 uncultured candidatus Brocadiaceae bacterium | reverse complement strand
GACGCCGGAGTCGGGGTCGGCGAAGTTGACCTTCTCCCCGCGGAAGATGCGGGCGTAGACGGGGCCGATGGCGATGTCTCCCTCGTGCGCGGCGGCCAGGATGCGCACGTCGAACCGCAGGTCCGTCTCCTCCGACCATCGCCCGGCCGGGAAGTAGCCCTGAACCACGCTGCAGCCGCCCAGCATCCGGCGCCGCAGGATGTGACCGGTCTGCTGGGACGACGAGTCGGGACGCAGCACCGTCACGCCCCGCCCGCCTCCGCCGAGCGCATCCTTCACCACCAGCGTCAGCCCCTGCTCCAGCATGTGGTAGGCGGCGGGCTCGACGTGCTCGTCCAGGGGGTGGGACCAGAGCACGTTCCGGCGGATGACCTTGCCCTCCGCCTCGTCGGGCTCGATGAGGCGCTGCACCGACGGATCGACGAGCAGAGACAAGAACCCCTTGTTGGTAAGGAGGAACGTGTCGAGCGGGGGGAACGTCTTGACGAGGCCGGCGACCACGGCCGCTCGGAGCGGCGAATCCTCGACCACTTCGGCCCATTCGGCCAGGTTTTCCTCGACGTAAAGCAGGTCCACGCGCCGTCCGTCCGCGAGGTGCAGGCCGTCCCCCCGCAGTTCCAGGTCCCGCTCGTGGCAGAGGGGGACGCTGAGCCCCTCGCGCTCCCCGATCCGGCCGGCCAGGCCCTCCAGCTCGTCCACGTTGAACATGTCCCGGTTGTTGAAGCCCCGTAGGAAGGCCAGGACGCCGCGCGCCGGATCGTGCATCGGCCTGAGGCCCTCGGCGTAGAGGAACGACGCGAAGTCCCCGTCGAAGGGCCTCTCGATTCCCCCGAAGCGCTCCTCCAGAAGCGGAAAGAGCGCCTCGTCCGCCAGGGCGGCGTAATGGGCGTAGCCGACCGCGCAGTTCAGCTCAATGACCTTGAGCTGCCCTTCGGCCGGGTGCAGGTCGACGGCAAAGAAGATCCTGTCCGATGCCGCACGCGGAGGCAGAAGCGGGCGCAACTCGTCGGGGATGAAAGCCCGCAGGCGCGCACGAAACTCGTCGTCCCCGGCAGCCGCCAGCTTCGCCTTGCGCAGAAGCTTGGCCAGGGCGGTCACCACGTCGAAAGCGCGCCCCATCTCCCGACGGTTCAGGAACACCGGGTAGGGCGAGGCGGCGCTCAGTTGCCCCAGCGCCTCCCGCGCCTCAGTCAGCGCCTCCTCCACGTAGCGCGTCCTGACCTCCTCGGTTCTATCCCGCTTCGCCAGCTCGGCGGCATAGGACTTGATCTGGCCGATCAGGACTTCCTCAGCCTGCGGGAAAGCCGTCTCGAGCTCCTGGCGCTCGGCGGGCAGGAACTCCGATAGCAGGAAATCGGCCACGGAGTCGTAGTCCGCCTTCGCGGCGGAGTTCACGCCCAGCTTGATCCGGAAGAACTCCCCGCCCCCCGCCGCCGCCAGTATGCTCCTCACCCCGTTGTGCCCGCCGTGGCCGCCCTTGCTGCGCCCTTTGGCGGAACCGAGAGGCACGTCCAGGTCGTCATGCGCCATGCCGTAGCGGGTCTCCTCGGGAGGGTAGCGCTCCAGCAGCGGGGCGACGACGCGGCCGCACTCGTTCATCACGGTCGCGGGCTTGACGAGCAGCACGGGCAGCCCGGCGATCTCACCCTCTGCCGCTTCGGCCTCCACGCCGCCCAGAGGCCGGAAGCCGGACAGGCCGTGCTGCCGCTGAAGGTAATCAGCGAAGGCGTAGCCCGCGTTGTGTCTGGTGCCGGACCGCTCCGGGCCGGGGTTGCCCAGGCAGATCAGGACGACACGGGGTTCGGTTCGCGCCATGTCTCTCCCGAGAAGGTCTCCATGACGACGCAGTCGCCCTCCCGGCCCTGGATGTAGGGGTAGTTGAGGGGCACCTTGCCGAAAGGCGTGTCCAGGACGTACTGGGGAATGGCGAAGCCGGTGGTCCTGCCGCGCAGGCCGCGCACGAGCTCCAGGCCCCGCTCGATCCCGACGCGGAAGTGCGCCGTGCCCTTCAATGTCTGACATTGATAGAGGTAATAGGGACGCACGCGCGCGGCGACCAGACGCTCGCCCAGCTCCTTCAGAACGGCCGTATCGTCGTTGATGCCCTTGAGCAACACGGTCTGGTTGCCCATCGGTATGCCGGCGTCCACGATCCTGGCGCAGGCGGCCACGGCTTCCGGCGTGAGTTCCTTGGAATGGTTGAAGTGGGTGTTGATCCAGAAGGGCTGATGGCGCGCCAGGCGCCGGCACAGCTCGTCCGTGATGCGCGAAGGCAAGGTGCACGGCGTGCGACTGCCGATCCGCACCAACTGCACGTGGGGGATCTCATGCACGCGGGCCACGACCTCCTCGACCCACTCGTCCTCCATCAGCAGTGGGTCGCCGCCCGTCAACAGCACGTCGCGGATGGCGGGAGTGGCGCGGATGTACTCGATGCCCTCGCGCAGGTTGTCATCGTCGATCGGGC
>CAZSET010000403.1:0-2515 GCA_964605915.1 uncultured candidatus Brocadiaceae bacterium | reverse complement strand
CGCCGCGAGCCCGCATCCGCCGATCAGCACCAGGCCGATCGTCGCCGCCAGCGCGCACCCCCGCCCGACGTGGGTCCGCGCGGTCTCCTCGGCTGGTTTCGTGACGCCCATTTGCCTGCTTACGCTCTCGCCACGCCTTGTCGCCCTCCGCGCGAATCGCGACATGATCGAGCTTGGGCGGTGCCTGAGACCGCAAGCGCAGTGTCTGCGCCCGCTTACGGCTCGAGCCAGCGCTCGAACCAGCGGTAGGCGAAGTCCCGCACGTCGGCCACGGTGTCGTGCCCGTCGCCGTGGGTCATCGTGCAGAAGCACTCCGCCTTGTCCAGCAGGTCATACGCCCGCTGCCCCGCCACGTAGCAGCGGAAGTTGGCCTCCATGTACGGGTTGTAGGCGTCGTTATAGGGCTCCAGGACCAGCATCGGCCGCGGCGCGCAGAGCGCAATCATGTCCTGGTAATCGTACAGCATGTGCCCCGGCCTGGGCCGGAAGCGCTTGGGCGACGCGGGGCTCGACTTGCTGGCGGGGTTGCTCCTCACGGAGCGGTAGACGTTCGTCAGGTTGGGGCTGATGCCGCAGGAAGGCACGGCGGCGGCGATCCGTTCGTCCATGGCGGCCAGGAAGATGGCCTGCCGGCCCCCGAGCGAGTTCCCAATGACGCCGTAGGCCCCCGGGCGCACGAAGTCCAGACCGTCCAGCAGGTCCAGCAGTCGGTGATGCTCCCAGTTCCGCCGCCCGTCCAGGGACCACTCCGGATGTTCCTCCGGGAAACGCTGCATCGAACCGACGTAGCGCCGTTGGATCTCCTCGTTGGGCAGGTCTTCCCCCTGGGTCAGCCGCTCGCCGAACTCGTAGCTGTCGGGGGCCACTGTCACGAAGCCCCGCTGGGCCAGCTCGACGGCGTAGGCGCGCCTGGGCCGGTCCACCGGGTCCAGCACGTTGTACTTGCCCAGCTTGGCGTCCGTTCCGTGACAGACGACCACCGCCGGCGCCGGGCTCCGCTCGGCCAGGCCGTCGGGCAGGACCATGACGGCGGTCGCGTCCTCGTCCGGCATCACGCGGAACCGGATCTTGCGGTGCGTCAGGCCGTACCTCTCATACTCTTCCACGATCTCGTAATGGGGCTCGACCTCCAGGTCGGGCGCAGTGCCCATTGCGGCGGACACCCGTGCGTGAATCCGCTCGCGGATCGCGGGCCAGTCTTCCGCTGTCGAATCCTGCAGCACTATGTCGCGAAACATGCTGACCTCCCTTCCATCGATTGCAGGGACTGCGGCAGCGTAACAGAGACGGCCCCCGCGGGCAACTGGGCAAGGAGCCCCGAACAAAACCCCTGCCGGCTTCGGCAGGTTGCGCGGACGAAAGCGTTGTCATTCCGAGGAGCCGCGAAGCTGCGACGAGGAATCTCGCCGGTAGCGGCGGCGACGTCGGTGCGGCCGAGATTCTTCATTCGCCGTACGGCGAATTCAGAATGACATCATTGCTTTGACCGGGCTCTATAGGGGCGCCAGCAGGTTGCGCGGACGGCGGGGCTTTGTTACCCTCTTTGGATGGGGGTGCTTGAGGAATGCCATGGCGATCTTCGACGATAGCTGCCTGAACGGCGATCCCGGCAACATCGAGGCCATCAACCCGGTGGGCCGGCGACGGATCACCCACGTCGTCCACGACATCGACGGCACGCACAGCCTTATCCGCGACTGGCCCCCCGTGATGAGCCTGGTCATCCACTGGGCGATGACGTGCGGGCTGGAGGAGGACTTCGACTCGCCCGAGTGCGCTGCCGCACTCACCGAGCGGGTCGGCACGGAGCCGCTGCCCGAGACGGATGAGTTCTGCATCGAATCGGCGGGCCTCTCGGCCATCACGCAGATGGAGTACGGCATCCGAAGGGCCATCGAGCTGGGCAACGTGCCCGATGAGGCGGCCCTGGCGCTGACCGACGAGCAGCGCAGGGACAACTCCGAGATCATCCGGCGGATATGGAACGGCGAGGAGCGCTTCGACGACGTCGAGGAGCCGGAGGGGCTTCGGATGTTCATCGACGAGCGGACGCCCCGCCTGTTCCGGCTCTACGAAGCGGTGCTCAACGGCGCCAGCCGCGACCGGAACACGGCCGCCGCGCGGGAGAATCCCGAACAGTGGCGCGTGCCCGGCTCGATGGAGTTCATGCGGCACCTGCACGCCGTCGGCTGTCTGAACTACTTCGTCACGGGCGCCGTCATCTACGAGGACGGGGGGATGTACGAGGAGGTCCTGGCCCTGGGCTACGAGATCGGCCCCGGCAAGATGGTGCAGAGCCTGGAGGGGTCGAGCTGGGACCGCAAGCTGCCCAAGGACGAGGTGATGCGCGAGCTGTGCCGGCGCGAGGGCGTCGACCCCCGTAACGTGCTGACGCTCGGCGACGGGCGGACGGAGATCAAGGCCGGCGTCGACATGGGCGGCGTCGCCATGAGCCGCCTGCCGCCGGACGCGGCGCGCCAGCGGCAGTTGCACGTGGCCCTGGGCACGCATTACA
>CAZSET010000402.1:0-2528 GCA_964605915.1 uncultured candidatus Brocadiaceae bacterium | reverse complement strand
GTTGGTGGGCTTCGTGGGGGTGCTCGCGATGGAGTCGGGCGGTTCGCTGGCCGGGGCGTCCGTGAAGAAGAAGCTGCTGGCCGCCACGTTCCAGTCGGTGACGCCGCGCACGGCCGGTTTCAACACCGTCAGAATGGAGGGCCTGGCGCCGGCCACCGCGTTCCTGATGATGGCCCTCATGTACATCGGCGGAAGCCCGGGCAGCACTGCGGGCGGCGTCAAGACGAGCACGCTCGGCATTATGATCGCCAGCATTGTCGCCACGTTGAAGGGCCGCCCGAAGGCCCACATCTTCCACCATTCCGTCTCCAGTGAGACGGTGCACCGGGTGGCGAGCATCATCCTCTTGTCGGTTGCCGCCGTGGCCGGCGGGGTGTTCCTGCTGCTCATCACCGAGCAGGGCGCCACGTTCAACAGGATAGTGTTTGATGCCATCAGCGCCTTCGGCACCGTGGGACTGAGCCGCGGGCTGACCGGGCCGGCCTGTGCAATGACCGCGTGGGGGAAGCTGATCATCACCGCGCTGATGTTCATCGGAAGGCTCGGTCCGGTGACGCTCGTCCTGAGTGTGGCCCGCCTGAGAGAACGTGCTGTCTACGACTACCCCGAAGAGCAGATCATGGTCGGATGACGGGCGCTGAACGGTCCGACTTGAAAACGTGACACTGTGGTGTAGAATGGAAGCAGGCGTTCGGCCCGACCGTTGCGTTGCGGTAAGTTGTTAGCTGAGACATATTTGCGCGTGTCCTATGGCTGCCAAGGATTACTATAAGATCCTCGGGGTCCAGCCGGGGGCCTCTCAGGAGGAGATCCGGAAGGCCTACCGGCGCTTGGCCAAGAAGTACCACCCCGATCGGCAGGGGGGGAGCAAAGCCGCCGAGGAGAAGTTCAAAGAGATCGCCGATGCCTACAGCGTGCTGGGCGACCCGGAGAAACGCAGCCAATACGACCGCCTGCGCCAGGCGGGCATGAGCGGGGGCCGCTTCGCCGGCTTCGAGGACATGTTTGGCCAGGGCGCCCGGGGGAAGTGGCAGGGGGCAGAGGGCATCTCCTTCGGCAATCTGCGCGATCTGTTCAGCAGCATGTTCGGCGGCGGTCGAGGGGCAGGCAAGGGCGCCGCCAGGCAGCGCGGACGTGACGCTATCAGCTCGGTCAGCATTCCCTTCGGGATGGCCGCCCACGGCGGCAAAGTGCGGGTCACGGTCCCTCGGGAGAAGACGTGCCCCAGTTGCTCCGGCACGGGTGCGGCGCCGGGCGCGCGCGTGGACACGTGCCCGCAGTGCAACGGAACGGGACAGGTGCTCAGCGGGCAGGGGGCCTTCAGCGTGGCTCAGCCGTGCCCCACCTGCTTCGGGCGCGGCAGGATAATCCAGACTCCGTGCGGCAAGTGCCAGGGCACCGGCACGGTCGAGGAACCGTCCGTCATCGACGTGAAGATCCCCGCCGGCATAGAGGACGGCAAGAAGATGCGCCTGGCCGGCCTGGGCCAGCCCGGAGCAGGCGGTGGGAGCGCCGGCGACCTGCTTCTGGAAGTGCACGTCCAGCCGCACTCCAGGTTTGACCGGAAAGGGCGCGATATCTACAGCAAGGCCGACGTCGACATGGCGGATGCGGCCCTTGGCACGAAGGTGGACGTCGGAACGTTGCACGGTACCGTGACCGTTACCGTGCCGCCCGGCACGCAGCCTGGGCAGCGGCTGCGCGTCCCTGGCTACGGCCTTGAGACGTCGGACGGCAGGAAGGGGGATCACTACGTCGAGGTCCTCGTCAAGGTTCCGCGCAACCTCACTGAGGAACAGAAGAGGCTTCTGGAGCAACTTCGGCGCGCGCCTGCGGCCACCAAGCAGTAGGCTGTGCCGTGTGTGATCGGCGCCGCAGTTTGCGTCTCGCTTGCTTTGGCGCAGGACAGGAGCAATTGATGCAGACAGACCCAACACCTGTGCGTGCGGGCCCGCTGGACGACAGCACCGACTTCGGCCAGTTCCTGGACGACTTCTACGCGTTGCGGCGCTCCATCAGGTCGCGGCGGCGCGACGTCTGGCACCCGCCTACCGACGTCTACGAAACCGACGACGAGATCGTCATCAAGATGTCCATCCCCGGCGTCAAGCAGCCGAACGTTGCCGTCGAAGTCAGAGGGGAGCAGGTAGCGATTTACGGCATGCGCAGGGCGCCCGACCATAGCCGCGTGCGAACGTACCACCAGATGGAAATACGCAACGGCTACTTCGAGCGGATCATAGTACTGCGCAAGCCTTTTGACCCGAGTCGCGCGAGGGCGAGCCTTCAGGACGGTTTTCTTCACGTCTACATCCCCAAAGCACCGGAGTTAGTGCGCCACACGCTGAGGATCGAGCTCGACGGCTGACCATTCGCGCCCGAAATCCGCAGGCGAACTGAGGACGACCTATGACGCAGGACGAAACGCAAGGGCCGGAACGAGAGCCCCGGCAACGGACGGCGGGCGACGAAGCGCCGGTGGCGCAGGATCAGGAGACGGTGCTGGAAGAGGGGGGGAGCCCCGAAGC
>CAZSET010000401.1:0-2530 GCA_964605915.1 uncultured candidatus Brocadiaceae bacterium | reverse complement strand
TACGAAACCGCCCCCGCCCTCCTCACTACCTACGTGAAGTCGAAGATTGGCTCGGAGGAGGGGGCCCTTGAGGCTGCCGAGGCGGGGGGGCTGGAGCTTGTCGTCGTCCGGCCCGGCCTGCTTTACGGCCCGGGCGGTAACTGGAACCTGCCCCGCATGGGCTACGCGTTCGGCGGCGGCGTTTACGTCATCGTCGGCAATGGCGGCAACGTTCTGCCCGTCTGCTACGTGCACAACTGTGCGGCGGCGGTGCTGCGGGCGGCCGAGGCCGAAGGCGTGGCCGGTCAGGCCTTCAACGTGGTCGATGACGAGCGCTTCACGCAGAGCGAGTACCGAAGCGCTTGAAGGCCGAAGCGCGGCCACGGCTGAAGATCCTCCGAATGCCCTATCCGTTGGCCCGGGCGTTAGGCTGGTGCTTCGGGCTCGGCATGCGCCTGCTGGGCCGCGGGAACCCCTTCCACCCGGCGCACATGATCGCCTGCCATCGGCGACTGACTTACAGCAACGAGCGGGCGAAGCAAGTGCTCGGCTGGCGGCCCCAGACAGGCAGGGAAGAGGCCCTGGCCGCCACGATGTCGGCCATTGCCGCGCGGGAGCGGTTGAGCCGCCGGGCGGACATCCGAGTTCTCGGCCGAGCGCCTGCCGGCTACCCGCCGCTGAAGGCGTGCATTGTGGGCTGCGGCGTCATCGCCAGGGAGCACCTGGGCTTCCTGGGCCGGATGAAGAACGCCCGGGTCGTGGCCCTCTGCGACACGAACGAGGAGGCGGCCCGCGCTCTGGCCGCTGAGTTCAGGGTCCCGGGCGCCTACGGTAGCGCCGGCGAGATGCTGGAGCGCGAGCGGCCCGACGTCCTGCACATCCTCACTCCGCCGCAATCCCATGCCCACTATGCCCGGCTCGGCGCGTCCCTGGGCTGCCATCTGCTCATCGAGAAGCCTATGGCGACGGACGCCGCCGAGGCGCGCGCCATTGCCGAGCACGCCGCCTCGCATGGCGTGCAGGTGTGCGTGGATCACAACCACCTCTACGATTCCGCCGTGGTGCGGGCGAGGCGGCTGATTGAGTCCGGGATGGCGGGTGACGTGCTATGGGTGGAAAGCTACTACGGATTCAACCTGAGCGAGAATCCCCGTTCGCGCTACATGATGCCGGGAGGGGAGCAGCACTGGACGTTCGGACTGCCCGGCGGCCTATACCAGAACCTGGCACCCCACCCGCTCTGCCTGGCTCTGGAGCTTCTGGGCGCGCCCGAACACGTCCAGGCCCACGCCCGATACGGCCGCGTGTTGCCCCATGCCGACACGGACGAGCTACGCATCCTCCTGGAGACGCCGCTGGCGTCCGGTCTGGTCTGCGTTTCCCTGGCCGCCGCGCCGCGTTCCCAGTATCTGCGGGTCGTCGGCACGAAGGGCTGCCTGACGGTCGACCTGCTGAACAAGTGGGTGCTGGCCGAGCGTTCGCTCAAGGGCGTGCCCAAGGCCGCCTCGCGGGCGCTGACGAATCTCCATCACGGCTGGACCATCACGAGCGGCACGCTCGGCGCAATGGCCAAGGTGCTCATGAAGCGCTGGACGCCCTACGAGGGGATGGGCGTCCTGATCCGGGAGTACTACGCTGCCCTCCAGGAGGGACGCACGCCTCCCGTGACCGTGCAGGAGGCCATCGACGTGATGGACGTCATGGACGAAACGTGGCGGCAGATCGGGCCCGCAGCCGTCCGGCCCGTGCGGCGCTGAGCAGCCGAGGGACCGGCGACTTCCGTGACGTGCAGGAGGTCTGCCTGAGGCGGGACGCGCCCATTGGCAGTGTGGCCAGGCACCGGATTCGGCCGCCCCCCGCCGCCTCCCGATCAGGCTATCGCGGCCGGACGCCGGCCGACAGTGAGTTCGCATACCTTACCAAGCGGGCTGCCTTCAGCGAGTATGTGGAGAAAGTGTGGGGGTGGGATGAGGAGGCGCAACGCAGACTGCATGAACAGCGTTTCACGGCGCAGGAGTGCCGGGTCATCAATCTGGCGGGCACCGACGTTGGCATCATGGCGGTGGCTGTTGCCCCCGGCTGTGTGAGAGTGAACCAGTTGTTCCTGGTTCCGGAGCACCAGGGGAAGGGCATCGGTCGGAAGTGCATGTTGCTCGTGATCAACGAAGCCCGCCAGTTGGGCCTACCCATTCGTCTCCGTGTATTGAAGGTCAACCCACGCGCACTGACGTTCTACCAGCGCCTGGGATTCGTGCGAACAGGTGAGACGGACACGCATGTCCTGATGGAAACGGCATGACGCCCTGCAATGGAGTTGTTGCCCTGGACAGCGCGCTTCCTACTGCTCGCCAGGCCCAGCAACCGGAGGCAAGGCTCGGCCGGGCTCAGAGTTGCCAGCCCTGCTTCCTGACCCGCTCGAAGAGCCCACGGGACACGCGGCACAGCATGGTTGAGACGTGCACGTCGCCCAGCTCGCCTTCCGGGCAGGCCACCGAGTAGCACCGGCAGAACCGGTAGTGCTGCAGATGCTTCTCGCGGTAGCCTTCGAGCA
>CAZSET010000400.1:0-2536 GCA_964605915.1 uncultured candidatus Brocadiaceae bacterium | reverse complement strand
CGGCCGGCGCGATAGTTGAAGTAACGCCCCTCCCAATCAGGCTCCCAGGCGGTGAAGACGAAGACGGCGTCGTCCCCGAAGCCGTCCTTGCCGTGACGGCGCTGGCCGATGCCGTCCACCTCCCGGCGGGCGTCCTCGTCCAGTTCGCGCATGTCGTCGCACTGGACGAAGGGCCTCATGCGCTCGAAGCGCCGGCGGCAATTCGGCAGATCCTGGACCTCCGGGGCCACGTAGAGGGTCTTCGCAGGCATCTTGAGCACGGCTGACTCTCCCCATTGCGGTGCAGGTCGCGGACGGCTGTCATTGGCCCCGGCGAGCGGCACCATGACACCAGAATCCCCGGCCCGGTGCAAGCGCGGCGCCGCCACACCCGCCTCTTTGACAAGGCAGGCAAGCGCAACTATATTGGCGGAAGCAGGACTTGCGCTCCCCCGCTACACGGAGGCCCCGATGAAGGACGCGCTGACGCTTTCCGAAGAGCTGGTCAAACGGAACGAGATCGCAGAGGGAAAGGTGAAGCTGGTCCTTCTGGTGCTCGACGGCCTGGGCGACATTCGACACCCGGACAACGACTACAAGACGCCGCTCGAAGAGGCCGACTGCCCGAACCTCGACGAGCTCGCATCCCGGAGCGCGCTGGGCCGCATCATTCCCGTCGACTACGGCATCACGCCCGGCAGCGGACCCGCGCATCTGGGCCTGTTCGGCTACGACCCGCGTGAAGTCGAGATAGGCCGCGGCGTGCTCGAGGTCGTCGGCATGGGAATGGAACTGCGCCCGGCCGACGTGGCAGCCAGGGCCAACTTCTGCACGGTCAAGGACGGGAAAGTGGTCGACCGGCGCGCCGGCCGCCCGGCGACGGAGGTCGCGGCCGAGAAGGCCAGGCTCCTGCAGGCAGAGATCCCGAAGATCGACGACGTGGAGCTCATCATCGAGCCCGGCAAGGGCCACCGCTTCGGCATCATCTTCCGCGGGCCGGGCCTGGCCGGCGGGGTTACGGATACCGACCCTCACGAGAACGACGAACCCGTCCACGAGGCAGAGGCCGAACTGCCGGAGGCCCGCAAGACCGCCGACATCGTCAACAAGCTCGTCGAGAGAGCGGCGGAAGTCCTGGCAGGCGGCGAACCGATCAACGCCATCCTGACGCGCGGCGTCTCTGGCCCACCCGACATCCCCGGCCTGCCGGACCGTTACGGCCTGCGCTGCGCGGCAATCGCCACCTATCCGATGTACCGCGGCCTGGCCCAACTGGTGGGAATGAAACTGCTCGAGACGGGCCAGTCCGTAGAGGAGGAGTTCCAAACCTACCTGGACAATCTGGACAGCTATGACTACTTCTTCATCCACTACAAGCCGACTGATGAGGCCGGCGAAGACGGCGCGCATGAGCGCAAGGTGCAGGCGATAGAGGCACTCGACCGCGCGCTCGGCAAGGTGCTGGTGAGTGAGCCCGACGTGCTGGTCGTCACGGGCGACCACTCCACCCCCTGCCCGATGAAGCTGCATAGCTGGCACCCCGTGCCGCTGCTTCTGCATTCGCCGCGGTGCGGCGCGGATGGACGGCCGCACTTCACCGAACAGGAGTGCAACTGCGGCAGTCTGGGCATCTTCCCGGCCAAGAACCTGCTGCCGCTCATGCTGGCGAACGGCGGCCTGCTGGATAAACTCGGGGCGTAAGGACCTTCACGACCACGACGACGATTAGGAGGGTCCGGTGGCGGTCGAGACCATTCGCTGGGTGGGAGGGCTCCGGGGCCACGTCGAGCTGGTCGACCAGACGCGGCTGCCTCGGGAGTTCACCTACATCCGCTGCCAGAACACGCGCCAGGTCTGGGAGGCGATCAAGTCGCTGAGGGTCCGCGGCGCCCCGGCGATCGGGATTGCGGGCGCGATGGGCCTGGTGCTCGGCGTGCGCAATTCCGTGGCTGCCGACCTCGAGGAGTTCCTGGGCGAGCTGCGCGCCGTCAGAGAGTACCTGGAGAGCAGTCGGCCGACGGCCGTCAACCTGTTCTGGGCCCTGGGGCGGATGGCGGAAGTCGCGCAGCAAAGCGCCGGGTTTCCGGTGCCGGAGCTGAAGGAGCGGCTGCTCCAGGAGGCACTCGCCATCCTGGAGGAAGACAGGGACGTCTGCCGGCGCATCGGCGCCAACGGGGCGGAACTGCTGAGCGACGGCGACTGCGTGCTCACGCACTGCAACGCGGGGGGCCTGGCCACGGCGGACTACGGAACGGCCCTGGCCGTCCTGTTCGCCGCGAAGGAACAGGGCAAACGAGTCTCGGCCTACGCGGACGAGACGCGGCCGCTGCTGCAGGGCGCCCGCCTGACGACGTGGGAACTGCGCCGGGCCGACATCCCGGTCACCCTCATCTGCGACAGCACCGCCGCCCACGTGATGAGCAAGGGAGCGGTGGGCGCCGTCATCGTCGGCGCGGACCGCATCGCCGCAAACGGGGACACGGCCAACAAGATCGGCACGTATGGGCTCAGCGTCCTCGCGCGCGAGCACGCGCTCCCGTTCTACGTCGCGGCGCCG
>CAZSET010000399.1:0-2544 GCA_964605915.1 uncultured candidatus Brocadiaceae bacterium | reverse complement strand
CTCCTCGACTGCCTGCCTGTGGAGCCTGCTGCGGTGGATGACTGAGCGGGCGTAGTAGAAGAAGGGCGCTGCGCCCACCAGTATCACCGCGATTATGACGGTGGCGACGATCCCCTCGACCAGCGTAAACTCGCGTCGGGAGTGACGCCGGGCGGGCCAGCAAGCTCTCATAGCATTCCTTCACCCCATGGCCGCCGGCGAGCCGGCATCCACATCGCTGGCGCCGCCCTGTCCGGCCGCAATAAAGGGCCGACCCGGCAGACGTCGGCCTGCCGGGTCAGTGCCCAACGCTCAAGCTCTCTGCGACGCTACGGCGTGCGTGTTATGACGCCGCCCTGGTTCATGTCGACCTGAGAGTACTTGTAGTCCGCCACATCCCCCGTGCCCGGGCGAGTCCAGCGGATGGTGTAGGTGTCCGCAGCGCTGGCCGGAATCGCGTAATCCGAATAGGAGATATAGCGCATGTCCCGGAAGTCGTTCGAGCCGACCAACCCGCCGTCCTCCAGGCCAGCCTGGGTGGTGTACTCGTTGTGCTCGGCCCGGTACATGCGCTCAGCGGTTCGGAAAACGCTCAGACCGGAGTCGATCTCTGCCGAATAGGCCCGGCTCACCATGGTTCGGTAGATCGGAACCGCGGAGGCGGCCAGGATGGCCACGATGATGACAACGATCATCAGTTCGATCAAGGTGAAGGCATTCCTTCGCCTCATGCCACCTACCCTCCAAGAAAGTACACGGAGAGAGAACTTGGTGCCAGATTGGAGCAATGCAGCCCGTGCAGTGATCAGCCTTCCCGGAATCAGCCCATGATTATACCACGAACTCCGTGCATTCGCAAGGGGTTGCGACAAAGCCTTTCCCCGTAGGCGTCTTGGGCACGGCACGGCTCACGTCACGGTTCTGGCAAGGCTGAAAATGGGGAAATAAATGGCAATGACAACGAAGCCCACCAGGATCCCGATGGCCACAAGCAGGGCAGGCTCCAACATGGCCATCAGCATGTCGACCCGGGCGCTGAATTCGCGGGAGAAATGCTCCGCGGCGCGGTTGAGCATCTCCCCAAGCCTGCCGCTCGCCTCCCCCGCGGCCACCATTCGCACCAGAAGCCGGGGGAAGTGCGGTCGAGAGGACAGTTCCTCGGAGAGCGAGGCGCCGCGAACGACGTTCTGCCTGACCTGCACCATCTGCTGCTCAACGCAGACGTTCCCCGCCGCAGCAGCCGAGAGCGAAAGGGCCTCGACCATCGGAATGCCGCCGTCTATCAACATGCCCAGGGTGCGAGCCAGCCTGGCCATGATCATCTCGCGGGTGACCCTGCCGATCACGGGCAGATGCAAGAGCACGGCGTGTATGGTGCTGCGCCCGCTTGCGGTCTTGCGCCAGAACCAGAAGGCCACCCCGCCGGCCACGAGGACAAGCAGAACGTAGCCGATGTTCTCGGCAAAAGCGCTGCTAACGGTCATAACGATGCGGGTCAGCAAGGGCAGTTCGGCGCCCGCGCGCTCGAAGATCTCGCGGAACCTGGGCAAGATGAAAAAGAAGATCACGCTGACCGCAACGCAGAAGAAGCCCATGATGAAGGCCGGGTACATCGTACTGACCCGTATCCTGCGCCGCAGGTCAAGCTGGGCCTCCAGGTAGTCGGAAAGGTTCGAGAGGATCTCGGCCAGGTTTCCGCTCTCCTCACCCGCCTTGATCAGGGCGAGCGTGAGGGGGCTGAAGACTGCGGGATACGCGGCGAGGGCATCCGACAACATGGCGCCCTGCCGGACGTCGGTCGCCGCGGCGAGCAGGACGGACCTGAACCGCGCGTTCTCGGACTGCTCGGCAACGTCGACCAGCGAGTCTATGATGGGCAGCCCGCCCCCCAGCATAGTGGCCAGCGTCCGGAAGGCGACCGTCACCTCGCGCAGGCCGACGCCGCCGAAAATGAAGCGACGTGCGGCCGGCCTCGGAGGAGCGCCCGGCTCTGTGCCCGCGTCGGCAGACTCGACGGCGATGGGAACCAGGCCATCGCGCCTGAGCTGCCCGACCAGAGCTTCCCTGGTCGTGCCATACCTGCTCTCACGGATGGTTTCGCCTGCCCCGGTCCTGGCAACTATGCTGAATTTGGGCATCGCTCGGCCGAGTCCCTCTAGCTGGCCTCCAGAAGCGCCGCCAACTCCTTGGCGTTCGTGCACTTGGACCACGCGGTCCCCTCGGTGATCTTGCGCGCCTTCACCAGTTCCGCCAGGGAAGCGTTCATGGTTTTCATGCCCACCCCGCGGCCCATCTGCAGGTGAGAGTAGACCTGATCGACCTGGTTCTCCCTTATCAAGTTGCGTATGGCCGGATTCACCACCATGATCTCGTAGGCCAGCACCAATCCCTGCCCGTCTGCGACGGGCAGCAGAAGCTGAGCGACAACGGCCTCCAGCACGAAGGAAAGCTGCACCCGTGTTTGCTCCTGCTGGTCGTGCGGGAAGACGTCGATGATGCGGTTGATGGTGTTCACCGTATCGTTCGTGTGGAGCGTGGAGAGTGCCAGGTGACCCGTCTCGGCCA
>CAZSET010000398.1:0-2548 GCA_964605915.1 uncultured candidatus Brocadiaceae bacterium | reverse complement strand
TCGCGGTGCATGCCCACGGCCGGCACATAGGGGCCCCAGCGCCGCACCAGGCTCTCATCGACGGCCAGATACAGGGATGCCCCCTCGGGCAGCAGCCTGAGCGCCAGGGCGAACAGGATACGGCTCAGAGTGAGCATGTCGACCTTTGCCCTGCGAAGGACATTTCCGTAGGCGTGCCATCCCTTTTTGACCCACGGCCATGCCGCCACCAGGCAGGCCGTGACGGTGCGAGCGCGGGGGCTGAGGATAGCTCCACGCAGCAACACGGTCAGGCTGGCTGCCATCTGAGCGGTCAGAGCCGGATTTGCTCTGTTGAAAAGGTCTTGAAAGTGGGGTAGCGGGCTGGGCATGATGGCGAGGCATGAAAGAGAAACGACTGCATCGCTCCATGACGAAGTCGCCCGTCGCCCTCGCCAGGGAGGCCCTGAAGGTCGGCCAGAGCGGCCTTCCGCGCTATTCCAACCGGTTCTCCCGCAAGGACTTCACCCAGCCGCAGCTGTTCGCCATCCTGGCCCTGCGGCAGTTTTTCAAGACCGACTACCGAGGCATCGTCCAGCTCCTGGCCGACCTCTCCGACCTCAGGAAGGCCCTGCATCTGAAGAAAGTGCCGCATTATTCCACCCTCTGCTACGCCGAAGGACGCCTGCTAAAAGGGGGGCTTTCGAGTCGCTTCTTCGAGCGGTTTTCAGCCGAGCCGCCTCTTGCGGCCTGATCGGGGAGCGCCCCGAAGCCGCCATTGACGCCACGGGCCTGGAGAGCCGCCAGGCGAGCCTCTACTACCTGACCCGCAGCGGAAGGCTCAAACGCCGCAAGGACTGGCCGAAGCTGACCGTGGTCTGCCACAGCGCCACGCACCTCTTTGCGGGGGCGGTGGTCAGCCGTGGGCCGAGCAACGACTCTCCCCAATTTCCCCAGGCCATGCGTCAGGCCGCACGAAACCTGCGGCTGGACCGTCTGCTGGCCGACGCCGCCTACGACGCCGAGCATAACCACGTCCTGTGCCGACGGGAGCTGGGCATCCGCTCCACGGTGATTCCGATCAACGAGCGAGGGGCGAATGCCCCGCCCTCGCGCCATTACCGGGCGCAGATGGCGCCTCAGTTTCACCGGCGCGTCTACGGCCAGCGGTGGCAGGTCGAGAGCGCCATCAGCCAGAACAAACGCGTCCTGGGACCTGCTGTGCGGGCCGCCGGCGACGACTCTCAAGCCCGTGAGTGCCTCCTGCGCGTGCTCACCCAGAACCTCATGATCCTCTAACTAACGGCAAAGGACGTTTTCAACAGAGCAACGGAGTGCCGCACGCGGTGTCAACATCTTGCGGGGCCGGATCCCGGCGGATTTGGCCGTTGCTTGACGGTTTGCGTGGTCTGGGGTACTATTATCCGGCACGCGGAATGACGCGCTATTGTGTTATGAACGAGTTCACGAGATTCCTGGCCGAGACGGCGCGTCTGGCCGACAGCCAGATCACGCACTATGTGGGCCGGGGCCAGCGGGCCGCCGAGGAACTGCCCCGGCTGATGAAGGGCTGACCACTACGGGAGTGACCGACGAGATGAGCGCAGCTAACGTGCAGTTCACCGTGTTCAGCAAGCCGTGGCAGGAGATGTCTCTACCTGAGTTGGGCGCCCACCTGAAAGGGCTGGGCTTCGACGGCGTGGAGTTGCCCATCCGACCGGGCTTCCAGGTGCAGCCGGAGAACGTCGCAGAGGGCCTGCCCGAGGCCGCACGCATCCTGGCCGACTTCGGCATCCGGATCGGCTCCGTGGCCGCACCGACCGACGAGCCCACCATCGCGGCGTGCGGCGAGGCCGGCGTGCCCATCATCCGCATCTGCCCTCCGATCCCGAAGGAGAGGGCCTACCCGGACGCAGTCGCCGACCTGCAGAGGGAATGGGAGGCCCTGGTGCCGGTGCTGGATGCGCACGGCGTCGCCATCGGCGTGCAGAACCACGCGGGGCGCTCGCTGCCGAACGCGCTGGCCATCGTTCACGCGTTGGGACCGTTCGACGTCAAGCACGTCTCCGGGGTCTGGGACGTCGCCCACGAGGCACTGGCCGGCACGGAACCCGACATGGCGCTGGACATCGTGTGGGACTGCATGCGGCTGGTGAACCTGAAGAACGCATACTGGAAGCGCACGAACAGCCCGGAGGCGGAGTACGCAGAGTGGACCTGGTATTGGACGAGTGGCCGGCAGGGGCGCGCTGACTGGAGGATCGTGGTAGCCGAGCTGAAGAGGCGCGGCTACGAGGGCGACGTCTGTTTGACGGCCGAGTACAGCGACCATGAGGCCGTCGACCAGCTGATCGCCGAGGACATCCAGTACGCCCGTGAGCTGTTCGGCTGATCAGCTCTGGAACGGAGCTGCGGCGCCCCGTATCCGCGCTGCGCCTCGCCACGCCAGACAGGGGGCACATGGGGCGGAAGCGCAAAGACATTCTCCTCATTGCTGATTCGCCGGTCGGCCGGGACCAGGGGCTTGGGGTTGACCTAGAAGCGCGGCCGGAAAGCCGGGTTTTTCAGCTCTGGGCTGACGGTGCCTGGA
>CAZSET010000397.1:0-2568 GCA_964605915.1 uncultured candidatus Brocadiaceae bacterium | reverse complement strand
GCGTCGAGCAAGGCCCGCCGCCCGCGGTTGATCGCCCAGTCCTGCCAATCGGCCGGCCCGTCCCTCCGGTTGACCACGTTGTAGGGGTAGTAGAGGCTCTCGTGGCCGATGACGAGGTCGGCGCCGACCTCTCCCGCGCGGGACAGCGCCGCGCGCGTCGCCATCCAGCAGACGAGAACGGAGCGCACCTCGTCCTCCGGCGATCCGTGCTGCACGCCCTCATCGGAGTTGAGAGGATGTCCCACGGACTGCTCGACGAAGGCAACCAAGTCGGCAACGGTTTGCATTGCGCCTCCCTGCGGTTCAATCAAGGGTTGAGACCCGGCATTCGGCCTCGCTCAGCCAGTCCTCGCTCACCTCGATGCCCCAGCCCGGCCCTTCCGGCACCTTCACGGCCCCGTCCTCGATTTCGAGCGGCCGTTCCAGCAAACCGTCCGACCGCGCCGTGGACTCGATCGTCCACTCCTGCTCGTAGAGGCAGTTGGGCATCGCCGACGCAAGGTGCAGCGTGAAGAGCTGCACCATCGCGCGGTTGGCGGCGTGAGGCGTGCAGGCCAGGCCGAACTCGTGCGCCAGCATCGCCACGCGCCGGGCGCGGCAGATGCCGCCGATGTAGAGGATGTCCGGCTGGACTATGTCCACGGCGCGCATGGCCACCATGCGGCGGAACTGGTGCAGGATGTTGTCCTGCTCCCCGCCGGCCACGTAAACGTCGAGTGCGGCGGCCACCTCGCGCGTGGACTCGATGTCGGGATAGGGGCACGGCTCCTCGAAGTGGAAGACGCCGAACCGCTCCAGCGTCCGCCCAACGCGGATGGCTTTGTGGGCGGTGTAGGTGCTGTTGGCGTCCACGTTGATGCGCACTTCGTGGCCGAGCGCCTTCCGGACCGTCTCGACCAACGCCTCCGTGCGGCCGGGGTACATGTCGCCGTCGCTGCCCATCGGCGCGTTCGGGCCGGTGCCGATCCGGATCTTGACGGCGCCGAAGCCCTGCTCCCTCACCAGCCGGGAGAGCCGTTCCGCCTCGTCCTCGGGGCTGATGTCCCGCCGCATGCTGGAGGCGTACATGGGGACGGGATCGCGGACGGGCCCGCCCAGCAGCTTCGCCACGGGCTGGCCGAACAGCTTCCCCTTCAGGTCCCACAATGCCGTGTCCAGGCCGCTCAACGCCCGGCGCACGAACGAGCCGGGGAACTTCATGGTCCGGTCGATCACCCTGTCTGCGATGGCTTCGGTCTTCAACGGATCCTTCCCCAGCGCGAGCGGCGCAACCACCTCGTGGAGCACCTTCACCGTGACGGCGCCGCCGTACGTGGAGCACTGGCCGGTGCCGGTCTCGCCCGTGTCCGTGTGGACGCGGCAGACGGGGATGTCGTCCCGCAGGTAGCTCTCGATCTTCGTAATCTTCATAGCAGGTCCTCGATGCGCGGGGACCGGCGAATCGCGACGCCTGCCCGACGGCGACCGCCTGTCCGAGCGAGTGCAGCGATCCGCTCACGTGTAGTCGCTGTGAGGGATGATGAGGTCGAAGTCGCCCGTGCGCGCGGCTTCGAGGATCGGCGCCATGTACCGGTCCACGTCGTCGGGAGACATGGGGATCGGCATTCCCTGGAGCTTCGAGGCGAGTGCGGGGTCCTTCGCCGCGGTCAACATCCGCTCCACGTGCTCGTCGCCGAATCCCTCGACCTCGTTGAGCGTCGTGGGGAATCCCACGCTCTCGGCCAGCCTGGACATGCCGCGGGCCACGGTCAGACCCAGCTCTCCCGTGGCCAGTCCGTCCAGGCGCCCGGGCGCGTCGATGTAGCCGTACTCACCATATATGCGGCCGACGCGAACCAGCTTCTCACGGATAGCGGGAGCGAAAAAGCAGACGTAGTAGGGCGTCAACAGGGCCGTCGCCTTCCCGTGGTCCATCAGGTCGACCAGGCTGAAGCTGTTCAGGTGCGGCCCGTTGGTGCTGCCGATCATGATGGCGTAGCCGCCCAGGTCCGTGCCGAGGCCGATGCTCTCGCGCAGCGGCTCGCAGCCGGGCTGCTTGACGGCGCCGGGCAGGGAGGCGACGATGAGCTCCAGCCCGGTCAAGGCGATCTCCGCAACGAGGCCGCACTGCGGGTCGTCCTCGGGCATGCCGAAGTAGACCTCCAGCAGATGGCAGATCCCGTCGAACGCCCCGACCATGGTGAACTCGGCCGACATCGTGACGGTGGCCCGGTAGTCGAACAAGGCTGCCGGCGGCACGACGGCCGGATCGATGAAGAGCCTCTTCTGGAACGTTTCCATGTCGGTCAGGTTGGCGTACTTGGTCAGGTGCGCGGCCGAGGCGCTGGCCGTCATCACGGCGAAGAGGGGGGTGAGCTCCCTGCCGGTCTGCCGCAGCCCATCCGTCACCTTGCCGACGCCGAAGTAGTCGTCGCAGGTCCCGCCCAGGGACGCCAGCACGACCGAGCCTTTCAGCGCGTCGATCAGGCTGCCACCCCCGAGTCCGACGATGGCCTGCGGCTCGAGCGCCGCTATCTCGTCGCGGACCCTTTCGACGTCCTCGATGGGGGAGTTTGGCGCGGCGCCCAG
>CAZSET010000396.1:0-2578 GCA_964605915.1 uncultured candidatus Brocadiaceae bacterium | reverse complement strand
CACGCGGAAGAAGGTGTCCTCCTGCTCGAGCAGGAGGACACCTTCTTCCGCGTGCCGAAGGGCAGGCTGAAGCTGCGTCTGCAGGATGCTGGCCGCGGGCAGCTCATCTTCTACGAGCGCCCGGACCGCCCGGGCCCCAACGAGTGCACGTACCGGCTGGCCGGAACGGACGACCCCGAGGGCCTCAGGGAGGTGCTCTCCCGCGCGATGGGCGTCGTGGGGACGGTTCGCAAGCGAAGGACGCTTCACATGGTCGGCCAGAGCCGCGTGCACCTGGATGAGGTGGAGGGACTCGGCTGCTTTGTGGAGATCGAAGTCGTCCTGCGCGAGGACCAGTCCTCGGAACAGGGAGGCGCGGCGGCACGCGAGCTCATGCGGTCCCTGAAAATCCGGGAGGACGACCTGGTGGAAGGCGCCTACCTGGACCTGCTGCACGCGCGCCGGGACGAGCCGTAGGAAGCCCTCCGCAGCCGTGGGAATTGACAACCAGAGCCGCGGCCCTTATCATTACGCTGCACGGCGTTCCGCGAGCATTCCCAGACAAGTCGGAGGATTTCTGGCGGTGATCAGCAATACTCGCGAGCATGACGGCATCACGGTGGTGAACATCGAGGGGCGCTTCGACGCCCTGACTGCTCCCCAGATCAAGGCAGAGCTTCACGCCCTGATCGAGGGCGGAGCGAAGAACCTGATACTGAACCTGCAGAAGATGGACTTCATCGACAGCGCGGGGCTGGGAGCGCTGGTAAGCTGCCTCAGGAGGACCGCTGCCAAGGGCGGCGAGCTGCGCCTGGCCGAAGTGCCTGCCTTCTCTCGCTCCATCTTCGAGCTCACCCGGTTGACTCGCGTCTTCGACGTGAACCAGACGGAAGAACAGGCCATCCGGTCCATAAGGGAAGGAAAGGAAGAAGGCTGAGGCGCCGGACGATCGCCACTCCTTCGTGGATGGCCGGGACGGGCAGCATGCCGGACGTGAAGAAGGTCCTCATAGTCGACGACGAGCCCCACATCCTGCGTTCCCTCGGGTTTGTCCTCAAGAAGGCCGGCTACGGCGTCCTGGAGGCGCGTAGCGGGGCCGCGGCACTCGAGGTGATGCAGCAAGAGCGTCCGGAACTCGTCTTTCTGGACATCATGATGCCGGAACTGGACGGTTACGAGGTGTGTCGCAGGATCAAGTCAAGGGATGACCTGGCGACGTACGTTATCATGCTCACCGCCAAAGGCCAGCAGGCCGACCAGGAGGAAGGCATGGCGGCGGGCGCCGACGAGTACATGACCAAGCCCTTTAGCCCCAGCCGCGCGCTGCAACGCGTGCAGGCCGTGCTGCACGGGTCAGGCTGAAATGGCCGAACAGGAAACGCAATCCGAGCTTCGCATCTGCACGGTCGGAAGCAGCGCCGTGGCCAAGCTCATTCCCTCGGAGATAGACGGTTGGTCCGTCCAGAACGCAACGTGCAAGGACTATGACGCGCTCCTGCACCGGATGACCGAGGAGGTGCCGGACGTCGTGGTGGTCGACGCGGATTGCGCCGCCGGGGAGGACGGGTGTCTGGAGCGCCTCCGCGACAAGTACCCCGACCTGCCCATGATCGTGGTGGGAAAGGAGCCGGGCGCGCGGATCATCGTCCAGTGCATGAAGGAAGGGGCGGAGGACTTTGTGGACGTCGGCGGCGGGGACAATCACCTGGCCAAGGCCCTGCTGGAGGCCGCGCAGAAGCACCGCCTGGTCGTGCAGGTCAAGCGTCTGACGGCGGTCTACGAACGAGGTGGGCTCGGCGAACTGGTAGGCGTAAGCCCCGCAATGCACGTGATTTACACCCGGATCAAGAGCATATCGGACACGGACGCCACAGTCATGGTATGGGGCGAAAGCGGCACGGGCAAGGAACTGGTCGCCCGGGCCGTCCACCAACTGAGCGGCCGGGCGGACGGCGCGTTCGTGACCGTCAACTGCGCCGCCATCCCCAAGGACCTTCTGGAAAGCGAGCTGTTCGGACACGAGAAGGGCGCCTTCACCAGTGCGGACCGCCAGCACATCGGCTGCTGCGAGCGAGCGCACGAGGGCACGCTCTTCCTGGACGAGATCTGCGAGATGGACATGGGGCTCCAGTCCAAAATGCTCCGCTTCCTGCAGAACCACACGTTCGCCCGCGTCGGCGGCGCGGAAGACCTCGAGGTGGACACGCGCGTCATCGCCGCAACGAACAAGGACCCCCTGGCAGAGGTCGAGAAGGGCAACCTGCGCGACGACCTCTACTACCGCCTCAACATCGTGCCCATCTACATACCGCCCCTGCGGGAACGGCCCGAGGACATCCCCGTGCTGGCCCAGCACTTCCTGACCATAATGCGGGAGAAGTACAACAAGTACTTCTGGGATTTCTCCCCGGAGGCGGTTCGCATTCTGCTGTGCTATCCCTGGCCCGGCAACGTGCGCGAGCTGGGCAACACGATCGAACAGATCGTGCTTCTGGCCACCAGCGACAGGGTGACCGTGGACCTGTTCCCGGAACGCATCCGCCAGGAAGCCGCCAAGCGCAAGACCCCCCCACTGGCGGTTGAAGAGGCGCTGGAATGC
>CAZSET010000395.1:0-2590 GCA_964605915.1 uncultured candidatus Brocadiaceae bacterium | reverse complement strand
CGGCGTCTCGACCTGGAAGAAGCCGTCCCCCGTGATGGCCAGGTCCAACTCGCCTGCGGTGTTGGTGACTATGCCCTCGGTGAATATCTTCAGGGTCGAGACGGGGAAGACGCCGCTGCCGATCTCGAGTCCCGTCGGGGCCTGAGTCTGCTCGGTCTGGCCCACGCCCGGCCGCCGCATCATGACGTAGATCAGGTCCGCGAAATCAACCTGGGACTTCTTGAAGCCCGTGGTGTTGGCGTTCGCCAGGTTGTTCGCGATGGTGTCAATGCGGATGGTCTGGGCGTCCATCCCCGTGGCTGCCGTGTACATCGCCTTCATGCCGGTGTCTCCCTTATGCTGCGGACCGGACGAGCTGCCCGTTCAGGGCGTCCATTCGCTTCAGGATCCGCGAAGCGGTTTCGTAGGCCCGCATGATCTGGACGAGCGAGATCGTTTCATTGACGACGTTGACGTTGCTCTGCTCAATGGCGCCCTGAACGACCTCGGCCCCGACGGCGGGCGCAGCCCGCGGGCCATCATTGCGGTAGAGGCCCGATCCCTCTGCGACGAGGCGCTCGGGCTGAGCTATGTCCACCACGAGAAGCCGGCCGAGCAGTTCCTCGTCGGCCATTACCTCCCCGCTTCTTGATACGGAGATGTCCTCCGCATCCTCGGGGATTCGCAGCGCGCCGCTATCGGCCACGAAGCGGTTGCCGTTCCCGTCGGTCAACTCGCCTTCCGCATTCAGGCAGATCCTGCCCTTGCGGGTGTAACGCTGGCCGGCGGGAGTGTCCACAACGAGGAAGCCCGGCCCGCGGATGGCCAGGTCCAGGGGACGCCCCGTCATGCGGACCGAGCCCTGAGAGAAGTCCGTCGATCCCGTCTGGAGCTGGCACCAGTCCGGCGCGAATCCGCCGGCGGAAGCGCTCGCATCCGCCGCGCACAGCAGAGGCCGGAGAGCTTCGGAGAAGCAGCAGGTGGCGCGCTTGAATCCGGGCGTGTCCGCGTTGGCCAGATTCGCCGCGACCACGTCGAGGTTGGCGGTCAGTTCGCTCATGCGACCGCCCATGAGGTATGCCACGCTGTCCATGCGCCTTCCCCTCGGCAAGGTTAGCTGCCGGATCGGGCTAGGGAGCAAACGCCATGCCGACGAGGACGGGAGGCGGGGCATAGGAGGGCGCCGCCTGAGGGGCGCACAGGAGGGGACAAGGCCGCCGCTCGGCCGCGAGGTCACACGGGCCGCCCCGGCGAGGCACGGCGCGCTGCGGAAGTTCTTTCCAGTGCGGGGAAACCTATTCCGTCGACCCCGCGCGGCGCGCCTGGAACTCCAGCATGTTCACCAACCGGAACAGGTAACTGGCGTCGTCATCTTGCAGGGCCCGGAACTCGACGTGGTAGAGGCAGGTGCCTTCCTCCACCTGGCGCGCGGACAGGACAATGCCGCGAAGCTCGCGGTCCTGCAGTTCGCCCGCCGCACCGGTCCGCCCTCCGAGCCACCGGGAGGGGCTGATCCGCAGGACGAGGATGTGGCCGGCGTGGTAGTACGGCGCGCCCTCCAGCGCCAGGCCGCCCGCGCTCAGATCGCGCAGGATGCCCTCCCGCTGAACGTCGGGCTTCTCCTCCTCGGACCTGAAGACGACGGGCTGGTTGACGTCAACCCGGTGGGATTCGCGCACGCCTGCACGGCTGACGTCGGCGCTGTGCAGCAGCAGACAACTGCCCCCCGCAACGTCCAGCTCCACCACGACCGAGGCGAAGCCGTAGGCCCGGCCGTGACTGAAGAAGAGCACCTGGACGCTGCTGCCGCGCAGCGCGCCGTCCGCGGGGTCCAGTTCGGACAGCGTGAGGAAGTCCTCCCGCACCTGCGACGCTCTGCCCCGGACCCCGGGCCGGTGCGGATCCTCCGGGAAGGTCAACCGGACCTCCTGGCCCGGCCGAAGCTCTCGCGTGCTGTAATAGATGACCCCGGGGCCCCCCTGAAACCCGAGCTTCCGGCGGACGGCCCGGATCCGCTCGGCGACTGATTGGGCGCCCTTGCGAGCGCCGCGCGCGGAACAGAGCGGCTTCAGATAGCTGTCGACGGCCCGTTCGAAGGCTTCGATCCTGCGCACGACGTCCGTGGGCGTGTAGGGGGCTTCCTTCCTGGCGAGATCCTTCAGCAAGGCCATCTCCGCATCGGTCAGGCCGAGATCGGACACGGAGTTTACGAAGCCCTGCCATTGCCGGACGAGCCGACGGTTGCGCCTGAGCTGCAGAACCAGGACGTGGACGAGCAGCACGCAGATGAGCGCACTGGCCAGACCAACCACGAGCCACATCCACTGGGGCTCATTGGTCCCTTCCAGCCCATGCCTGATGGCATTGATGGCTTCCGGTCCCATATGGGCCCTCTCGTGGCAGCAAGGATGCAGAGAGAATCGCAGAGCCCGACCGGTGCGCCCGCGAGCCATGCATCATAGCCTGAGGGGCGCTCCATGCCAAGCGGCGGGGGACGGCAGCGCGCCCCCCCCCGCCGCAAGGCCCGCCTGCCATCAGGTAATGATGTTGGCCAGTTGCTGCAGCATGTTGGTGGCGGTGCGCACGGTCCGCGAGTTCACCTGGAAGCCGC
>CAZSET010000394.1:0-2606 GCA_964605915.1 uncultured candidatus Brocadiaceae bacterium | reverse complement strand
GTCGGCAACGAATGGCTCGAGCGAGGGCTTTCGGAGGGCCACGGTGCCTGCTGATCCCGGCCGCAGCTTCAGACTGGAAATCTCTTTGATGTCCCGTATAATGTTCTATCGGCCGAAAGACACAAGGAGTGGGCCCCTGTGGATGCGCAACTGAGCCGTACGCTGGAAGACTACTTGTACGCGATTTATCGTATCGAGCGCGAGCAGAAGGCGACTCGGCCAAAGGACATCGCTGCAGCCCAGAATGTGGCAAGCTCGACGGTGACTGCGGCTCTGCAAAGCCTTGCCGAGAAAGGAATGATCAATTACGAACCCTACGAACTGATTACGCTCACCGAGGAAGGTCGAGAGAGAGCGGATCAACTCGCCACGCGCCACCACATTGTCAGGAACTTCCTGGAGGACATCCTGGGGCTGGAAGCTGGGCAGGCGGCAGCAACGGCATGCGACATGGAACACGCGGTGGACCCGTACGGGCTGGAACGCTTCGTTTGTTTTCTGGCCTTCATCAGACGTCATTCTCCAGCCGGAGTAGACTGGCTGGATGACTTCCGTCGCTTTATCCAGGAAGGGGCTGATGGCCATAGCTGCGAGGAGTGCGTGAAAGAGTACATGGAGACGCTTCAGATGCAGAACGAGGACTGATAACCCCATACTGTCTGCCGCAGCACAACCCTGTGCTGTGGTTCCAGCGACTCATGCGGCGAGGAAAATGAGACGCACCGGAGCCACGGGCGCTCTGGCCATCTGCCAACGGCGAGGCAGACATGATGAAGATAATCATATGAGGGTTCAGACAATATACCGGTGGGCAACCAGGGAGTAATACTTGCCCCCTTCCGCTAATGCTCAGTACGCTGCAATTCGGATAGCTTGAGCTGCTTTTTCTCCTTGCCGCCTGTCTGAACGGCAGCACCGATCCTCTCGGCCCCTTGCATGGAAGCGGCAACCGCACAACCGACCACACAGTCGCCCCAGTGGTTGTCCGGTCTGTGAGCGGGGAGCTTGCACGCGTCGACCGTGCGGCCGCGGCCCTCGGTGCGGACGCGGTATTCGGCAGTCAGGTGCTCGGCGAAGAGGCGGTGCCGCACGGCCTTGCGGCCGAAGATAGAAAGACAGCCGGGATCGCCTATGGCCGTCGGCAGCCGCTCGTGCACGAATGACTTCCAGTAGTTCGTGTCCATCTCCACATGCCTCAGGGCGCGCTTGCGCCTCACACTCGGTATCCACCAGTGGTGGTCGATGTTATCACCGCGGTGGCGGCCGTACTCGCTGATGGGCTTGTGCGAGGCCGTGATGCCGTGTCCGCGCGCGGGCATGAGCACGGCCGCGTGCTCGGACTGCCGGCAGAACTGCTGCACGACGTCAGTCTGCCAGCCCTGGTCGATCAGGCATCGCCCGATCCGCATCACGGCGCCGTCGTCCCGTGGCCATTCCTTCGCCAGCAGCTCACCGGTCAGCGCCTCCAGCCCGGCGTAGATCGCTCCCTCCACGCCCATGCCATGATGCACACGCCGCAGTGTGCGGTCGACATCCCGTGAGGTGAAGTAGCTTATGGGTTGGTCGGGATACGTGCCGTAGCTGATGACGTAACCGGTGAAGTCTGCCTCCCACGCCGCCACGGCGTGGTAGAGCAGCTTCTGGCCGACGTCAATGAAAGCCGTCACGTGCTCGCACTTCACCGGCGCGTGCCCCCGCTGCCGGCCGTTCGTCTTGCCGGCCACCTCGTCGCGTCCAGCATCTCGCCCTCGCCTTCCTGCTCGGCCACGGGTTGGTTCTGATACTCGGCCCAGAACGTCGCCTCGTCCCGCAACTTCAGGTTCACGGCGTGCTGGATGCCCGACAGCTCGTCCTCGTGGTGGCGATCCGCCCAAGCCACCTCTGCGCCAGCGTCCATCTCCTGCCGGTGCTCCCGGTAGAACTCCGTTGCCCGGCTGCCGTCCCCGCCCATGCGCATGTCCTCGGCGCGAATCTCGGCATACCGGTCCCAGAGCTTCTGGTTCGGGGGGAAAGCGTAGACCATCTTCATGCGCTCCTCCTGCCACTGCGGATGCTTCTCGCGGTCGAGGATGCGGTCGGCCATGTCGCCGGGCTTGATGACCGTGCACGGCATGATGCCGCTGATCTTACGTCCCGGGCCGGCCAGACCGAGGACGGCGCCGGCCAGGATGCTCTCTCTCGCCTGGGACTGGGAGAGCGAGCGGGCCGACTCACTTGTCTGCGGGTCGTCCAGCACCACCAGTGAAGGCCGCACCGTTTCGTCGTCCGCGCGCTTGTACTTCATGTCCCGATGCGGCCGGTGATCCCGGCGACCTTGATGATTGCCCCGGATGCCTTCGCGCCGGGAATGGTCGGCAGGATCACCTCGCTTGCCGTCCAGCCGATGTGCGTGCGCTCGCCCTTGTAGAGCTGCCCGCTGCACCGGTTGTCAATGCCCTCCAGGCACCGGATGGGGTGGCAGACCTCCGGGGAGTCCTCGGCGAGCAGGTCGCTCCCGTCCAGTTCCATCTTGATGCTGTCCAGCATCTCGACCGCGTGGACTTCCGATGCGCCGGATAACGTCCAGTATTCTGTGTAAAAGGCAGTGACGGCTGGTCACCTCTGGC
>CAZSET010000393.1:0-2611 GCA_964605915.1 uncultured candidatus Brocadiaceae bacterium | reverse complement strand
CTACAGCAGCCGCAGCCCTTGACATGCGCACCGCTTTCGCTGATAATCAAGTTGCATCTAAGAGCGGAGTGTTTCAGGGGCGTGGACCATATCTACGGGGTCGAAACCGTCCACCACAATCCCTGTGCTGGGCCGCCTCCGCGCGTTTCGGTCCAATCCCACGCCTGGGAGGTGCTCCGCTGTGTGAACGCGGGGCGGCCGTGCGCAACGGATAAAAGAAGCAGCTTTTGCCTTCTCCAGTTGACGCGGGGTCGGCGGGCGACGG
Organism: uncultured candidatus Brocadiaceae bacterium; assembly: GCA_964605915.1. GTDB lineage: Bacteria > Planctomycetota > Brocadiia > SM23-32 > SM23-32 > DAOVRD01. The sequence continues at coordinate 2,346 of CAZSET010000393.1, read as the reverse complement.
CCGTTTTGGCCGGCAATGACTCGCAGATCCGGTCGTGAGGGGTAAGGCGCAGACTCATAAGAGCCATTTGAATGTCCGTTCCGAACTTCGCCATTGGCCAGCGGATAAGTGGCCTCCATTTCGCATCGTGACCATGGCATAGTAACCTGCCAGCAGAGGACAGCCTGAATGTTTGCCGTAAGCCGTTTTGTGGCCACTGCATACGCCCGACCAGGCTGCGTCGGGCCGGGCCGTTTGCTCTACTGCGCACCCCCGGGAGGCCCGCGCCGCTTTGGCTGCGCGGACGCCCGGTGACCGGCTCTATGTGAGCTGACAGTCCTTGCGTCGGCGACCGGACGGGAATAGGAGTGTTCGTCCGAGCGGTCGCGCCCTCCGCTGCCTGATCGATCTTCCCCCGCCTCTGCCGGACGGCAAACGGCTGCCTGCTCCGAGACAAGGGGCGGGAGGAGAAACGTGTTCGCGATCAGCAACTACACTGCCGCCGGCTTCGTGGCGGCGGCCGTCGCCGGCGGCTATTTCGTCCGCCTGATGGTGGACAAGCTGGCCGAGCGAGGGGCGCTGCAGACCAGGGAGCGCATCCTGAAAGAGGCGCGCCACGACGCCGAGCAGCACCGGCGCGAGGCCGAGCTTCAGGCCAAGCAGGAGATCATCCAGCGGCGCGAGGAGTTCGAGTCCGAAGTGCGCCAGATCCGCAACGAGCTGCGACAGACTGAGCGACGGCTCGACAAGCGCGAGGACAGCCTGGACGAGAAAGAGGAACTGCTCAATAAGAAGGAGAAGTTCCTCGAAACCGCCGAAAAGAACGTCGCCGCCAAGCGGAACGAATTGACCGAGCTCGAAGATCGTCTGAAAGAGCTCGAACGGAAGGCCCGCCAGGAGCTCCACCGCATCAGCGGCCTGTCCCGCGACGAGGCCAAGCAGATGCTGGCCGACAGCCTGCGGGAAGAGGTGGAGAACGAATGCACCGAGATGATCAACCGGCGCGTCAAGCGTGCCCAGAAGCTCGCCGAACGCGAGGGGAACAGGGTGCTGGTCGACGCGATCAGCCGGTGCGCGGCCGAGACCACCAGCGAAGTGACGGTCTGCACCGTGGAACTGCCCAACGATGACGTCAAAGGCCGCATCATTGGCCGCGAGGGCCGCAATATCCGGTGCTTCGAGAAGGCCACCGGCGTCGACGTCATCGTGGACGATACCCCCGGCGTGGTCGTCCTCAGCAGCTTCGACAGCGTCCGCAGGGAGGCGGCCAGGCTGGCCATGCAGCGCCTGGTGGCCGACGGTCGCATCCATCCCGGCCGGATCGAGGAGTCCATCAAGCAGGCCACGGCCGACGTCGAGCGCATCATCAGCGAGACGGGCGAGGAGGTCTGCTACGAACTCGACTTGAGCGACGTGCCGGACCCGATCAAGCGGCTGCTGGGCCGGCTGAAGTTCCGCACGAGTTTCGGGCAGAATGTGCTCGAGCACTCGGTGCAGGTCTGCGAACTGGCGGGCCTGATGGCGTCCGAGCTGGGCCTGGACCACCGCCTTGCCCGTCGCTGCGGACTCCTGCACGACATCGGGAAGGCGCTCGACCAGCACCACGAGGGCTCCCACGCCAGCCTCGGGGCCGAAGAAGCCAAGCGCCGCGGCGAGTCGCCCACCGTCGTCAACGCCATCGCCGCCCACCACGAGGAAGTGGCGCCGGATTCTCTCTACGCCGGGCTCATCATAGCCGCGGACACCATCAGCGCCAGCAGGCCGGGCGCCCGCAGGGAGACGCTGGAACGTTACATCAAGCGGCTGGAGCGGCTGGAGAACCTGGCCACGCAGCACAGCGGCGTTTCCCGGGCATTTGCCATTCAGGCCGGGCGCGAAGTCCGCGTGCTGGTGGACTCGAACAGAGTCACCGACCAGTCCGCGGCCAGGCTCTCGCACGACATCGCCAGGGAGATCGAAGAGGAGCTCCAGTACCCGGGCGAGATCGTCGTCATGGTGATCCGCGAGTCACGGTTCCAGGAAGTGGCGCACTGAGCTGCGCCGCATCCGCAAGCTTCGGGTCGGACAGGAGCAAGCGCAGATGGCCAGGATCCTCGTCGTATACCATTCGGAGACGGGCAACACGAAGCGGATGGCCGAACTGGCCGCCGAGGGAGCCAGGGGGGCCGGTGCCGATGTGGACCTCAAGTCCGTGGCGGACACCGCAGCGGACGAGCTTCTCCAGTACGACGCCATCATCGCCGGCAGCCCCACCTACTACGGGCTCATGAGCGCGCCGCTGAAGAATCTGTTCGACGATTCGGTCAAGTTCCACGGCCGGCTAAAAGGCAAGGTCGGCGGCGCTTTCACGTCCTCCGGCGTGATCGG
>CAZSET010000392.1:0-2638 GCA_964605915.1 uncultured candidatus Brocadiaceae bacterium | reverse complement strand
AGCCTCTCGTCCGGCACCGTGCGCGCGGCGTGCTTCACCTTCTTGAACCCGGAGCGCGTCACAAGCCCCCCGAAGGAGATGTAGAAGCCGAGCTCCACGTACCGCTCGGCGATCTGCGGCGCGCGGTCGAAGCAGTGCCGCAGGCCGGACAGTCGGGCGTCCGACTCTGCCAGGACGCGGAGCACCTCTTCGTCCGACTTGTGGGCGTGGACGATCAGGGGCTTGTTCATCCACAGGGCCAGGCGGATGTGTTGGCGGAATGCGTCGAGCTGTTGCTCGAGCTGCGTCGTCTTGCGATGCAGGTCCAGGCCCGTCTCGCCTATCGCCACGACTTCGGGCTGGCCGACCAGCCGCTCCAGTTGCCGCATGTCGTCGGGCCCGGAACGGAACCAATCGTTCGGATGCACGCCGACGGTGGCGTAGACCCGGCGCGGCATCCGCCGGGCCAGCTCAACGCAGCGGCGGGACGACTCCAGGTCCGTACCGCTGGTGACGATCCTTGACACGCCGGCCTGCGCGGCTCGATCCATTACCGCTGACAGATCCGCAGCGAACTGCCTGGCGTCCAGGTGCGCATGCACGTCGGTGATCTGGAATGCGTCGGCCATGGCGGCAGCTCCCGCCCGCAGGAAGTATCCGTTGTGTGAGGCGTGGCGGCGCATTATAATTGACCAGGTGACGACTTCACAGGGAGACCTGGCCGGATGGCAGAGGTTCGCCGAGACCCGGTTACGAACGGTTGGGTGATTATTGCCACGGAGCGGGCGGCCAGGCCCCATGACTTCCACGTGAGCCGGGGGGAACGGAGCACCGAGTTCTGCCCGTTCTGTGAGGGCAACGAGGATCGTACGCCCCCGGAGATAACGGCCATTCGGGCGGATGGCACCGCGCCGGACAGCCCCGGCTGGCAGGTCCGAGTGGTGCCCAACAAGTTCCCCGCGCTGCGCCCTGACAGCGCATTCGGAGTGGAGCGAAGGGGCCTCTACGAGAGCGTGGGGGGGTTCGGTGCGCACGAGGTCATCATCGAAACGCCCCGTCACCTCATGTCGCCCACGGAGATGGCCACGCGTGATTTCGAGCTGGTCCTGAGGATGTATCGCCAGCGTGCGCGCGCACTCAGCGCCGACCAGAGGCTCAGCTACGTCCTCATCTTCAAGAACGTGGGCCAGGTCGCCGGCGCCAGCATCGAGCACACGCACTCGCAACTGATCGCCGTTCCGGTCATGCCCAAACGCGTGCATGAGGAGATGCGGTGCTGCGAGGAGTCCTACAGCAGCCACGGGCGGTGCCTGTTCTGCGACATCCTGGAGCAGGAATTGCGGGAGCGTGAGCGCGTGGTGCTGGAGACGGAGCACTTCGCCGTGCTGAGTCCGTTCGCCGCGCGTTTCCCGTTCGAGATGTGGGTCATGCCCAAGGAGCACTCCGTTCATTTTCTGGAGTTGAGCGACGCGGGGGCCGCGGACCTGGCGGGCGCGCTCCAGGAGGCCCTGGCCCGGCTGGAAGTATGCCTCAGGGATCCCCCCTACAATTACGCCATTCACACGGCCCCCGTGGGCGGCGCCGAAGTCAGGTGTTTCCACTGGCACATTGAGCTGATGCCGCGCGTGACGCGCGTGGCGGGATTCGAATGGGGCACCGGGTTCTACATTAACCCGATGGAGCCCGAGCGCGCCGCCGAGTTCCTCCGGGACGTGCCGCAGCGGAAGGTCGAGGAGAAGATCGGCTCGGCGTCGGTCCGGGAGGGCGCCGGGGACTAATGGCCTGCTGAGCAGGAACTCCGTGAGCGACAACATTGAGGATGAAGGCCGATGCAGATCGCGATGGTAGCTTCGGAAGTTGCGCCCTTCTCGAAGGAAGGCGGCCTGGCGGACGTGCTCGGTTCGCTGCCTGCGGCCCTGGCCGAGCTGGGCGAGAGCGTGTGCGTCATCAGCCCGCTTTACCAGGGCGTGCGGGAGACGGCGGAACGCATTGGGTCTCCCCTGGAGCGGGTGCAGGACGGCGATTTCTTGGTCCCCCTCGGGGACGCGGAAGTGCCCGGAGCCACGTGGCGCGCCAGGTTGCCGGGGACGGCCGTGGAGGTGTTCTTCCTCCAGAATGATCGCTACTACGACCGGGACGGCTACTACACCAAGCGCTCCGATCACAGCGACTACCAGGACAACAGCGAGCGGTTTGTCTTCCTGTCCCGCGGCGCCCTGGAGATGTGCAATGCGCTGGACCTGAAGCCGGACATCTTCCATTGCCACGACTGGCCGACCGGGCTCGTCCCCGTATACGTCAGGCACGTCTACGACGCGGACTTCGCGGAGTCTGCCACGGTCTTCACGATCCACAACATCGCCTACCAGGGCATCTTCTGGCACTGGGACATGAATCTGGCCGGCCTGCCGTGGAGCCTTTTCACCTGGAAGATGCTCGAGTACTACGGGAACCTCTCGTTCCTGAAGGCGGGGCTGGTGGGTGCCGACGTCCTTACCACGGTCAGCCAGAGGTACAGCGAAGAGATCCAGACGGAAGAGCACGGCTGCGGCATGGACGGCGTTCTGCGAGAACGTTCTGCCGACCTCTACGGGATCGTCAACGGAATCGACACGGAAGTCTGGAATCCGGCTGCCGACACCATGATCCCGGCAAACTT
>CAZSET010000391.1:0-2645 GCA_964605915.1 uncultured candidatus Brocadiaceae bacterium | reverse complement strand
GACCCGTTCGCGGACGGCCTCCAGGTCGCGGGCCCTCGCTTTGACCTCGACGTTCCGTGCCATGGGGAGAGGGTTCCTCAGTGGTTAAGCCAGCGCCGGGATGCTCCGCACGGCCCGTGGCAGGGCTGCGGTGCGCCCTGGGTTGGAGCCTACGCGCGCCGGCCCGCCGCCTCCAGGACGGCAGCTATGAAGGCCGTCGAGCCCTCGGTCATGTCCAGTTCCGTCTGAAGGGCGTACAGCCCCGGCCCCGCCGGAAGTCCATCCCTCGCCGTCAACGCTTCCACCTTCACGGCGTCCTTCTCCGTCGTGACGACGCGGTTGCACCCGCTCGCACGCGCCCGGGCCAGCACGCCTGCGATCTGCCGCCGGCTGTAGCGTTCGTGATCCGCGAACACGCTGAAGATGGCCGGACCGCAGCCTGCCCGTCGCAGCGTCAGGCGGAACGCCTCGGGATTGCCGATCCCGCAGAAGGCCGCCCATCGGCCCTCCCGCAATGCTCCCGGAAGAAGCGCCTCTTCCGCCGGCCGTCCCAGCGGGCGCAGCCCCTGGAGCGTCGTCTCGCAGAAGGCGACGGGCACGCCATGGGCGAACCGGTTCAACCTGGTCTTCACGTCTTTGATCTGCTCGGGGCCGATCAGTTCCATCCTCGTCAGGACGAGGAAGTCGGCCCGCCTGAGCCCTTTCACCGGCTCCCTTAGCAACCCTCGCGGGAGCAGGTGCCCGGCCCCGAAAGGCCAGACGGCGTCGATGAGCACCACGTCCAGGTCGCGGGCCAGGCGCCGGTGCTGAAAGCCGTCGTCCAGTATCAGCACGTCGGCGCCGTGTTGCCGGACGGCCCTCTCCGCGCCCTTCAGCCTGTCGGGCTCCACCACCACCGGTACGCCGTCGGCCAGGCGGCGCAGCATCTCGTTCTCATCGTCGAGCCCGAGCGCGCGATGTCTGCCGTAGCCCCGCGACAGGATGGCGGGCCGCATCTTGTGGATGACCAGCAGCCGGGCCAGCCATGCGGCGAAGGGAGTCTTCCCCGTCCCGCCGGCCGTGATGTTGCCCACGCTGACGACGGGCACGCCCGCCCGTTGCGTCTTCAGCCATCCGGCGCGATACAGGCCGTTCCTGGCCCTGACGCCCAGGCCGTAGACGCCGCTCGCCACGCTCAGCGCCGCGCGGGCAACGCCGAGCGCCGGACCCCGCCGGTGGGGGGAGACCACCGCCCTGTGGAAGCGGAAAAGACGCGCGCCCATGCTGTAGGGCCCCCCTGTTGCCGCGACGTGCCGCTCTGCCCGGTCAGGCCGCGCTTGTTGCACGGCCGCACCGTTTGCATACAATACAGCAGGCATGAGCCTGCGGCAAGACGAAGGACAACCGAACCTCTGGGGGAGGGCAAGACGATGGTCAGGGTCGGAATCATAGGATTGGGCGGTATGGGCAACATGCACCTGGGGTGCTATGACGCCATCCACGATGCCGAGGTCGTGGCCGTGGCGGACACTCGGGAGGAGAGGCTCCACCCGGGGGAGACCTCCCAGCAGATCAACATCGGCGAGGGCGGCGGCAGGCTCGACCCCGACAGGCAGAAGCTCACCACGGATCCCGACGATCTCGTCGAGGACCCCGACGTCGACATGCTGGACATCTGCCTGCCGACATTCCTGCACGCCGAATACTGCAAAAAGGGACTGGAGGCCGGCAAGCACGTCCTGTGCGAGAAGCCCATGGCGCTCACGTACGCCGAGTGCCAGGACGTGCTCAAGGTGGCCAGGGGCGCGCCCGGCAAGTTGATGATCGCCCATTGCGTGCGGTTCTTCCCCGCCTACGAGTACCTGAACGAGACGGTCGAGTCGGGCCGATTCGGGCGGCTGTTGGAACTCTCGATGTGGCGCGGCGGGCCGCCGCCGGGCTGGTCGTGGCAGAACTGGCTGCTGGACCACAAGCGCAGCGGCGGGGGCGTGCTGGACCTGCACGTGCACGACGCGGATTTCGTCCACTACCTGCTGGGCGAGCCGCGGGCCGTCTGCTCGACCGCGGCCGTCGGTGTCAGCGGCGGCTACGACGCCGTGGAGTCCCAATACATCTACGACGACAAGATGGCCGTGCGCGCCGGGGCGAACCTGTCCCTGCCGACCGGCTTCAGCTTCGAGGCGCACTTCATGGCGGCCTTTGAGAAGGGGTGTCTGCGGTTCAGTTCCGCCGAGCACCACGGGCTGCTGGAGATCACCGACAAGGGCAGCGCCCACCCGCACCTGCCCGAGAAGAACGGCTATCAGGAGGAGATCGCCTACTTCGTCAGTTGCATCCAGAACGACGAGATCCCGGCCGTCGTCACGCCCGAATCGAGCGCCTTCTCGGTGAGGTTGGTCGAGGCAGAGAGGGAATCGGTCGAGACGGGCCGCTCCGTGGAGCTGTAATCCCCACGACGGCCATTCACCACAGAGAGCGACAACGCCTAACCACGACGGCACAACGATCACAACGCCAAATCCTATACTCTTTCGTCGTGCTTGTCGTGTCGTAGTGGTTAACGTTAGGCTCTTGCCGTTCTCCGTGTCTCACCAGGAAATCATCGAGAACAAGGATAACGACAAGAAGCTAACACTACAACGTTAGAGTTTCATCTGGCTTCGAGCGGACTCGTTCGTGTCGTCGTG
>CAZSET010000390.1:0-2665 GCA_964605915.1 uncultured candidatus Brocadiaceae bacterium | reverse complement strand
ATCGTGGAGACCAAGGCCGGCGACATCTCGACCTACATCCCGACCAACCTGATCTCGATCACCGACGGGCAGATATTCCTGGAGGCCGACCTGTTCCACAAGGGCATCCGCCCGGCCATGAACGTGGGCACCAGCGTCTCCCGCGTCGGCAGCGCCGCGCAGATCAAGGCCATGAAGAAGGTGGCCGGCGAATTGAAGCTCTCGCTGGCCCAGTACCGGGAGATGGCCGCATTCGCCGAGTTCGGAACGGAACTGGACGAGGCCACCCGCCATCAGCTCGCCGTCGGCGAGCGCCTGACGGAACTGCTCAAGCAGGAACAGTACGAACCGATGCCGGCCGAGTTCCAGGTCATCGCCATCTATCTGGGCACCGAGGAGCATCTGAAAGAGGTAGCCGTCCACGACGTGCGGCGCTTCGAGCGCGAGTTCCACGCGTTCATCAAGGACGAGCATCCCGAGGTGGCCCGGCGGATCGCCGAGACGAAGGACATAGACGAAGAAACGCGGAAACTGCTCGAGCAGGCAATCGCCGAGTTCAAGGCGTCTTTCGTGCCGAGCCAGACGGCGCGAGCGGGTCAGGCACCCGAAGGAGAGGATGAGCAGGAAGCCGAGGCCGGCCAGGAAGCCGGCAAGCACTAGCAGTCTCAGGCCGGAGTGAGCTCTATGCCGTCTTTCAGGGAACTCAAACGGCGCATCGGCGGCGTTAAGAACATCCAACAGATAACGCGTGCCATGAAGATGGTGGCCGGCGCCAGGCTGCGTCGGGCCGAGCAGGCGATTCTGGCCCTGCGCCCTTACTCGTCCCGGCTGGACGCCGTCTGCGCGCGGTTCCTCGCCGGGGCCGTCGGCGCCGAGCACCCGTTCCTGAACGAGCGGCCCGTCAGGGGAGTCGCCGTCCTGGCCATCACCAGCGACCGCGGCCTGTGCGGTGCGTACAACAACCGCGTCGTCGAAGCAACGCTGGACCTCCTGGGCGAACGCTCGGCCCAGCGGCACTTCGTCATCGTGGTCGGACACCGGGGCCTGAGCCGCCTGAAGTCGGCCGGGCTCGAGGTCTACAGATCTTACGAGGAGATCTTCAACCCCGTGCATTTCACCGCGGCGCAGGACATCAGGAGCGACGTGGAACAGCTCTTCCTCGGCGGCGAAGTGGACGAAGCCGTGGCCGTCTTCACCGAGTTCTTCAGCCCCATGCGCCAGCTCGTGGTGCGAAGGCGCCTTCTGCCATGCTCCCCGGCGCGCCACGCGGAGCAGATCAAGGAGCACTACGACAGGGAGGTGCCCTACGGCGTCCACTTCGAGCCGCAGGAGGCGCAAACGGGGGCGGAACAGGTCTACATCCACGAGCCGGACCATCAGACCATCTGCGACCGCCTGCTCGAGTATAACGTGGGCGTGCAGATCTACCGCGCACTGCTGGAGGCACAGGCCAGCGAACACGGCGCCCGCATGGTGGCCATGGACAACGCCACAGAGAACGCCGAAGACATGATCGCGGACCTGACGCTGACCATGAACCGCGTCCGCCAGGAGGGCATCACCAGGGAGATGCTGGACGTGGTGGGCGGCGCAGAAGCCATGAGAGATTGAGAGCCCGAGTTCGTAGAACGAGGCGACAATGCCCGGCCAAGGAACAGTCATTCAGATAATCGGTCCCGTGGTGGACATCGAGTTCCCCCCCGAGCAGCTCCCTGCCCTCTACAACGGCATCCACGTGGAGCGCCCGGGGGATGAGAAGCTGGTGCTGGAAGTTGCGCAGCACCTGGGCGACAACGTGGTGCGCTGCGTGGCGATGGCGCCCACCGAAGGGCTGGCCAGGGGGCAGAGCGCCACGGACACCGGCAAGCCCATAATGGTGCCGGTCGGCGAGGCCACGCTGGGCCGAATCATGAATGTGATGGGAGAGCCCATCGACGAGCTCGGTCCCATCGAAACCGAGGAGTACCTGCCCATCCACCGCTCGGCGCCGCCGCTTGAGGAGCAGTCCGTCGAGACCACGCTGCTGGAGACGGGCGTGAAGGTCATCGACTTCCTGATCCCCTTCCCCAAGGGCGGCAAGATCGGCGCCATCGGCGGCGCCGGCTGCGGCAAGACGGTCGTGCAGCGCGAGCTGATCCGCAACATCGCCATCGAGCACGGCGGGCGCGCCGTTTTCAGCGGTGTGGGCGAACGCACGCGCGAGGGGAATGAGCTCTGGCTCGAGATGCAGGAGAGCGGCGTGCTGGACAAGTGCTCCCTGATCTACGGTCAGATGAACGAGCCGCCGGGCGCCCGCTTCCGCGTCGGACTGACGGCCCTGAGTGTGGCGGAATACTTCCGCGACCAGACCGGCGGAGACGTGCTGCACTTCGTGGACAACATATTCCGCTTCGTGCAGGCCGGCAGCGAGGTGAGCGCCCTGCTGGGCCGCCTGCCGTCCGCCGTCGGCTATCAGCCCACGTTGGGCTCCGAGATGGGCGAACTTCAGGAACGGATCACGACGACCAAGCGCGGCTCGATCACCAGCGTCCAGGCCATCTACGTGCCGGCGGACGACTTCACCGACCCCGCTCCTGCCGCCACTTACGCCCACCTGGACGCCACCATCTTCCTGACGCGAGAGCTGGCCTCGCTGGGGCTCTATCCGGCCGTGGACCCTCTCCTCTCGACCTCCCGCGTGCTGGAG
>CAZSET010000389.1:0-2670 GCA_964605915.1 uncultured candidatus Brocadiaceae bacterium | reverse complement strand
CCTCGACGGTTACGTAGCGGCGCAGTGAGTCAGACGCCCAATCCCCCTCCTGCCACTCGACCGTCACGTCCTTCGCTCCGTCCAGGACGGCCTGCTGATCGGCGTCGAGGTAGAGCGGCTCGGTGACCACGAGTGCCTTAAGGTCCTTCAGGTCTTCGGACTCCAGGCGCGCGTCCATCTGGTCGTCTCCGGCGAGCACGAGCCTGAACGGCACGTTCATCAGGACGAGCTCTGCGCAGGCGTCGGCGGCCTGTTGCTGCCAGCGCCGGGACGCCGCGTTGCTGTAGAGCAGGCCGACGTGCGCCACGGCGTCGTAGCCGTCGAACAGCCCGGCGTTCTCGCGCACGAACCGGCAGACGTAGGCCAGCTCCTCGGGCGGCGCGTCATACCAGTGCGAGCCCTTCTCCTTGGTGTAGCACCATTGATGGACGGGGGGCATGAACTGATGGCCGAATGCGTAGGCCTGCGCGATCCACGTGCGCACCAGGCCGGGCTTGTTGTGCTCGTTGACGAAGGCCCAGTCCCAGCCGGCGCCGGTGCAGGCGACCGGTCGGCCCACCGCGTCGCCGAGCTTGAAGCTCCAGACCGGCTTGGGCGAGACCTGCCCGGACTCCGCCTCGTGCCCCACCTCACCGGAGAAGAACGTGACGAACGGCGCGATAAGCAGGCTGCCCGCGCCGGAGACGCCGGAGTTCACGCAGAGAGCCAGGGGATGGCCGGCCTGCTCCTCCGCCCAGCGCCGGTACTCGGCGACCCACTCGGTCGAGCGCCGCCTCTGGAAGTTCTCGTACTCGTGGCTGAGCGGCAGTTTCTCGGGATGCCAGGCGGCCTCGCGCTTGTACTGCTCGGCCGTCACGCCGCGGTCGCGCAGGAACTGGCCGTAGTCAAAACCGTCCAGGGACGTGATGCCCAGCTCGGCCAGCTTCTCGCGCGGGACGTTCTCCTTCAGGTGCTCGCGGAAGGCGGCCACGCAGTGCCGGCAGAAGCACCCCCCGCCCGCCCAGCGCGTGCCGACCGTGCCCGCGTAGTCGTCGATGTGCAGGCCCTCCACGTCGATCAGAAAAGCGTTCTTCATCTGGTGCTTGAGGTATTCGCGGTAAGCGGGCGAGTTCGTGCAGAACCAGTAGGCGGGATGGCCCTTGTGCTCGTGGTCCCAAAGCCAGGGGACAAGGATCGGCTCTCCCTCCAGCGAGCGACAGATGGCGTCCTCGAAGTTGGGGTCGTAGTCGATCATCTGCGCGAACGCCGTGCGGAACGCCGCGCCGGGCAGGTAGCGGATGCCAAGAGCGTGGGCCTCCTTGACGCGCTTCTGGAACCAATTGATCGACCCTTCGTCGTCGCGCCACGGCCGGCCGCCCCAGCTTATGACCGTCGCGCCATATTGCCGGCAGACCTCGGGCTCGCTGTAGCCCATGAAGACAACGTCCGAACGCCTGAGGTCCATGGTTTCCGTCTCCTCGGCCCCGGCGGACGGGGCGGCAAGGCACGTGGTCAGGAAGGCGCCGATCGCCAGACACAGAATGGTGCACCTTCGCATGTCATCTTCTCCGGGCAGTAGTCCCTTCCCCGTGCGCCATGACGCGGGCATATTAGCAGTGGGCTTGGGTGAGTGCAAAGGCGCGGGACGGCAGTGGCCAGTGGCCGGTGGTCGGTGGCCAGTAACGGGCGCACGTAAGGACAGGCAAGACGGTTTGGAGGCCGCGCAGTTTTTCATGTCCGGCTGGCGCCGCCAGCGCGTATAATAGTGGCCGCACCGGCCGGACGGCCTATCTCAATTCCCGGGAGGCAGCCATGGAGCTTTCGGACTCGGAACTGCGGATCCTGAGACGTGCCGAAGGTTTTCACCGGAAGAGAAAGGCGTTCGCCGTCCTCTTCCTGCTCCTCTTTCTGGTTTGCGCGGTGGTGGCCATTCTGTACACGGCGAGCATCAACCGGGAAGCGGCCCAGCACGGCCTCTCGTTCTGGAACAGGTTCATGCCGGCGTCCCCGATGGCGCCGCCCGGCGTGGACGCGGAGCATTACACGGTCTTCTTGAGTTATCGCATGGCCGTGGAATGCGCGTGGGACGTGGGCTCGTGCACGTTGTTCGTTCTGATGTCGGTGCTGTCCCTGCTGACGCTGGCGGCCCTGCGGAGTACGGACCGCATCAACAAGCTGATGATCAAGATGCAGGACCGGCTGCGGGAGCTGGGGGAGATAGGGTAGGGGGCGCGATTCCTCGATGGAATGGGGATAGCCACGCCACGCTACGCTGTAGGGGCGCGGCCCCTCGATCCGCCGTACGGCGCGACTCGGGACAAGCGGGGCGCGCCCGAGCAGGAGTAGGAGCAGGAAGGAGGCGGAGCTATTGAGGCCGGTATTCCTAATGTTGACGCGCAGCCTTGCCGCAAGGGGCGTTCGGGACGCCCGCTATGGCCTCTTGAGGCATTCACTCTGGAGAGACAGGGCTCAATGGCCACCGATTCTCGCTGGTTGACACAGATGAGGAATGCATTGCTGTCACCGGCACGGCTGTAGCCTCGATCAGTGTCAATCTGTGTAAATCATTGGCTTGGCGCCGGTTGGGGAGAGCAGCGCCGAACGTACGGCATTGGCCACTGATCCTCACTGATTGACACAGATGAGGGATGCACTGCTGTCACCGGCAGGGCTGTAGCCTCGATCAGTGCC
>CAZSET010000388.1:0-2681 GCA_964605915.1 uncultured candidatus Brocadiaceae bacterium | reverse complement strand
CTGAAAGGCGGATATGGCGTCGTTGTACTGGCCGGCCTCGAAATAAGCGTTCCCGAGGTTCAGGCGCAGCTCGCGGTCCGTGGGGTGCTGCGAGGCGCGCCAGCCATACTCCCGAATGCCGAACTCCGTGCGGCGCTTCTGGAGCTCTTCCAGTTTCTGCTTTGCCTCGGCGTCTCCGGAATCGGCCCCGGTCCGTTGCTTTGCCTCGGCCTCTCTGAACATGTGCAACTGCACGTCCCCCAGGGCCTCGCGTATCTCATAGTTGTCCGGCATCTGCTGGTGTTTCTCGCGCAGGAGCTTGTGCGCTTTGGCCGATTGGCTCGTGTCCACGTACAGCTTGGCGAGATCGAGGATGCGGTTGACGTTGTCGGGCGCCTCGGCCAGCCGGCTCTCTGCTTCCGTGACCTCCTTGCGCAGGTCGTCCATGGTGACGGCCATCCGGCCGTCGGCCTCCAGCCGGGCGGCCTCGTCCTTGTCGCGAACAAGATCCATGAAGCTGGTGGCCGTCTCCATCTCGTGTGCTGCTATGTGGTCGCTGGCGGTCAGGTCGCGCACTTCGCGCTGCAGGTCGCGGTCGGCGGGCGCCAAATCGGCCAGGCGAGTCAAGTATCTCAGGGCCTCCTGGCTCTGCCCCATCTGTCGCAGCAGATCGCTGAGGATCCGCAGCGTGCGTTTCGAGTTCGGTTTGAACGTCAAGGCATCCTTGTACATTTGGACGGCCTGCGAGTTGAGGCCGGCCTTGCGAGCTGCGTCCGCAGCCTTCCCCAGCGCCCAGAAGCTGTTGGGACCGCGCTCCAGGTAGTCCTCATAGACCTCGAGTTTCTTTCTGGGGCCCCCCACCAGCGCCCGGGCGGTGGTCAGGAGTCGCCGCGGCAGGACGCCCAGCAGGGCCAGCGGCGACTTGCCCTTCTGTTCCAACTGGCGCCGCTCGGCCCCCCGCAGGACGATCCGGGCGTCCGGGTAGTCGGCTTGCTGCCGCAACACCTCCCGGATCAGCCGGATGGCGTAGTCAAACCGCCCCCGCTCGACTGCATCGCAGGCTTTCGAGTAGAGATCGTCTACGGCCATATCGGTTCCCGCTCACGCACTCCGGGCGAAAAGGGTCAAGGCCCTATAAGGTAGCGAATGCTGCGTTTGCTGTCAAGCAGATGGCGGCCATGGGCGGGGCGGACAAGGTGCCCGGGGGCAATGTCCTTGCCCGTGTTGCAGCGTTGGGTTAGAATCGCCGCTTCGGCGATTTGGAGCCGTCCTCAGCGGCTCGGAGGCACGCGGGACATGCGGTTCATACAGGTAGGCGTCGGGGGATTTGGGAGGACCTGGCCCGCGCGTGTGCAGCGGGACCGAACGGCCTCGCTGGTCGGCCTTGTGGACGTGGACCAGAAGGCCCTGGGGCGCGCGGGCGAAGCGACGGGCCTGGCGCCGTCCCGCTGTTTTGCGAGCTTCCGGGAGGCCTTCGACGCGGTGGAGGCCGACGCCGTGTTGAACGTGACGCCTCCGGCGGTGCACCACGAAGTGGCGCTGGCGGCCTTGGAGCGGGGGCTTCACGTGCTGAGCGAGAAGCCCATCGCCGACACCATGGAGCACGGCCGCCAGATGGCGGAGGCGGCCGAACGGGCGGGGCTTACGCTGATGGTCAGCCAGAACTACCGCTTCCGCCCCTGGGCCAGGACGATGCGCCGACTGGTGCAGAGCGGCCAGTTCGGCCCCCCGGACAACGCGTCGGTCCGATTCGCCAAGTGCCTCCGCTTCGACGGATCGTTCCGCTTCACCATGGAGCACCCGTTGGTGCGGGACATGAGCATCCATCACTTCGACCTGATGCGGTGCCTGACCGGGCGGGAGCCCCTTGCGGTGTATGCCAGGAGCTGGCGGCCCCAGTGGAGCTGGTTCGAGCACGACCCGTGCGTGGCGGCCATCTTCGACTTCGAAGGCGGCCTGCAAGTCGTTTATGAAGGCACCTGGGTCACCATTGGCCGACAGACGACCTGGGACGGCTACTGGCGGGTCGAGTGCCCGGAGGGGGTCGTCGAGCTGCGCGCCGACCGCGTGCACGTCATGCCGGTTGGCCATCCGGAGGAGGACAGCGAGGTGGAGCTCGATGGGCAGGACGCCATGGGCCAGGCGGCGGCGCTTGCGGAGTTTCAGCAGGCCATAGCCGAGGGCCGCCAGCCGGAGGCCAACGCGCGGGACAACCTGAACAGCCTGGCCATGAGCTTCGCCGTGATGGAGTCGTCCCGGACGGGAGCGTCCGTTCGCATCAACGATATACTCGAAGGCCGCGGCAAGTCCTGAGAGCGCGGCAAGCGAGGTGCTGTGGAGGCCAAAGAGAGCAGCTTTGCCAGACGACTGGAGAAGTTCAGCGACCACATCCAGGCGATGATGGGCCAGATGCGGCGCGTCATCTACGGCCAGAAGGAGGTGATCCAGCAGTTGCTGGGCTGCATCTTCGCCCGCGGCCATTGCCTGATGGTGGGCGTGCCCGGACTTGCCAAGACGATGATGGTCTCCAGCCTGGCCCAGGTGACGTCCTTGAGCTTCCGGCGCATCCAGTTCACCCCCGACCTGATGCCCAGCGACATCACCGGCACGAACGTGCTCGACGAGAGCACGGGCAAGCGGGAGTTCCGGTTCGTGCCCGGCCCCATCTTCGCCCACATCGTGCTGGGCGACGAGATCAACCG
>CAZSET010000387.1:0-2690 GCA_964605915.1 uncultured candidatus Brocadiaceae bacterium | reverse complement strand
CGGGCTCCAGGTCGGTCGGAGGGCGCAGTATGACGACGTCGCCGGGCTCCAGGCCGGCGGCGACCTCGTAGTAATCATCCCCTTTGAGGCCGGTGCTGACCGTCCGCAGGCGGGCCCGGCCGTCGAGCACCACGAAGACGGCCTGCCCCTCTGCCGTCGCGAAGACGGCCTCGCTCGGCACGAGGACGGCGTCGTCCCTGGCGGCGACCGCCACCTTGACGTCGAGCTCGTAGCCCGGCTGGAGTTGGAGTTCGGAGTTGTCGAAATCGATGAGCACGGCGACCCTCTGCTGCCGGACGCCGAGCGCCGATATCTTCGTGAAGCCGGACGGGTGTATCTTCTTGACGCGCCCGCGGGCATTCGGGTCGCGGACGGCCCGGCCGACCAGGAGCACCTGCTGCCCGAGCTCCACGCGCCCGACCTCGTCCGACAGGATGTCGGCCCGGATCTCGATGGACTCCATGTCGCCCACCTTGACCAGCGGCGCGCCGGGCTGGACGAACTGCTCGCTGTCGACGTACTTCTCCAGCACAACGCCCGCTATGGGGCTGTTGACGCGCGTCTTGGCGATTTCGTGGGAGAGCAGGTCCATCATCTTGCGGGTCTGTTCGAGCTGGGCGCCGTAGACGTCGTGCAGGTACGCGGTGTCGCCCATTGAATCCAGGAGCACCTGCTTGCGGAGGTCGGCGACCTTGACTGCCGTCTCCGCGGCGGCCAGGCGGCGTTCGAGGGCCGAAAGCGAAGCGGCGGCCGTCTCCAGGCTGCGCAGGGCTAAGTCGTACTGCTGGTCGGTTGCAGAGCCGGACTCGAACAGCTCCTTGATGCGCTTGAAGTCCTTGGCCGCGAAGGCCGCCTCGGCCTCGGCCGCCTTCTTGTCCTGCGCCAGGCCCTCGACTTCCTGGCTGGCCCGCAGGCGCTCCTGTTCGGCGGCCGCTATCTCGGACTCCTTCGGCAGCGGCACGTCCGCGCCAGCCAACCGTCCCTCGATCTCCTTGAGCGACGCCTGCATCACGTCCAGGTACAGCTTCAGTTCGGTGTCCTCGACGGTGGTGATGACCTGCCCGGCCGCCACGGAGTCGCCCTCTTCGAGCGTTATGCGGCGGGCCGTCCCGGGCAGGTCGGCGGTGACCACGCGTTCGGTGTGGAGTTGAGTCTGGGCCTCCTCGGTAACGTACTCCTCGATCCGGCCGTGCAACACCTGGGCAGTCTGCACCTCGACGGGACGGGTCTTCCCGTAGGCGTAGATGCCGCCGATGATGAGGGCGATTAGGACCGGCCAGCCCAGCCTGGTCAGCAGTCGTTTCATGGCTATTCCAGTGTCTTCAGGCGCCGCACGATGTCGATGCGGTAGACGCGCCGCCGGCAGAGCCAGCGCGCCACGAGTTGGAACACCAGCACGGTGGCCACGACGGTCGCATAGGTGGCCGGCTTTATGACGACCGGCAGCTTGTAGATGTCGGTCTCGTACAGGCGGGAGAGCCCGTGACAGACCAGGACGCCGAGCGGCAGTCCGACGGCCGTACCCAGCAGGCCGAGTGGCATTATATCGTTTGTGGCGACCTGTGCAACGGTGTCGCGTTCGTAGCCCAGGCTGCACATGCAGGCCAGGTCACGCTCCTGCTCGGCGATGCTCACCGTGGAGGAGTTGTAGATGACGGCGAAGGCGATGATGGCGGCAAAGAGGCCGAGCACGAAGGTCGACACGCGCATCAGGTCGCTGACGGTCTCCTCGAAGCCTCCGAGGATGGCTCCGGTGGCCGTGACGGCCCGCACGGCCGGCACGTCGTCCAGCTCCGAGGTCACCGTCGCGAGCGCGTCCGGCTCGGACCTGATCAGCGTGCCGTTGACGGCGCCCGGCTCTCCCAACAGCTCGGACAGGAACTGCTGCGTGGCGCAGACGGTTACCCCGATGTACTGGTCCACCACGGCCCGCACCTCGGCGAACCGCTCGTCCTTGTCCTTCAGATACGGGTCCATCAGGACGGAGGCTCCCCTCGACAGGTGGAGTTTTCTGGCCAGCCTCTCCGGGATGACCAGACCGTCGGTTGGGAGCGGCACGCGCCTGCCGGCAGTGTCGTAGATCCGGTAGAGGCTGCTGTCGGCCGGCAGGCCGAGCACCAGGACCGTCTTCTTGCGCCATCCGTTGCGCAGCTCCGCGCCGAACTGCAGGATGCCTTCGGCGCGTCGCACTCCTTGGAGCGAAGCCACGTCGAGCACGGCCGCCTTCCGCCGTTCGGTCACGAAGTCCACGTGCAAGTCCGACCGATCGACGAGGCCGAACTGGTAGTACATGATGTAGTCCATCCAGTCCGTCATCGCCGTGCCGATCAGGAGTATCACGACGGCCAGGGCGACGCCCATCAGCGTGAAGAGGGACCGGTGCCAGGCCCTGAGCGTGTTGCGCGTGCTGATGCGCCAGGCCAGCGGCATCCTGGCCCACACGAAGCCCAGGACCCCCTCGTGGACGCTTCGCGCGGACGCCGCCGCCTGCGGCCGGACGGCCACGGCCGGCTGCACGCGCAGCACGCGCCAGGCGGACCTGGCCGCT
This sequence comes from uncultured candidatus Brocadiaceae bacterium, assembly GCA_964605915.1. Taxonomy (GTDB): domain Bacteria; phylum Planctomycetota; class Brocadiia; order SM23-32; family SM23-32; genus DAOVRD01. The sequence goes on along the minus strand of CAZSET010000387.1, from coordinate 142 downwards.
CCCAGCACGCACATGGTCCCGCTCAGGGCAAACGCCTGCAGCACCACCGAGGGGCTGAACCGCGTGTAGAGGGAGGGAAACCGGAAGAACAATTTGTACATCTCCGTCCACGTGGCCGCCAGCAGGTCGCCCAGAAGTGTTC
>CAZSET010000386.1:0-2732 GCA_964605915.1 uncultured candidatus Brocadiaceae bacterium | reverse complement strand
TGAAGATCCTTTCGGTCTCCTTGATGAGCCGGCCGTCCTGATGCACGCTCAGGTGCGCGACGAACCAGCCGGCCGCATCGTTAGGAAGCTCCAGCCGCGCATTCGCAACTCCGCCGGCCGGCACGGTGCCGACCTTCACCTGCTGACGGCTCACCTCCTGGCCGAGCCAGTCTGTGACGGCGCAGGTCAGCGTCAGGTTTCGATCCCGGCCCGCGGCGTTGGTCACCTTTACCGGCAGCGCGCCGCCGTGGTTGAGCATGTAGGTGCGGTGGGGCGGCAGTTCCGCCAGAAGCCCCACGGAGAGGCCGTCGGTCTCGGTCCGGGCATAGTCGGATTCGTCACCCACCGCGACGCTGACCGCGTCCGCGTCCACGCGGGCGTCATCGGAGCCCGAGATCTCGACGTACGCCTTGTCGGTCGCCCAATCCTCCGGCACATCGAAGCTCTTCGAGAAGCGCTGCCAGTCCTGTGTGACACTGAAATAGTGAGTCTCGCTCCCCCGGCCGCCGCCCGTGTTCTGGAGCCGCAGGCGGCCATTGCAGGGCTTGTCCGCCCGCATCGTGACGGCGATGGTGTGCTGCTTGCCCGGGGCGATGGTGAAGGGATAGGAGATGATCGAGCCAGAGTCCGGCCCGCTGGCCCTAAGGAAGGCGCGCCCGTGCGGCGCGTCCCCCGTCTCCAAGTGCCACAGCAGGCGCGTGTTGCCTTCGCGCGTTATGCGCCAGCCGTAGAGCCCCGACTCGAAGCTCGGGTTGCCGACCAGGTTCACGTTCTCGGGTATCGCCTTCGGCACGATCGGGTGAAGCGGCTGATAAGTGCGCGCGATCGAGGAGATGCGCAGCTCATCGAGCTTGCCGTCCAGCACCGAGCCCGTGGGGCTCCAGTCGTTGGCCCCGATGCGCAGCACCGATGCGCCCGGCTCCAGCTTGCCCTCTGTGACGTCCCGGGGGACCCCGGCCACGTCCAGCTTGCCATCGATGTAGATGCGTGCCTCTTTGCCCTCGGGATTGTACGTTATGGCCAGGTGCGTCCAGCGCCCGACTGGCACGGCCGTCGCGCCCGATATGCTCCTCCAGGTGCCGTCGATGCCGAACATCGCCCGGATCGTGCTGCCGACCCGGATCATGTAGCCCTGGTTGCGGCAGATAATGTCGCCGCCGGCCTGTTTGCGGAACTTGACCCAGCACTCGACCGTGATCCCGTCCTGGGGCGCCGTCTGCGGGCGATTCGGCACGTCGATCCACCCGCCAATGCCGTTGAAGCTCACCGCGCCGCCGAACCTGCCGACCGTCGGGGTGGCATCCGCAGCCGGGCCGGCCGGTCCGCCGGCCGCGTCCTGCACCCGCCCACTCGCCACGTCATCCAGGTGGAACAGGGCGATCGTGTGTTCGTCGACGGGCAGGGGCTTCGTGAGATCCACGTGCTGCGCGGCCGCCAGACGCGATACACAGAGCAGCACAACGAGCAAGACCAGCTTCCAGGCAGTCATGGCCGATTCCCTCCGGAATGGGGTTTCGCACGAGAGAGGAGTGTTGTTGGACCACCGCGACAGTGCCAGTGTACTCCGCCCGAGCGACTTGTCAACTGGCGCCCGGAGCGGGCGAGGGCAGCCGAACGCCTTGCAGCCCTCGTCAGAGGGCCATATCATACCGAATCGCCATGCAGGCATCTGCTGCCCTTACGTGGGGATGGGGCCCGCGACTCCGGCGGGTGCCCCGCGGCGGCCAAAGTGCAAAGGGCGGCCGGAAATATGCGTCGAAGGCTTGATGCCGGCGAATAACCGGCTCTCTCGTGCGGTATAGTAAGGCGACCCAGTCAAGGGACCGGTCCCGCGTGGAAGAGTCCGAAGCTACGTTGATAAGACGCTGCCAGACGGGTGACAAGGACGCCTTCGGCGCCATGGTGAAGCGGTACGCCGGAGCCGCCCAGGGAGCGGCCGTGCTGATACTTGGCAGTCACGAGGATGCCCTCGATGCCTCCCAGGAGGCCTTCGTGCGCGCCTGGCGCCATATACGCACCTTCGACACAAAGGCGCCGTTCTACCCGTGGTACGCGGCGATCTTGCGGAACGTTTGCATAAGCAAGATGCGACGCAGGAGCAGGAGGCGCACGGTGGAGCTGGTCGAGGGCCAGGCCAGGTCTTCGGCGGACTCCGATCCCATCCTGCTGGCGGAGCGGAACGAGCGACGCGACCGCATCTGGCGCGCGATACAGGCGCTGTCGCCGCCGCACCGCGAGATCATCGTGATGAACCACTTCCAGGGCCTGTCCTATAAGGAGATTGCGGCGGCCCTGGACATTCCCATCGGGACCGTCATGTCGAGGCTCCATGCCGCACGTCAGGCCCTGAAGAGCAGCCTATCGGACGAGGAAAAATGAACTGCGACGAGTTCAAGCCCATGCTGACAGGATACGTGGACGGCGAGCTTTCCGCCGAGTTGCGGGCCGCGTTGGAGCAGCATCTGGACGGCTGCGAGGCCTGCAAGCGGGAGCTGGCCAGCCTGTCCAGGCTGAAGGAGGAACTGGCCATGATGAAGTTCAAGGAACCCACGGACGTGGAACTGGAGCGCTACTGGCACAGCGTCTATAACCGCCTCGAACGCGGGCTGGGCTGGGTCCTGTTCTCCCTGGGGGCCATCATCGTGCTGTGTTACGGCGGCTTCAAGCTCGTTGAGGAGATCGTCAAGGACCCCGGCATCGCCGTCCTGCTGAAAGTGGGCGTCGTCGCGCTC
>CAZSET010000385.1:0-2750 GCA_964605915.1 uncultured candidatus Brocadiaceae bacterium | reverse complement strand
GGCGTCGGGTCGTCGGGCTACGGGCGTTTCGGCGGCAAGGCCGGCGTCGACCAGCCCGTTGGCGATACGCTTGGGCCGGGCGGCGTGTTCCGGGGGCTGAGGACCATCGAAGTGCTCAAAGGTTTCTGCGCGGACGTGCTGGAGCTCTGCCCCGACGCGCTGGTGCTGAACTACGCCAACCCGATGGCCATCAACACGTGGGCCACGTACGAACTGGGCGTGAATGTGGTGGGCCTCTGCCACAGCGTGCAGGGGACGTCCGCGCTGCTGGCCAGCATCCTCGGCGTGCCGATCCAGGAGTGCAACTACCGGGCCGCCGGCATCAACCACCAGGCGTGGTTCATCCAGTTCGAGCACAACGGCAGGGACCTCATCCCTGAGATTCGGCGCAAGGTCATCGACAGATACCTCCTGGGCAAAGACGAGGGCGAAAAGAGCGACGACCTGTACGCCGGCGGCAATGAAGCGGTCCGCGCCGAGCTGACGCGCCTGACCGGGTACTTCCACTCGGAGTCCAGCCATCACGGCTCGGAGTACGTGCCCTGGTTCCGAAAGGACCCGGAGACGGTGCTCCAATACCTGCCGCGCCGCTGGGACTACTACGAGATCTGCTGTAACCACGACGAGGAAGGGCAGAACGAGCGGTTCCTGGCGGACGTCAGAGAGCGCGGCCTCAGGCCCGGACAGGAATACGGCAGTTACATCATCCGCAGCATGATGACCGGCGAACCGTGCGTCATCCACGGATCGGTCAGGAACGAGGGCGTCATTACCAATCTTCCGCGGGGCTGCGCCGTCGAGGTCCCCTGTCTGGTGGATGGGAACGGCGTGCAGCCGACCGTCATCGGCGAGCTCCCGCCGGCGTGCGCGGCCCTCAATCGCGCCTGCGTCAACGTGCAGGAGCTGACGGTGAAGGCGGGCCTGGCAGGCGACAGGGATCTGGTCTACGCTGCCGTGGCCATGGATCCGCTGACGGGCGCCGTCTGCACGATCCCGCAGATCAGGGAGATGGTCGACCGCCTCTTCGAGGCGCAGGCGCAGTGGCTTCCGTCCTTCGCGTGAGCGGCTGGGTGCGCAAGGATCTCTCGCCGCTACGGCGGCGGGGGCCCTTGTCCCTGTTCTGTGCCCCCTTCGGCGGCCCCCTGGTGCTCTCGCTCCAGGCGGACGCACATGCGGGCCACGCTGGCCATCAGACCCATCATCAGCGATATCGTGATCGCTATGTAGACGAACATGGCTGCCAGCGCGAGCCAGCCGCCCACATCCCCGAAAAGCTCTCGGCTGAGTTCCGCCGGGAACTTGCCTACGAAGAGCATCAGCACTCCGGCCACGTAGAGCGGGAAGCGCAGCTCCGCGTTGGCCTTCAGGGAGGGCCTGTCAGCCCGCATTCCCATGTCTGCCACCAGACGGCAGAGCCGCCAGGCGAAGATGACGGCCACCGCCGCCGCGCCAGCCTGCAGAAAGCGGTAAACGTGCTCCCAGGGCACTTCCCTCTCGTGGAACCTGAGGAGGCGGGGCAAGCAGACGATCAGCCCGACGACTGCAAGCCGGCGCAACGCCCGGACGCCCGGATGCAGATCGCCCACCATGCCGAGTGCGATGGCGAAGAGGAGCCAGCCGACCGCGTCCGGCAGGAACGAAAGGTAGAAGCCCGACCCCACCATTACCGTCGGCAGGGGGAGCAGGAACAGGAACGCCCACATCATCGCGATGAACGCCCGCTGGCACGGCCTGGCTCGCATCACCTCGACGTCGGGTTCGGCCATGACTGCCTCATTCTGAGAGCTCCCGGCGTACTAAAGCATTTATTGTACCGTCCGGCGCTCGCGGAGGGCAAGGACTGTGCCGGCGGGCCATGGGGAGCGTCGAGTTGGCGAACTGAGCGTCCATCCCCGCATGGGCTGACGAGCGGCACGTTCGGCCACGTTCAGGCGGGGCCTTGCTGCTCCCGTTTCCTTCGTTTCTCGCCGTACATCAGCGCGTCGGCACGGGCCATCAGCTCCTCCAGCGAGCACGGGTTATCCGGGTCATAGTTGGCGATGCCGACGCTTACGGACAACTGATACGCGCGGTCCGACTGCGTGTTGCGGGCCCTAATCCGCTCCCGGATGCGCTCGTTGATGCGCTGGGCGGTGGCGTCCGGCGCGGCCACGGCAAGCACGGCGAACTCGTCGCCTCCGACGCGGCCGAGGATGTCCGACTCGCGGAAGGTCTCCCCCAGAACGTTGGCGGTCTCGACCAGGGCCAGGTCGCCCTCCTTGTGACCGTGGGCGTCGTTGATGTCTTTCAGACCGTCCAGGTCGGCGAACAGCAGCAGCATGGCGCTCTTGGACCGGTTGGCGAACTTTAACTGCTGCTCGGCCAGGTGGAAGAAGCCTCGCCGATTGTTCAGCCCGGTCAGCACGTCGGCGACCGACAGCATGCGCAGCTCCTCCCGCACACGCACGCGATCCGTGACGTCCCGCAGCAGGGCCACGATGGACGTGACGTTGCCCTCATCGTCGCAGATGGCGGCCGCCGAGCAATCCACGGTGATCACGCTGCCGTCCTGGCAGGCTATCTCCGCCTCCTGCCGGTAGGAACCCCTGTCCAACAGCGTCGGGAAATGCTGCTCAAAGACGGCCCGTGAATCGGGCGTGAAGAAATCCGTAAGCCGCTGCCCCAACAGCTCTTCGTCAGCATAGCCCAACCTGTCCCTTGCCGCGGGGTTCACCGCCACGATCCTGCCCTCAGCGTCCAGTACCTGGATG
>CAZSET010000384.1:0-2787 GCA_964605915.1 uncultured candidatus Brocadiaceae bacterium | reverse complement strand
CCCTCGGCTGCCACGTGCAGCGGCGTCCTGCCGATCACGTCCCGTGCCGTTACGTCCGCGCCCCTGTCCAGGAGCACCCGGAGTACGTTGTCGCTGCCGACCAGCGCCGCCTGGTGGAGCGGGACTTCCTCATTGAATCCCCGCGCGTTGAGCTCGGCGCCGTGGTCGAGCAGAAGCTCAACGAAGTGCGCGTCCGCGAATGTCGCGGCCCGGTGCAGCGGCCTCTGGTCGGCGAAGTCCTTGGCATGCACATTGGCGCCGGCCTCCAGAAGCGCCTCCGCCACTTCGTGCTCGTTGAACAGGGCCGCCGTGTGCAGGGGCGTGGCGCCGCCCTTGCGGGCCGTGTTCGGGTCCGCGCCACGGGCGAGGAGCAGCCGCGCCGCTCCCGCCTCGCCGGCGTCCACGGCCCAGTGCAGCGGCGTGCCTGTGTCCTCGACGGCATTCACATCCGCCCCGCACGCCAACAGGAACTCCATGATGTCCTCCCGCCCCCTGGCCGCGGCCCAGTGCAGCGCTGTCCCATCTTCGATGCACGTCGCCAGCCTGTCCCCACGGGCCCACTCGTACTCGGGGTCGCGGTGATATGAGGGACGCCGTCTGTGCCACGCGATGTAGGCCTCTTTCTCGCCGAGGTTCACGTCGGCGCCCTGCGCCACCAGGAGCCTCACGATGTCTAGACGGCCGGCGTCAGTCGCCACACACAACGCCTCCCGCCACTGGTCATCATCCAGGGCGTCCGGCGCCGCAGCTACCACCTTCACTACGTCTGCATAGCCTTCGTGAGCGCCCCACCAGAGAACCGTTTCCTTCGACCCGCCGTGCTCCAGCAGGTAACGGGCCGCTTCCGGCCTGCCCTCACGGGCGGCCGTCTGCACCTCCGGTGGGGCCTGCATAAAGCGCACGTCGACGTCGTCGTAGTCGTGCCCATCAGTGCCCCCGGCGCGAAGAAGCGGCGCGAAAACCTCTCTCCGCCTGTGAACGATTGCGAACCAGAGAGGCGTGTCCCATCGGGGGCCCCAATCATGGCTCTTGGCGTTGACGTCTGCGCCGCGCTCGAGCAGAAACTGTACGGACTCCCTCTGTCCGGCCCAGGCTGCCCAGTGCAGGGGAGTCATCTGGTACCAGGCTCGCGCGTCCACGTCGACTCCTGCCGAAAGCAGCAGCTCCATGACCTCCAGGTGCCCGCCCCACGCTGCATCGTGCAGCAAAGCCGCTGGCGAAGAGTCTCTCTTGAGCATGTCGGGTGCCCGGCTTAGGAGCAGGTTGACCGCATCGGGATATCCGTTGCCCACCGCCGCGTACATGGCAGCGGGGGCCTCGGCCTCGGCGCCGCCATCCAACAGCACCTCGACCATACGGAGCTGTCGCTGCTCCGCAGCAATGCCGAGGGGCGTCTCGCCGACCAGGTCCCGCAGATGGGGCTCTACCCCGTCTTCCAGCAGGACCTTGGCGCGCTCCAGATCCCCCGCGCGTACGGCATCATGCAGGGGCCATGGCTGACCTACCACCGGCATCGCCTCGTCACGGCGGCCCATGCCCAGCGATATGGGCCAGCCGATGGCGTCATGCAGCAGAGCGGACTCGGCCTCAAGACCCTCCTGCACGAGACAGGCAGCCACCCGGCGGTCACGTGGCTCCCGTTTTGCCCAGAGGCCTGAATCGGAACGCTCCACGGTACTGTCACGCCGCACCGCCAACCGCGCCGCAACGGACAAGGCGGTCTTCCAGGTATACGGCATGTAGGACGAGTACCCTCCTTCTCCCCGCTCGTGCAGGGATACCAGTGTAGGGATGCTCTGGCTAGTGGCCACGTACTGCAAGGCGCCGAGGAACCTGAGTGAGTCAAACCAGATGCTACGCCGTCGGATCACGTCGCAGAGGACCCGCTCCGCGGCGGGCATCTTGCGTCCTGCTTCCACCCATACCGAGAAGCCCGGCGGCACACCGTAGTAAACTTGTCTAATGGAGTTGAGAGTGTCGTAGTTCTGCCAGACCCAGCGATAGACTTCCTCCTCTTCATCCGACAGCGCCCGCTTTACGTAGAAGCCGCCAGGAGCCGCGGCCGGGCGAGGCTCAGCGTCGGCCTGCGCCACGTGCCCACACGGGCAGACAAACACAAATACGCCGATGGCCAGAACGGCCACGAGAACTCTCCCCGGGTTGACTCCCCTCTTCATGGCACCCACCCCACCGATCAGACGCCACCGACCGCCATGCCGCCGCGGAGCGAAGGTCCCGTCCGGCGGCCCGCGGCTCTCGTACGCCCACCCCAAGAAGGCCGATACGTGGCCGAAGTATACCGCGGCCTGCCGCGCGTGTCAAGCCATAAAGTGGCTGGAAAAGGCAGTTGCCAGTTCTCAGTAGCCAGTTGCCAGCAACGGCAAGGACGACGAGAACGACCAAGAAGCACCAGGTAGCAGATAGCAGGCAGCAGGCAGCAACGGCAAGGACGACGAGAACGACCAAGAGGCAGCAGGTAGCAGATAGCAGATAGCAGGAAGCTACGGGCTACCGGTCAACGGGAGAGGACGAATGAAAAGGAGAAGTGAGAAGTGTGAAAGCACAGCCAGGGCGAGCAACTGAAGGCAAACGACGAACGGCGAGCAGGAGCAAGAGGCGGCCGGAGGGGCGTTGCCATCTGCTACCGGCCACCTGCCACCGGCTGGCGCCGGAGGACGGCCAACGGCAGAGCACGAGCACGAGTAGGAGCACGAGCAGGAGCAAGAGTAGGAGCAGAAGCAAGAAGCGGCCGGGAAGCCGTTGCTATCTGCTACCGGCTACCGGCCA
>CAZSET010000383.1:0-2795 GCA_964605915.1 uncultured candidatus Brocadiaceae bacterium | reverse complement strand
GCGACGCCGAGAAGCAGCTCGTCGGTTCGGGCAATCTTGACCGGCTGATCGGAGGGATAGGGCGATGACGACACTTCTGGAGAAGGGCCGACTGGGCGAATCCCTGGCCGAGTACCAGATCATCGACATGCACGCGCATCTGATGCGGGGCCCCGTCCCCTGGGGCGAGGAGCCGGCCGACCACCTCGTGCGTGCCATGGATCAGTCGGGCGTGAAGACATGCCTGGTCAGCTCGCTGGCCTGCGGCGGCTTCCGCATGGAGGCCTGCAACGACCTGATGTACGAGGCCATGCAGAAGTATCCCGACCGGCTGCTCGGCTACGTCTACGTCTGGCCGGGCGACCCCGAGGCCGTCAGGGCCGAAGTGGAGCGGCGCCTGGCGCAAGGCTTCACCGGCTTCAAGATGCTGGTCCTCATGGGCTACGATTACGTCTATCCCGGCTACGCCCCGGCGTTCGAGCTCGCCAACGAGCGGCGGCTGCCCGTGCTGCTGCACACCTACGGCGGACAGGCGGGCCTGGACGACGTGCCCGTGCTGGCGGAGCGCTACCCGGACGTCAACTTCGTGCTGGCCCACGCCGGGGCTCAGCAGGTGGAGCACCACATCCGGATCGCCGGCCAGGTCGAGCACGCCTACCTGGAGCTCTGCACCAGCTCGGCCACGTATAGGGCGGTGGAGACGCTGTTCGAGAACGTGCCGCTCGAGCGGATAGTCTGGGGCGCCGACGACCTGCCGCTGAACATGTCCCACCAGCTCGGCAAGGTGCTCGGCGCGCAGATCCCCGAGGAGGCGAAGGTCCAGATACTGTCGGGCAACGCGCGGCGCCTGCTCTCCCAGATCCGCACGTAGCCGGGCGTCAGGGCACGCCGCCGACACCCCCTGCAGCGCATGGACGCCCGCGAGCCATCGCGTATAATGGGACGCCCCAACACGTCCACTTCGAGGAGAAGCAGACATGAACGTGGCGTCACTGATGGCCCATCAGGACGACGAGATGCGCTGCCTGGGAACAATGCTGAAGTGCCGGGCCCGCGGCGACAGGCTCTGGTTCGTTACATTGACGGACGGGTCGAAGGGATTCGTCCAGCGGCCCGACATCTCCCGGGAGGAGGCGGCGAGGATAAGGCACGAGGAGATGTCGGCGCTCGCGGCCGAGCTCGGCGCCGAGTACGTCAACCTGGGGGAGCCGGACGAGTTCCTGTATGACTCCCCGGACGTGCGGATGAAGGTGATCGAGGCGATCCGGCGCACGGGCGCCCATGTGATCTTCACGCACTTCGAGCAGGACTACAACGCCGACCACGCGACGACGGCGTGGCTCGTCAGGCACTGCGCCATGCAGTCGTGCCTGCCGGTGCTGCCGACGGCGACGCCTCCGCTGCCCGAGAATCCGGCGATCTTCATGGTCGAGCCGTTCGGGCCGTTCGGGTTCGTGCCGACGCACTTCGTGGACATCAGCGACTATGAGGAGGAAAAAGTGCGTCTGCTCGGTCTGCACCGGTCCCAGGACGAGGCCATGAGGATGACGGCGGGCCTGAAGGCGGGGTTCCAGGAGATGTGCCGCCGGCCCGACGCCTACTGGGGAGCGCAGGCGGGATGCGCTCTTGCGGAGGCGTTCGTTCCGATGAAGGCCCGCGGAGCGATCAAGCCTTTCAGCGTGCTGCCGTAGCCCGCGAGCGGGGACCGATCAGCGTCGCGGACGGCGGAGGGAGCCGATCGTGCAGAACGTCCACGCACACGTCTGGGACCAGGCGCTGCACTTCCAGGAGCAGACGGTGCGGGAGAGCGACCTCTCGCGCGGCTACCGGCTCGACCTGACCGTGCGCCTGGCGGACTTGCTGGAGGATATGGCGCCGTTCGAACGTGTGGTTGTCTTCGGTCTCAAGGGCAGGCTCACCGGCTACTGGGTGCCGGACGAGTACGTGGCCGAGATGGGGGCCGGGGCGCCGGACAAGCTGGTGGGCTTCGCCTCGTGCGATCCCACCCAAGCGGGCTACATGGAGGAATTGGAGAAGGCGAGGGAGGATCTGGGCCTGTGCGGGCTGAAGATGGGGCCGATCTACGCCGGGTTCGATCCGCGCGAGCCGCGCTGTGAGCCCGTCTACGACTACTGCCAGAAGAACGGCATGCCCATCATCTTCCACACCGGTACCACCTTCAATCGGGGAGCTCCGCTGGCCTTTGGCCGGCCGTGGCTCTGGGATGAGGTGGCGGTGCGCTGTCCCGACCTGCGCATCGTTCTGGCCCACCTCGGCCATCCCTTCGCCGGTGAGTGCATTTCGGTGATTCGCAAGCATCCGCACGTCTACGCGGACATCGCCGCCCTTTACTACCGGCCCTGGCAGTTCTACAACATGATGATGCTCGCCCAGGAGTACGGTGTGATGCACAAGCTGCTTTTCGGGACCGATTATCCATTCGCCCGCAGCGACGAGTCGATCGACGGGGTGCGCGGGGTCAATCGCGTGATCGCCGACAGCGGCCTGCCTCGCGTCTCCGCCGAGGCCGTCGAGGAGATCCTGGAGCGGGACGCGCTTGGCCTGCTGGGGGTCCGGCCATGAGGGCGCTGGTGCTCCAGTCCGTGAGGCGGCTCGAGCTGACCGACGTCCCGCGCCCGTCGCCGGCGCCGGATCAGTTGCTCGTCCGGATGCAGGCAGCCGTCATCTGCACGTCCGACGTCAATGACGTGCGGAGGAACCCCTTCGGCATCCGGCTGCCGATGGTAATCGGCCACGAGGCGGCGGGGACGGTGGCAGCGGTGGGCCGGGACGTCCGCGGCTTCTCCGTGGGCGAC
>CAZSET010000382.1:0-2840 GCA_964605915.1 uncultured candidatus Brocadiaceae bacterium | reverse complement strand
CCTACTGCTTCGGCGTGCTGATGGTGCTGATGGCCGCGTTCTACGGATCGGGTCACACGTGGCCGGCTATGGCCGTGTCCGTGCTGCGGCTCTGGTTTCTGCGCTTGCCGGCGGCGTACCTGCTCGGCTTCGTTCTGGGCTGGGGCAGCCTGGGCGTCTACGTGGGGATGGTGTTCGGCAACCTCGTCTGCTCAGCCGTCGCCCTGTGGCTGTTCCTGAGAGGCGGATGGGAATCGGCCGTCGTAGCACACGGGGGCAGTCAACGCGGTGCGCCAGAGGAAGGGAACGGTCAGCAGTAGAGGGCCGTCCTGTTCGCGTGGGTCGTGATGAGGATCGGCTCCTCCGACTCCCCGAGCCAGCGGTCGATGACTTCCTGGGGAGCCACGACTTTCTCCAGGTGGGCGGCGGCCACCTCCTGATCGGACAGCTCCGTCACCATGGTTATGCGCCGCACGGACCGGATGAGGCGCGCGAACTTGTAGGCCTTGTGGGAGTAGAGGACGTAGCGCCCTTCGACGCCGGCGATCACCTCGTCCAGGGGAGCGGTGAGCCGGTCGTAGAACTCCTCCTTTGCCTTGGCCGTGCCCGCCATCCCCGCCCCGCAACTGGCCAGGAACAGGATCTCCCCGCCCTCCTTCACCGCGTTGCGGGAGAGCTCCAGCCCGCGATGAGCGTTGTAGAGCGTCTCGTCCTGAGGGTCGCCGCCGGGGGAGACGACGACGTAGCGCGCCGGCTCCACCCGCACCGTCCCGACGCGGTCGGCCCGGGCGATCGCCTGCCGCGTGACGGCCTCCATCTCGCCGGCACCCGACCACACCAGCCCGTCCGCCGTGATGACCGAGGCCAGGACGAAGACGGGCCGGCCCGAGATCACCTGCGTGGCGGCCTCCAGCATGTCCTGGGCCACAGGATTGACCTGGCGCTCCGGATCGGAATGCCAGGGGTGTCGGCCGAAGCTCGACTGCGCATCCAGCGCGAACGAATGGTTCCGTTCCGTGGTCGCGAACGAGCATATCCCCGGCAGGAAGTTCTTCAGCGGATTTGAGTAGCCGGCGAAGTAATGGTTCTTCACATCGGACGTGACCAGGAACACGTCGGCATCCAGCGCCCGCCGGTCCGCCTCGACGGGGGTCCCGCGCGAGGTCTCGCCGATGACCACGTGGGCGGATTCGTCCTCGCCGTCGTGGACGTGCACTTCGTGCGGGACGCCCAGCGCGGAGGCGATGTCGCCGAACTGCGCCACCAGCCGCTCGTTCCCCTCGTTGCGCGGACTGTGGCACCCGGTGCTCAGTACGCAACGTACCAGCCTGGCCGACGCCAGGCGCTCAAGCACGGCGCGCATGAAGTCCGCATGTGGCTCTGCGCGAGTGTGGTCATCAAGCAGGTAGGTCACCGTGCGGCCGGCGGCGAGGTCCTTGAGGCGGCCGCAGCCGAGAGGGTCGTCCAGACTCGCCCGAAATGCTTCCAGCGGCGGCCCCAGCGTCTCCCGAACCGGGGGTTCGACCACTCGACAGCGCTCTTGAGGCACTTCGAGCGCCAGCTCGCCTTCGCCATATGGGATCTGTATCTTCATCACGTGTCGTCCTAAAAGGACAGCGGCAGGCGCCGCTGTGCGATCTCTCCAGGCTATCTCATCCGCACCGTTCCGTTAACCAGGTGGGATCTGCCCGGCCCGAGCCAAAAGAAACCGGCCCGATTCGCCGCCGGCGAACGGAGCCGGGACTCGCCCTGGGCCGGTCTGTGCTCGCGCTGTCAGCTCTGGGCGCCTGCCCCTTTCCCGAAGAACAGAGGACCGCCGGGCCTCGCCATGTCGGCCTGGCGCATTGCCGCGAGAGCTTCGGCGACCAGGTCGGCGATGGTCTCCTCGTCGGCCACCGACTCCAGGGCGCCGGCAGTTTGGGTCTGGACGAACTCGCCCGGCTTCCATACGTCAAGTGCGTAGGCGTCCGGATTCTGGATGTAGTCGACCCCGATCCTGCCCAGCAGCTTCACGGCTTCCCTCATGCGGCGTCCGTTGGCGCGGCGCATTTGCCGCTCGTTCTCTTCCCTGGTCAGCCGCATCGTAGCGACGGCGAGGGATGAGTTGATCGCGGTCTTGGTCGCGAAGTAGGAAGTGAAGCGGATGACGAATTCGCCCGCATCGCGATCGTGTCGCAGAAGCCATGCCCCCTCAGCCACCTGCTGTCGAACTTCCTCGAACCGATGCTCCAGCAGGCTCAGGTACTGGTAGACATGCGGATGGTCGAGGAACTCACTTTCGGCCACGATCTGCTCCATCATCTGGCGGGCCGCGTTGGCCAAACGGACCATGCCCTGGCGGTAGAGCTCCTCCCAGCGGTCGGCTTCGGCAAGGCAGAGGGCGACGCTCTCCGAAGAAAGCTCGGCGGACTGATCGGCCAACATGAGGCGGAACTGCTCGGCGGCGTCCTGGGCAGTCGGTTCTGTTCGCCCGTTCCACTCCCCCACAAGCCAACCGAGGGCCTCGGCCTCGGTGCCCATGAAGCTGCGCTTCTGGTACTGCTCCAGCAGCGCTTTCATGCGCCTCTTTTCGGGTCCCTTGGGCGGCTCGACGGCCCCCTCGGCCAGCCACATGATCACGTCGGTGACACGGTCCTCGGCGTAAGTCAGCTCGGGGTCTTCGGCGCGCTCGTCGGCCAGCCCCCGCAGCACTGCCCGAGCATCTTCGTCCAGCTCGAATGCCTCCTCCAGCACGCCATCGTCTCCCATGTGCTCTACGATGGCCTCGACAACCCCCCTCCTTCTGGACGTGATACCCCATCCGGCGGCCTTGCGCAGGGCCATTGCCCGCGCCATCCGCGGATCTCTCTCTTCGTCCTGCA
>CAZSET010000381.1:0-2846 GCA_964605915.1 uncultured candidatus Brocadiaceae bacterium | reverse complement strand
TCCAGCGGTCCGGCCACGTGTCCACCAGGTACTTGCAGTAATCGTAAGCGTCCACCGTCATCTCCTCCTTCGGAAGGCTACATCGGCGGCAGGATACCCGCCAGACCTCGCTGCTGCAACGCCGCGCCGGCCCACCTCGAAGGCGCGGCCGTGCCCGACGGAAAGTGCGGGTTTGACATCGCGCCCACGAGGCGATCATGGTATGGTAGCCGCCCAAAATCATGGTGAGGAACTTGGGCACGATGGTTGGTGGAGGCGTCCTCTGTCTCGGCGCGGTTCTGCTGCCGATGCTGGCGGGGTCATCTCCACGCGTTGAGCAGGAGCATCGGCTCAACGGAGAACTCGGTGCGCAGGACGAACGGAAGACCATGAATCGAGAGGAGATGGTGATGTCCGAGAAGAAGAGCCTTGACGTTCGGGCGTACCTGATTCACATCACGCACTACGACCCGAGCTGGTTCGACCGCAAGGAGAGGGAGAGGCCGTTCGACCTGGACGTGGCCCGCGACATGGTGAAGGCGCTGGGCGAAGCCGGGTTCAACATGCTGATCATCGACCTCGCCGACGGTGTGGCCTATCGCACGTTTCCGGAACTGAACCGTCACTACTCGGTCCCGATGAGCGTCCTGGAAGAACTGGTTACGTGCGCGCGGGAGGCCGGGCTGGAGGTCGTGCCGAAGCTGAACTTCTCCAAGAGCCGGGAGCCCCGCCACGATCACAACTACTGGTTCCGACCGTACAACGACCTGCCCGACGACGACGCCTATTGGGCCAAGGCGTTCCAGCTCATCGACGAGGTCATCGAGGTGACGAAGCCCGAGCGCTATTTCTTCGTGGGCATGGACGAGGACTTCCAGCGGACGCCGACGGAGTACGCGTCGGCCGTGAACGCGCTCCATGAGGGTGTGACAAAGCGCGGCCTGCGCACGGCGATGTGGAACGACACGCCCCACGTCTCGGCAGGGATGTTCGGCTGTGTCGAGAAGGCCCTGTTCGCCGAGGACAATGCGCCCGGGGACATCGTCCACGTGCTATGGGACTACACCCCGTTGAAGGCGCACGTGGCGCAAAGGGTTCAGGACATGAGGTCGAAGGGCCTCGAGGTGTGGATTGCACCGGGCAGGCGTCCGGACAACGTGGAGGAATGGAAGCAGCTTGCTCTGCAGACGGGTTGCACGGGCATGGTGATGACGGCGTGGTCGCCCGTGACGGAACGCGGCCGCCGCAGGTTCGTGGATGGGATCCAGCGCGTCGGCCCCATATACGCCCGGCCGGAGACGGTGCCGGCAGAGCCCGTTGCCGAAGGATCGGGGGCGGGCGCGAACCTGGTCGTGCAGGCAAACATGGGGCCGACTCAGGCGATAGACGAACCTATCCTCGCGCCCAACAGGTTGGGCGAGCCGGTGGAGGAAACCCCCTATCTGCTGCCCCCGGAGGTCTACGTGCGCAACTGGATGGTCCTGGGCCCATTCCCATATGACCCCGGGAAGTACGCGGGCAGAGATGATCGGGAGGTGATCGACGACGAGAGCTTCGTGCAGGGCGCCGCGGGGGAGTTGACGGCGGGCGAGCCGGGGAGCGAGGCATTCGGCGTTACCTGGCAACGATATGTCCCCCCCACCGGCGACCGCTTCCCGCAGACCATCGACCTCCACAGGATGTACGGAGGATCGGACAATGCGCTGGCGTATGCGGTGGGGCACGTCTACAGCGACAAAGACGCGACGGGCTACAGCATCTACCTCGGTTCGGATGACTACGTCAAGGTCTGGCTGAACGGCCAGCTCCTCCACACCTGGGCGGAAGGCAACCGCGGCATCGTCCAGGACGACGACAAGGTCGAGGGCATCGCGTTCGCCAAGGGCTGGAACAAGCTGGTCGTCAAGTGCGTCAACCTGAGGGCGGGGTGGGGGTTCATCCTTCGTATCGCCGACGAGAAGGACCGCCCGCTGGTGACGGAGTGACAATGGGGCTGCTCAGAGGCCAGAGCCGAGGGAAGCCGCCCGCCGATTACCAGCGATAGAACCGGTAGGGGTCGTCCTCCAGGATCGGCTCCTCCAGGTACAGGCCGTCCAGCCAGCGCGTCTCCTCCGGCCCGGCCGGCCGGGCCACGTGTCGGAGCAGCGGTGTCTCGAACGCCACGCCCATGTTGCTCAGCATCCGGCTGAGCGCAAAGCTCAGGTGCCGGAAGGCGCCCGTGGTGTTGTAGAGCTCCGCATGGTCGAACTGCCACGGTGCAAGCTGGCACAGCACGACGTTGCCCCGTCCGGCCAGGGCGAGCGCGCCGTTGCCCATCGCCTCCGCTCCGCCCCGCACCAACGGGACGTCGCGCGGGTCGCGGATCATCAGGTCACCGCAGCCCACGCCGGTCACGGGCGTGCCGGGCCCCGGGGGCGGGTAGCGGCAGGAGATGTGCTCCCCGACCTCCATCTCGATCGGCAGGCCCAGCAGCGAGCGTGCCTCCTCCTGCCCGAGCGCCAGAGCGAGCACCGGGCCGCCGGAATCCACCCAGCGAGCCACCGATGCGGCACCCTCGCCGAGCCGTTCGGCCGCGCCGGTACCCAGCACAAGCACCTGCCCGTCGCCGAGCGGCGCGCCGTCGTAGGCAGCGACGGCCGCGCCCGAGGCCTTCAGATGCTCCAGCCCCGCCGCTTCGCCGGCGTAGACGGCGCGCCGCAGAGGCGGCGCCGACCAGCCGTCGGCGAATTCCATGACGTTGCCCGCCAGGCGCCGGGCCGCAGGATCCGGCGAGGTCCGGCCCGTCACGTCCATCTGGCAGAACAGCACCATGCCCTTGCCCTGACGGTAGACCATCAGCGGGCTGTACTGGAGGGCGAAGCCGCCGT
>CAZSET010000380.1:0-2861 GCA_964605915.1 uncultured candidatus Brocadiaceae bacterium | reverse complement strand
ACATAACCCACAAACTACAAAAATCAAAATGACTTCAGAAACTAACTGACCTAATCCGATAAGTTGTGGAACGGCTGACGGCGTCACTTTGGAAAAAGCAGGTCGATCTCTTCAGGGCGCGGCCGTCGGCCGTACTCGCAGATCTCGAAGACCTCCGCCTGCTGTATCCGCTGCCCGGCCTCGGCCTCGTAACGCTCGACGAGCTTGTCGCGGAACTTGTCGGCGATGTACGGCGAGCCGAGCCTTCGTTGACGCAGCCAGGCCAGGCGCTCGGTGTGATCCTCGGGCACCTCGCCCAGGTAGCCGCCGTTGTACGGCAGCCACTCGAAGAACTGGCTTTCGTGGCAGGCGAGCATGTGCAGCTTCTTCTCCACGTACTCGTCGACACCGACGGCGACGTCGCACTGGAATGGACAGGGCTTCCGGAATCCGTCGTAGCTGTAGCAGATGACGGGCATCTGCTCCAGGGCGGGAACGTCCGGCCGGATCAGAGGCACCGTGAGAAGGTAGGAGGCGTCGACCACCAGTTGGCCGGCCGCGCGATGGTCGGCGTGGTAGTCGAAAGGCCTGAGTCCGACCAGGAGGTCCGGTTCGAATCGGCGGATAAGCCCGATCAGCTCCTCCCGGATCTCGACCGTTGGCGTCAGCCTGGCATCGGCGTGATCGAGAACGACGTAATCGGCCCCGATGACCTCGCCTGCCTTCCGGGCTTCCTGCTTGCGCCTGGCGGCCAGTTCGTCCGGCGCCATCTGCTGATGGCCGGCATTGCCGTTCGTCACGGAAACGAGCATTGCCTGGCCGCCGCCCTCAATATAGCGCGCGGCAAGGCCGCCCACGCGCCCCTCGGCATCGTCCGGATGCGCCCCGATGAACATCAAGTTCACTGCGGTTCCCTCCCTATTGGCCGTGCCGATGCTGAGCCGCTCAAGGCGGCAGGCGAGCGATCTAGTCCTGCGGGGGGGCGCCCAGGATCAGCCGCCCCCACTGGGTCGCGTCCTCAGTCGGCGCCCAGGAGTGCAGTTCGCTGAAGTAGTCGCCGTCGTTGTCCCACGCGCCGATGTTGAAGTACATCTCCTGGTCTGGTTGGGGGCCCTCCGCAAGCAGGATGTCCCAGGGCACAAACCCCTCGCACGTCCATCCCGTGCGGTCCGGCTTGGTGACGGGCGCGATGTGCACCCCCGGCACCCCGATGCCGACCGGCTCGCGTGGATCCCAGGAAGCCCGAACGGCCTGCTGGACGCCGCCCGGCGCGAAGGGGAAGACGATCACAACCGGCGCCTCCGACACGGGAGGCGCACCGCCCTTCCCCGGGGCCGCGAACCCGCCAAGGAAGATCGCATCGCTCAGAATGCGGCGCCCCAGGAAACCGGATACATGCGCGTCGGGCGAGTCAGCGAAGAAGTAGACGCCCGCCGCAGTGGTCAGGATACGGAACGTCGGCCCGGCTTCGCCCGTCTCGTAGGGACTGGCGTACCAGACCGCCGTGCTCAGCAGCGGCGCCTCCTTCCAGGCTTCCTCGTCCGCTCGGCCGTCCAGCGACACGGCAAGCTTGCTCAGCGGCGCTGTCACGGCGCGGCTCAGCGGCACCCGCCTCGGCAGGACAATGGCCACGGTGCGGCCCTTTGCGTCCACGTAGTCGTACTGGATCTCCACTTCGGGCATGGCCAGGCTTCCCGGCGTCACGGCCCCGGCGCGGACATTCAGGCGTACTGAATCGTGACCGTTCGGGGGGAGGACCAGGGACACGGCCTCGGGAGAGAAGCGCCAGTTCTGGTTCGGCGCAACCGCCCGCACCAGAGCGCGGATCGACCGGTCAAGCGGGTTAGCCACGCGAACGGTCAGGAGCTGGTCGACGGGTCCGAGTTCCGGGCTGCCAATCGGCGCCGCAACGCCCGTGCGCTCAAGGGACTGGCGCCGCAGCAGCTCCATCTTCCGGTAGTCGGCTTCCTCGATGTAATCGTCGGGCAGCACGTGCCCGGGCTTCACCAGGGCGAGACGGAAGCCGCCCCCGTCCACGTGCAGCACGCAATAGTGTTCCAGGCCGCCGGCGAGTTCGGGCGAGTAACGCTGGCCGCCCGTGACGCCGATGACGTAGTACTGGATGCCGTCCCGTTCGCGCGACTTGTAGTAGTGGTGGAAGTGCCCGGCGAAGACGGCCCGCACGGGATGCGCCTTGAGGATTGCGTGCACCTCGGCCCAACCGGCGTTCGGATACTCCCAAACCGGCTTGTGCATGAAGACGAAGACGTGCCGGGCGTTGCTTCTGCTCAAATCGTCCCGCAGCCATTCGAGCTGGCGGGCGCTGAATCGCGGGGCGGACTCCAGGCTTTCCTCCGTGTAGAGGCAGATAAAGTGGGCCGGCCCGCAATCGAAGGAATAGTAGAGCGGCCCAAAGTGCTGCTTGTAGAGATCCTCGCCGCGACGGTCGTCCGGACTGCCGGTGCCGGTGATGACGTCGTGGTTGCCGGCCACGGGGAAGAAGGGCGGTTCGAGGCGTTCGAGCACCTCCTTGACGCGCCGCACGTCGCCTTCCCAGCGTTTCATGTCGCGGATGTACCCGGGGACCAGATCCCCGATGTGCACGACCAGGTCCGGCTTCAGCAGATTCACTTCGGCTACGGCCTGCTCCAGCACGGCGAGTCCCGACTCGTCTCCGCCGGTCAGGTCCCCGAGGATGGCCACGCTGAGCGCTCCGGAGGGGGCGGGGGCACGCAACTGCACCTTGCTGTCCGTGCCCATGTTGACCTGCGCGTCCGCGACGGCTGGCGCGAAGGCGGACTGCCACCCCAGGACCAACGCGGCCATCAGAGCCATTCGTTTCATCTGCTTGCCTTCCCCGTCGGCTGGCCGTCCAGGCCCCA
>CAZSET010000379.1:0-2883 GCA_964605915.1 uncultured candidatus Brocadiaceae bacterium | reverse complement strand
CGCTGGTGGCCCGTGATCCCGACGATCCCGTGATCTACGCGCACTATGTCCGGCTGCTTTCCGAGCAGTTCCTCGACGCCCAGAACGCGTCCGACGCGGAGCTGAACCGATGGCTCGCCGTGCTCGACCGAGGCGCCGAGATCGAGCCCGACAACGCCATGTACCACTACCTGAAGGCCGCGCTGTGGATGGTGCGCGGCTCCGATGCGGAGCATGGCAAAGGCATCTGCTTCGAGTACGTGTCGGCGCGTGCACGGGACGAAGTCGAGGAATCCTGCGGAGTCCGGCTGATCGTACGGGACGCCGACGCCATCGCGCGGGGCCTCCGGGAGTTCTACCAGGGGATAGGGAAGGCGCATTGCACCATGCACGCGGGTGACGTGGCGCTCCTTCGGACAACGCTGTGGCGCCGCCCGGACACGCTGACGGATTATGTGGCACAGCTCGATCGACACGCGTCGCAACTAATGCCGCACTGCTCCGTCCTCCGAGACCTTTTCGGGCGCCTGCCGGCCTGCGCGGCGTGGTTGGTGCAGGATGGGCAAGAGAGCGAAGGCACGCGCCTGGCGGCCGTGATGCAGCGTCCGGCGGTCCAGTTCGGCGCGGACTCCCAGCTCGTCATCGAGGTGATCCTGGCGCACTTCGGCATCTCCCAGGCGACGGGGCAGGCGCCCGAGATCTACCGACGGCTGGGGCTGCAGGAGGAGGCGGCTGAGGCCCGGCAGCGTTTCGAGCAGTCGCAGGCAGCCTGGAATGACATCTGGCGACGAGGCCGAACGTGGGACGAAGAGTTTGAGCGCCGACTCACCCAGGAAGGCAGCATCTTTGCGGCCAGTTGGATTCCGGCTCGTGTCCGGCCCGACGTGTGGGAGTGGAACGCGCCGCTGCGGAGGACCGAGCACGTGTACCTGGAACGGCTGGCCCTGGGGCTGATGATGGGGGCGTTCGCCCTCTTGACGGTGGCGTTTGGGGTGGCCGGCCTGCCGTACCTCTGGCGGCGCAAGGGCGGGGAGGGGCGGCCGCTGCTGCTGTTCGTCGGATGGAGGCAGACGGCTTTGGTGCTGGCGGCCGCGATGGCGCCGCTTGCCCTCTACTGGGCGTGGACCCGGCTTGGGCCCGCGGACAGCCTCGCCCGCAGCGTATACTCCGGGTTCTGGCAGCGGGTGGCGGAGCTGGCGGCGGTTTACCTTCTGGCGTTGTCGGCCGCGACGGCTGCGGCGTATCGGGCGTTCCGCGCTCGGTGCGCGGAGGCTGGCATCGACATCGGCCCGGCCGGCTGGCTGAACCCGCTGCGACGCCCCGGGCGAGCGCTGGTTTGCGCCACAGTGTCGCTGGCCGGTGGCCTCGTGGCGTTCGGCATTGCCGCGGCAGGGGTGGGCGACCTCGTGCCCGGCCTGTTCCTCCCGCTGGTGGGAGGAACCGGGCTGCTTCTGTACCCGTGTGTTTTCGCCCTGTGGCAGATGCGGCACGTGGGCCACAGCAACCCGGGAGTCGTGGAGAACCTCCGTTCGCTCGGTCGGGGGCGGCTGTCGCTTGGCGTCACCCTCATTGCGCTTGTCGGGCTGGTCCTGGCCGGGCTGCTGGTCATGTTCCACGCGATGGTATCCGAGAGGTTGGTCCTGCAGGCGCTGTGTTTCGTTGCCGCCGGCGCGTTCGTCATGGTTCTGGTTTACGTCTTCGCGCGCCCGGCGCCGGCCGGGCCGGAGGCCGACCGGCTGGCGCGTTTCCGCGGCACGGCGCTGCGCAGCATGACGCCACTGCTGGCCGCGTGCCTCCTCGCGTTCGCGCTGGTCTCGCACGGCTACCTGGACCGGGCGGAGGCGCATTACCTGGAGCCGCTGTGGCAGTCCGATTGGCGCTGGCCCGAGGCCATCGAGCACAACACGCTGGTCGGCTACCGCGACTACATGCGGGAGCTTAACCAGCAGTGGCTGGCGGCGCACGGCCCCGGCCGGACGACCCTCCCGGAGTGAACGCGCCGCCTGCCTTCTCTTACTCCTACTCGTGCTCCTGCTCGCCGGAACTGTTAATCGTTAATCGTTATTCGCTATTCGTTGCTCGGTGCTCGTCGTCGCCGTTCGTTATGACTTCTCCCGTCTTCCTTCTGCCTTCGCCTTGTGCCCCGGCCGGTCGGCCGGACGCGCCGTCACGGCCCCGGGGTGCTCGCAAACGGGGCCAAGCAGCTACGTAAGCCGTGTAGATGCAAAGACTTAAGCTCATCCGGCTGTCCCCGTCCCAAGCTTGACTTGAAGACGCTGCTGCTGTACAATGCTGATTGACCTTTCGGGCGGGGTTATGCGTTCACTGCCTCATGCCGGGGGCACGATGGAACTGGCAGATCCGCCGCGGCGGATCGCCTCGGTTACTTCCGGCGCGCCCGAACACCAGCGCCACTGACACTGTGGAAGCTCCGACAGAGCGACGTCAGATCGTGCCACGCGTTCAGCCGGGACGTTCTCTCGCGCTACTCCCCCATCGGTGACATGGGCTTGCGGTTTGTCCCCTGCGCCCGGGGCGTGTGCGAGGAACCGTCCCTTTGCATGAGAGGACAAGGAGCATGGGCGAGACGGTCCTGCTTGTCGGCCTGCAGTGGGGCGACGAGGGCAAGGGAAAGGTCATAGACGCCCTGTCGGCCCGGTTCGACCTGGTCATCCGTTTCCAGGGCGGAGCCAACGCCGGCCACACCATACACATAGGCGAAGAGGAGTTCGTGCTGCGGCTGGTGCCCAGCGGCATCCTGCGGCCGCAGACGCTGTGCATCATCGCCAACGGCGTCGTCGTGGACCCCGTCGCGCTGGTGGCGGAGATCGCGGGCCTGCGCCAGCGGGGCGTGCAGGTGGGCGAGAACCTGGTCGTCAGCGACCGCGCCCACGTCGTGATGCC
>CAZSET010000378.1:0-2908 GCA_964605915.1 uncultured candidatus Brocadiaceae bacterium | reverse complement strand
GTCCGCCTCGGCGCCCCAAAGAACCGGCGTCGTTGCCCGCCGTTCAGCAGACGGCGCACTGTCCCTTGTCAGAAGGCCCCAGGCGCTTCCCAGGACGACAAGAAGACCTGCAACCCCCAACCCTCCATCCCCGCGACTTCCCGCTGGAGCGCATCTGGCAGCTCCTTCCTGCTCCGTATGCTTTGCTGCTGCACCGCAGTGAATCGGCAGCCCCTTCCCTTCCGATACGTGGCGGCTACCTATATAAGCTGTGACGTTGTCCCCCATGCCGTCACGGGGCGTCCTTGTGTACCGACCTCCGAGGTGTACCGCATTTGGCTCTTTCCGATACAGTTCCGTCCGGCTCTGCACGCGAAGACGCGGATGAAATGGGAGAGCCGGACGTGGCGCGCCATGGCCGAAGTCGTAGTCTTGTCGGCGGACTGATGTGGTGGCTCTACCTTCCCGCGCTCACGCTTGACACCTGTGGAGCCGTCGTCATAATAGGGGGCGTAGCGTCCGTCCAGTGGTGGGCGGTACTCTTGACGGCTGTGGCCATCCGAGGCTGATCTGTGGAGGCAGAACTCATCCAGGCATCTGGCACGGATGGGGGCCTGTCTTGGGCTCCTGCATGGCCACGCTGCAGCAACACTGCGCGGACTTGACCTCTTTGGCTGCCGCCAGGGGGTTCGACACCATCCTGCGGCTTTCGGTGCGCACCGATCCCGCTATTTGCCTGCCGATCGGGAGATAGTGGCTGGCTAGTTCCGCCGAGTCCGGGTCCTTCCTACATGGTATTATGGCCCGTTTTCGGCGGGGATTAAGCCTTCCTGTGGGATGCTGCCGACCGGCCTGTTCTGCGGGCCATCGGGTTTGAGTCGTCAACGCCCGCCAACACCGCGAGTGACGCGCGCGCTGCTGGACATCGCGTCCACTTGGCTTGCTCGCATAGGCCCCTTCCGCTGACCTATCGTCGTCCTCACTTTATCTCGCGCACGACCTTCAGGGCGCACTCGCTCAGACCATTGGGAACCGCGAAGCGCGCCGACCCGCCCGGGTGTGTCAACAATGCCGCGGAGGAGTCCTCACGTCCGGTGACCACGTCGAACCAATGGACGCTGTAGTCTCCCGCCGGAAGATCGATCGTGAATGCGAATGCTGCCGCGCCCTCAAAGTAAGCCGCGTATTGCCGGCCCGCTTCCGCGAGC
The DNA here is from genome assembly GCA_964605915.1 of uncultured candidatus Brocadiaceae bacterium. Taxonomy (GTDB): domain Bacteria; phylum Planctomycetota; class Brocadiia; order SM23-32; family SM23-32; genus DAOVRD01. The sequence continues at coordinate 1,721 of CAZSET010000378.1, read as the reverse complement.
ATCTGACAGCGAGCGTCCTTGGGGAGCGCCTCGCGGATAAGGTCGCGAGCCGGCTTCATCTTCACGAACTCGAAGCTGTGGATGAAGTCCTTCAGGAACCTCATCTGCCGGCGGAAGCCCGGATTGCCGCCGCCCGGCTGCGAGGGCGGGTACTGGAATGTCCCATCCTCGTGGCCGACCGTGAATGAGTAGTCGAGGTTATTGTAGAGTCCACCGCCGGCGAGGATGAACTCCCACGCCTCCATCCGGTAATGGTCGTCCGCGGTCCCCTTGAAGCCGGTCTCGTTGTCGCCTATGACCTTGTTCAGCCCATAGTTGATCGCCACCGCCTCGGGCGGGCTCGCGTAGTGGAAATTGAAAACCGAAACTGCCGGATGCGGCTTTCCGATCTTCTGGGAGCCATTCGCGATATTCTGGGTGATGAGGTGTTTGTGTGGGAAATCCTTCTCGGCAAGGCGGATGATGTCCGCAATGTGGTGCTGCCAGTCCATCGTCACGCCGCCGAAATAGGGCTCATTGCAGATCTCGTAGCATAGGTTCTCAGCGTCGCGCAACTCCGTAGCGATCCTCCGCACCAGTGCCTCCTGCCAGCCGAGCAGGACGCCGCTCTTATCCAGCGTATACACGTCATTCCGGCCGATTGCGCCGGCTCCGTTCACGTTATTCGCGGCGTTCATCGGGCTGAGGTTCCACTGCGATTCATCATACATCGGGCAGAAGAGCGTCAACTCGACGACGATCCCGCGATTGCCGGCCTGGATGACGAAATCCTTGAGTCGGGAGAAGTAGGCCTCGTCCCATTTCTCAAGGTCGAACTTGCTGCCGCCATTCGCGTAACCCAACTGCCCGCTGCGCGCCCACGGACATATCAAGCGCCCCGCCCTTGGTGCGAGCGTGTTACCCGCGATATCGAACGCGCCCTGCGGCTCGACATACGCGCCGCTGAACGTGCGCGTGAGGTTCAGGCCATCGGCGGCCAGCGTGTCGAGATACTTGACGTAATCGAAGTCCAGATTGAGCACCGCGCCGTAATGCTCAGCGGAGGTTATCAGCACCACTGGCTTCCCGTGAAAAAGGAAGTAGTGCGGGTTGTCGGGATGCAGGGAGAGCGGGGCAGCGTGGGCAACAGCTGCTGCCAAGGCGCCGGCGAACAGAGGGGCGGATAGTGGCTTCATGTTTGCCCTTTCGGCGAACGTCTTGTTCTACAGAGAATCTCAATGCTCCAGCCGGCCACCCTCGTTGGTGTGCATACCGTGGCCCACTTGCCGGCGCATTCTGCGTATTCGGGGCTGGATCAGGCGCTACTCGCGGTCTTGAGCCCAAACCCGAATTGCATAGAATCGGGAAACCGATGCTGTGGTGATTATCGCTGTAATCAGAGAACTCGTCTACTTCCCCATACTCAGTAACTTGGCCACGGTGATCCTGCGCGGCTTGGTGTTTTCCGTTTCCCAGTTCGAGATGCTGTTGACGGACACTCCCAGCGCTTCGGCCAGGCCTTTCTGAGACAACCCCGCCTTCTGCCGTATCTCTCGTATCTTCGCAGGCGTTATCTCACCGGTCTTCGCAATGGCCTCGACTCCCGCAGCCAGGCCTTCCCGTCCCAGCTTCCTGGCCGCGTCTTCAACCTCCATTTCGGCGATCTCTGCCAACGCCTTTCGGTTGGTCCCCTGCGGAGTCGTTCTTCCCGTTTCCCATGCAGTGATCGAATTCGTAGACAC
>CAZSET010000377.1:0-2931 GCA_964605915.1 uncultured candidatus Brocadiaceae bacterium | reverse complement strand
CACCTTCGCCCGCATGAGGAAGAGGTCCGAGCTGGAAGGCGTGCCGATCGTGATGCTCACAGGCGTTGGCGAGAAGCTGGGCCTTCGCTTCTCCGCTGAAGATACGGCCGAATACGTGGGCGATGAGCCGGACGATTACATCGAGAAGCCCGTCGCCCCTGCTATCCTGCAGGAGAAGGTCCGCAAGCTGCTGGAGCGTTAGGGACGTGGGGAATCGATGTGGCTGCGGTTGTCCGGACGCAACGGGCAGCGCGGCAGATGCCCGTGGCTTTTCTCGCGCGCCCGTTTAAGCATCGGCATAGCGCTTAGAGGCCTGCGAGGGGCCTCGTGGACGCTTTCGTGAGCGTTTCCACACCTTTGAACGATTGCTTTGCGGCCGGGGTTTGCATGCGTCGGTCCTTTGTGGTATGGAGAAGGGCGTTGTGCCGGGCGTCGGCAAGGTGGGGCAAGCCTTGCGACTTGGCTGAGGGGGTCCGTGGCGACGCGTCTGCTTGGCTTCAGTGCAAAAGGTGAGGGCTGTGCTCGCGCGTTAGCGTGAGCTGGACATCGCCCTGCAGGGGATGGGAGGGCGGTGTTAGCATGTACCGGCACCGCAACGGGTCCAGGGCGGCCTCGACCGTGTCACGCTCTGCGACCCGCTGGGCTATCGGGATTTCGTCGGGGCAATGCAAGAGGCGCACCTGATCCTGACGGACTCAGGCGGCGTCCAGGAAGAGGCGCCCAGCATGGGTAGGCCGGTCCTCGTTCTGCGAAGCGAAACGGAGCGGCCCGAAGCGGTCGAGGTGGGGGCCGCCAAGCTCGTCGGCACTGAGGTAGACAGAATCGTCGACGAGACACAGAAGCTGCTCGACGACGGGGAGGAGTATCGCCGCATGGCCACGCGCGTCGATCCGTTCGGTGACAGCCATGCAGCCGAACGCATTGTGAAGACCCTCGTGCACGAGCTGAGTGTTGACCGAACCGTGAGGGTTGGATTTTCGTGATCCCCTGAAGGGGGGGGAGAAGGGACAGGTGCGCTGCGGGGCCCGGCCTCAAGGCCGGGCCCCCTGCTTTGTACGCAGCCGGATGGCGGGCGAATCTTGCGCCGTTTGCGGCAGCGTTGTAGACTCCCCGCCACGCGCGGGTTCATCCGAACCTAGCCTCATCATTGAATGAACACGGATCTGACCAGCGGCAACGTCACCCGTAGCATCATCCGCCTTGCCTGGCCGACCACGGTGGCGATGTCGCTCCAGACGGCTTTCAACCTGGTCGACACGTTCTTTGTGAGTCGACTGGGCGCGCAGGCGATCGCTGCCGTCTCCATGATGTTCCCCGTCTTCTTCTTGATGTTCGGCCTGGCGGGCGGAATGGGCATCGGGACGGCTTCGTTGGTAGCCCGTTGTCTGGGCACCGGGAACACGCCGAGAGGCGAGAGCGCCGCGCAGCACGCGGTGCTGCTCTCGGTGGCGCTGGGGATCGCCTTCACCGTGGCCGGACTGCTCTGCCAGGCGCGGCTCTTCGCGGCCATGGGGGCGGGTCCGCAGATACTGCCACTGGTGCTGAGCTACAGCACGTGGATCTTCGGCGGCAGCATCTTCATCTTCATCGGCATTGCGGCCAGCAGCATCCTGCGCGGGCAGGGCGACATGAAGACGCCCATGACGACCATGATCGTCTCCGTTGTCTTGAACACGGCGCTTGACCCGCTCTTGATATTCGGCGTGGGTCCTTTCCCCGAGCTCGGCGTCGAAGGCGCCGCGCTCGCGACCTTTGCTGCCCGCGGGGTGGGCTGCGTGCTGATCGTCGGCTACCTCATGGTCGGACGTCCCTCGGTGAAGCTGCGGATCCGCGGCTTCTCGGCGGATACGGGCGTGGTGGGCAGCATACTGGCGGTCGGCGTGCCGACCTCGCTGAACCGCGTCGTGATGTCCGCCAGCCGAATGCTGCTGATCAGGATCGTTGCCTCGTTCGGCTACTCGGCCATCGCCGCCTTCGGGCTGGTCATGCGGATGGATCAGCTCGTCATCCTGCCCTCGCTCGGCATTTCGACGGCCGTCATCGCCCTCGTGGGACACAACGTCGGCGCCCGGCACTTCGACAGGGCGGAGTCCTGCGTCTGGCGCTCCGCCGTGCTGGCCATGATTGTGATGGAGGCCCTCGGCATCGTGTTCTTCCTGACGCCGAGCATTTGGATCGGCATCTTCACGAAGGCCCCGGACGTGATGGCGCACGGCACGTCCTACCTGCGCATCGTGCCGCTGACGTACATGTTCATGGGCCTCAGCATTATCATGGGTGCCGCGTTCCAGGGCGCCGGCAAGGGCATGCCGGCCCTGGTCATCTCATCGCTCCGGCTTCTCGTTCTGACCGTTCCCGGCGCCCTTGTCCTGTCCCGCCTGATGGGACTTCGTGGCGTGTGGCTGGCCATCGCCGGCTCGGTGATCATCGCCAGCCTGGTGAGCGCCTTCTGGTTCGGGCTCGGCACGTGGCGTCGCGGCGGACGGCCTTCTGGGCGGGAGCCCGCTGAGTCTCGCGTCGAGCAATGACCTGCCGCATCGTCGCCGGTTGGCGGGCCTTCTCGATGCAGGGCAGCCGGTTGCGCATCGGGCCGGGGCGCTGGTTGACGACTGTCGGGTCGGGCCGTATACTGGGACTAAAATGGTCGCCTTAGTACTGAATGCGCAGTGGCCATAGGTGCTGTCGCACCGAGCCTTGATTCAGGACGGGGCGGCCACACCAGGAGGAGTCGACAGGTGGCTAGAGTCTACAACGACATTACGGAGACGGTTGGGCGCACGCCGCTGGTCCGGCTGAACCGGATCGCTACGGGAGCCAGGGCGAAGGTGCTGGCCAAGCTGGAATCGTTCAATCCCCTGGGAAGCATCAAGGACAGGATCGGCGTGAGCATGATCCGCGACGCGGAGGAGAAGGGCCTGATCGGCAAGGACA
>CAZSET010000376.1:0-2946 GCA_964605915.1 uncultured candidatus Brocadiaceae bacterium | reverse complement strand
GAGCCTGGCCACTCGCGTGCTGGGAGTGGACGAGAGGGGGCTGCTCGGCCAGGTGCTGCTGGGCGGAGCCTTGCACGACCTGGGCAAAGCCCTCGTGCCCCCCGAGATACTGCAGAAGCCGGGCCCCCTCACTCCGGAGGAGTTCAAGCACATAGAGAGGCATCCCCGGGACGGCGTGAAGATGGCAAGGCCCTACCTGCGCCAGGCGCCCATCGCCAAGTGCATCATCCGCCAGCACCACGAGGACGTGTGCGGGGGCGGCTATCCCGACGGGCGCAGCGGAGCCACCATCAACCTGTTCGCACGTGCCGCCAGGATCGTCGACGTGTTCGACGCCCTGACCAGCCACCGGCCCTATCGTAGCGCCATGGACAGCCAGAAGGCGTTCAGCATCATGACGGGCGACATGCGCGGCAAGCTTGACGAGGACATCGTGCAGCGGTTCATCAACCTGCTGCCCTCCAGGTTCACAGTCGAAACGCCCAGCCCGGCCCTGAGGACCGAAGCCCCCCGACAGGCCGTTCCACATCCCTGGGGCGAGGGCGAGTTGCGCTGGCGCTCTGCCCCTCTCGACAACGCCGCCGCAGTCTCAGCCAGCGGGCGCGATTCGGCTGAACAAGAGGGTGAGGAACAGCTACCGGCTTCCGCCGAGGCCGGCGGCACGGACTCAAGGACCATCATCGATATGGAGCCGACCTCCAAGGAGCGACTGGAGACACTCAAGGAACTGATCGGTGAGAGAACCAAGGCCGTTGCGCAGATTCGGGACATCTCGAACGCGTTGCAGAAGGCGATCAACGACAAGCCTCTCGAAGCCGCAGACGAAGAATCAGGCACTCAGGCCGCTCTCGACCACAAGGAGATCGGCGCCGTCCTCTCGCCACTGGCCGACCAGGGCGAACTCGCACTGATACAGGGCCTGCTGGCCATCTGGTGGGAGCTGAACGCATGGCACACCAAGTTCGAGACATCCCCCGAGGTTGAAGTATCGGGCGAGGAGCTGCGCGCCGAAGTCCTGGGGTGCCTGGAATCGCTCCACCAGAGCGTTGCCGAAACGCTGCGCGCACACAACGTGCAGATCAACGGCGAGTGAGGCGGCGGGCAGTCAGTTCCCCCGACGTGCTCGTTGCGCCCCCGGCCGGTGCGAGTCAGCCCGCGATCCGAGCCCCCTGCGCATACGCCCGCAGCATCCTGCCCCCCTGCTGCACCTGGCCGAGCTCGCGCCTGACCTGGAGCATGGCGTCCATGACAGCCCCGGCCAGACGCCCGTAGGCCCGCTCCGCCGTCTGGAGGAGGCGCGCGGCTTCGAGCATCCGGGAGGCAACCTGCCCCTGGAGGCCGGGCGGAAGCTGCTCCGTTCCCTCCGTCGCCGCTGCGAGGACGGCCAGGCTGTCGCCGATCGCCCCGCGCAGCACGCGAGCCTGCGCCAGATGGCGGCCGATCGGACCTTCCAACTGGGCGGACGGCGGGACGTCCAGGTCAGCCAATGACGCGGCCAGCTCACGGCACAGGCGCCGCAGCTCGTCGGCCGATGCTGCCAGTTGTTCGGTCGTGGCGTGTTCCGTGCTAGCGGGTAGCATTCTTCAGTTCGTCCCTCATGTCGTCGAGCATGATCCCGAGCCGGTCCAGCGCGAGCAGGAACTTCCCTTCGAGCTGCCGGGCCACCTCCGCCCACTGCCCGAGCTGCTGCGGGGCATGGACGGCCTCGAGGGCGGCGTTCAGCCCCGCGAGCAGTTCATCCGATGTCCCCACCGGTCCGCAACTCAAGGCGCACGAGTTCTGCACGTGGTAGATGCAGGCAAGAAACCTGTGCAGAGCATCGAACAGGTTGAACAGGTCCGCGTTGCCCTTCTTGATGTCCCCGTCGCTCAAGCAAGCGGCGACATGCCGAGTTGCGTCCTTCAGAACGGCCAGCATGCCGGACGCGTCCGCGAGGATGCGGCTCGCGTAGCCCCCGAGACCCGCGGTTGTGATGGCGATCTCCTCGACGTCGTCCAGTTCGACGCCGGCCAGCCGGTCCATGTCTTCCGCCTGCCAGGGCTGGTTGTCCACCGCAAAATGGACGACGACCTCGTCGTCAGCCACGCAGCCGTTGCGGCGCAGGTTGTCCAGCAGGTCCTCGAGCGTCTGCCCGTCAAGCTCGGACGCGTCCACCGGCTGTTCGTTCACGCACACTCGCATGATTGTCACCTCATTGATCGACGTTCAGGCTTCAGAGAAAATCGAAGATGGAGGGTTTGACGGTCTCGGCAGCCACCTTCATGACCACTTCCAGGCTCGCCATCAGGCTGTTGTACTGGACGGCGAGTTCGGCAACGTCCGCGTCCCTCAGGTTCGCGATGACCTCGTCGTTGCGCTGCAGGAACGCCTCAGAGGCGTTCGCCAGAACCTGCAACTGATCTTGCCGTTCTCCCAGCGTGCCCAGCGCCTGGCGGATGTCCGTGTGGCTCACGTCCAGTTCGCCGATCAGACGGTTGATCTCGTCCTGGTCGCCGGCCCGGATGCCCTCGCGCAAGTCGATGACGGTCTGGAACAGGTCGCCGTCCCCCTGGAATATCTCCTGGCCCACAACGTTGACCTCGGTCACGGCCCTAGGCCCCACGTTGACCTGTGTCGTGAGCATCGCTCCCTCGTAGGCGACCGACTGGATCTCCCCCGCGGCGTCCTTCGTCGTTGCGAAGGAAGCGGTGTGGACGGCCTCTCCGGAGAAGGCGTAGGTTCCCTGATACTCGATGTTGCCGAGCGCAACCAGCGTAACCAGCGACGCATCCACGCCGGCTGCGATGGTCTGAAGGTTCGAATCGTTGTAGGTCTCCGTGGCCGCCTGGATGGCCAGCTCCTTGACACGCGCGATCGTCTCGGAAGTCTGCTCCAGCGACGTCGTAGCGAAGGAAAGCATCGTGTCCGCCAGGTCCAGGTTGCGCACGTATGATTGGATGGCCTCGT
>CAZSET010000375.1:0-2953 GCA_964605915.1 uncultured candidatus Brocadiaceae bacterium | reverse complement strand
CCGCGAGGCTGCGGCCTCCTCGGGATGACAAGAGGTGGAGTCCGTCCGAGGCCGCCCCGCTGCGGCCTCCCCGGCGTGACAAGAAGGGGAGTCCCGCCGCGCAAACGCGGTAGGCGGGTAAACTTCGTCGCGGCTTTGCCGCTCCTCAGAATGACAACACTTGCGTCGGGTAACATCAGTCTCGCCGCCGTCAATAGCCATGTTGGCTCCGCTACGGCCGGGCCGGCTGGGCCTCGAACTGCGGCCAGAGGTCGGGCGCGCCGTGCTTGACGAAGGCGCGGCAGGCGACGTCCTGCCACTTCGGGTCGAGGCCGATCGCCTCGTTGGCGCCGTAGTAGCCGGCGATGAAGCCCCCGCCCTCTGCGCCGAGGCGCTCGATCATCTTGCGCGCGTCGGCCTCGATCAGGTTCGCGTCGCGCGTCTGGAGCGTCTTCTGGATGTCGACCGGGCACCAGAAGGTGACGCGCCCGCCGAACTCGTCGGCCAGCCGGTCGACGCCGTAGAGCTGCGGCTGGTCGAATTGGAAGACGTCAATGCCGGCCTCGATCAGGCCCTCCATCGCCTCGTAGATGTAGCCACAGGAGTGCATGAAGACGTGGATGCCGGCCTCACGCGCCACGCGGCAGAGCCTCTCGAAGCCGGGCTTGAACATCCTGTGCCAGACCTCGGGGCGGACCAGGAGTTGCTCCTGCGTGCCCCAGTCCTCGGGGAACATGACGGCGTCCGCGCCGGCCTCCGCCAGGCGACGGATGGCGTGGCCGATCTGCTGCTCGACCATTCGCAGCAGCCGCTCGGTCCTCTCCGGTTCGATGAGGACGTCCGCCAGGAAGTTGTCCAGCCGCCGCATCTTGCGAGCGATGTTGAACGGGAAGCCCTGGATGTGGCCGAGCCTGAACATGTCGGGATGGGCGGCGAACGTCTCCCGGGCCCGCTCGTAGCGCCCCGGCAGGTCGTAGTTCGGCAGCTCGATCTCGTCCAGCCGGTCCCAGTCCTCTAATGCGCCGCGGCAGACCTCGCCTTTGCTGAACCCCTCGATGCGGGCCCAGGTGTTGCCCCACTCGTCTGTGCGCTCCCATCGGCCGGGCTTGACCTCGGTCCAGCCCGTCTCGGGATGCGCCGGGTCTTCGGAGGGGCCCGCCCCGCAGAAGTCGTTCGGGTAGGGCGCAGGCAGCGACATGGCAATCCGCTCCGGGTGAGCGAACGTCAATGTCTTGAGCACGGTCTCCCCACTCGTCATTTCATTCCTCTGCCCGGGCTATTGAGCCCGTCAAAGTAATGATGTCATTCTGAGTTCGCGGTACGGCGAATGAAGTTTACCCGCCTATCGGCGGGAATCTCGCCCGCACCGACGTCGACGCCGCCAGCGGCGAGATTCCTCGTCGCCGGCTTCGCCGCTCCTCGGAATGACCGGCCTTGGCTGGCCGCGACATTACTTGCGCTGCTGTCAATAGCGTGCCGCTTCAGCCGATCAGCAGGTTGCCCCAGGGCCGGGGCAGCGGGAGCCGCTCCAGCCGCCGCCGGCGCAGGTCTTCGTATTGATCTTCTCGTCCCGTGTCCTTCAGCCGCTGGAGCATGGCGTCCAGGCTGCAATAGAGGTCCGGCGTGAAGCCGGCCGCCATCTGCAACTGGAAGGGATCCAATGAAGCGTCCGATCCCGTGCAGTGCTCGTGCCACCATTCGCTGAGCAGATGGTCCATCTCGGCCAGCACGCGCGGCTCCTCGTCCGCCACGTTGTGCACCTGATTCGGGTCTTCGGTCATGTTGAACAGGTAGATCGGCTCGTAGGGATAGCAGCCCGAGTGGATGGTGCGGATCATGCGCCATTCGGGAGTGCGGACGGCGCGCTGGAAGCTATAGATGCCGCAGCCGCAGACCAGGTAAGGCCTGCCTTCGAAGCGTTCGCCGCGCAGGGCCGCCGCAAAGCTCCGTCCGTCCCACCGCTCCGGCGTCGGCATGCTCAGCATCTCGGTGAGCGTGGAGCACAAGTCGAGCTGATAGATGAAGGCGTCGCTGCGCAGACCGCCCTCCGTCAGGCCGGGCCAGCGGACGATCAGCGGCAGGTGCGTGACGCCTTCGGTGGCGTTGCCGTGCTCGAAGTACATGCCCAGCTCGCCGATCGCCTCGCCGTGATCGCTGGACAGGATCACGACCGTCTCATCCTCGATGCCGAGCTGGCCGAGCAGGTCGAGTATCTGTCCGACGGCCCGATCCGCGTAGAGCACGGCGGCGTCGAGGCCGTTCAGGGCCTGCCCGAAGCGGGACAGGTCGCTGAACTCGTCCGGGATGTTCTTGCAGCGGCTCTTCCAGGTGGGGCCCCACCAATCGTGCGCCGTGCGCGAGCCGTACATGTTCTCGTAGTCGCTGCGGACCGTTTCCGCGTCCGGGAAATCGGGCAGCGGTTGCTCGGCCATGAGCTCGACCAGTTCGTCCGGGGCCTCGTACGGCGTGTGGACGTCCCAGTAGTGGGCGTGCAGAAACCAGTTGTCCTCGCGGCCGTGCTCTCGCAGCCAGTCCAGCACCAGGTCGTTCACCTGGTGCGCGTGCTCGCTGCCTCCCGGCAGCTTGCTGCCGTGATGCTCCGTGAAGCCGGCGACGTACCACCAGGCGACGTGCCTCTGGGCAAAGCCGCTGAAGCTCACGGTGTTCCAGCCTTCGTCCTGGAAGACGCGCATGAGCATGCGGCCCTCGCGGTGGTGGCTATGGCCGATGCCGGCGTAGCGCAACTGCGAGGCCGGCCCATCGTGGCAGGTCACGCCGTTGTTGATGCCGAACCGCCCGCTGAAAAGCGCCGCCCGGCTCGGCAGGCAGGGGGCGTCGGACGTGTGGCAGTTGGCAAACAGGAGGGAGTCCGCTGCGAGCCTGTCGATGTTGGGCGACGTCTCTCGGCGGTAGCCATAGCATCCCAGGTGATCGGGCCGCAGGCAGTCGATGTCGATGTAGAGCACGCGCATGG
>CAZSET010000374.1:0-2969 GCA_964605915.1 uncultured candidatus Brocadiaceae bacterium | reverse complement strand
GTGGGGCTCCTGATCTGCTCCAGCCACATGGTCTACTACTTCTGGGTATCCGTGTTCCTGGCCTGGCTGGTGAAGGTGCTTCTGCTCAAGATCGGGGGGCAGGCCATGTTCCGCCCGGCGCGGCGGTTCTTCATCGGTATGGTCATGGGCTACTTCCTGGCAGGCGGCACCTGGGCCATCATCGATACCATCACGGGATCTCCCAACAACCCCGTCTTCTACATCTGATGGCCGGGCAGGACCTCCTTCTGCATCTGCCCGTCATTGGCCGGCCGGTTCCGATGCGGTTAGAATGTCGGATCGCGTTCTTGCGGAGCGACGTGCGGGCATGAAGATCAAGGTGGCAGCGATCGTGGCGTGGACGGCCTTCGGCGGCCTTTTGCTGGCCGCACCGGCGGAGGATGAGTCCGAGGTCTACGCACGGGTCAACGGGCACGCGATTACGGCCGAGGCCCTCGAGCGTCACCTGCGGATGACGCGGCCGGCCGCCCAGGCTGCCGTCCAACCCGAGGCGATGCCCCCCGAGATGCGCGCGGAGCTTGAGAGGCGCCGCCGGAAGGAAGCGCTGGAGGCCGTGATCCGTAAGCATCTTCTGTGCGAACTCGCCCGAGAGGAGTACCTCGGGGGCGAATCGACCAGCCAGGTTCTGGACGAGTTCGCCGAGAAGGAGTTCAGGAAGTTTCAGGAGCAGGTCGGCTCTCTGGTCAAGGCCAGGCGAATGCTGGCTGAACTGGGCCTGACCGTCAAGCAGTACAAGCAGCTTCAGATCGACAACGTCCTGGCCAACAAGCTGCTCTGGGACAACGTGTTCTTGCACGTTCAGGTCTCGCCCGCCGAGGTGCGCGGCTACTACGACGCGCAGCGCGGGGAGCTGACCGCTCCTCGCACGATCCGGTATCGCCAGATCTTCTTGCCGACCGTGGACGGCGTGGAGGAGGCGGCGCTCCGCGACGAGGCACAGGATCTCCTGCGCAGTATCCGTAATGGGCTGGACTTCGCCGAGGCCGCCGAGCGATACTCCGCCGACCGTGACGAGCATCCGGGAGGGCTGCGCGAGGTCGTGGTGCCCGATGATCTGCCGGACTGGGTGCCGCCGGTGGTCGAGGGGCTGGAGCCCGGGCAGGTCTCGGACGTGCGCGCCGTCGCCGCCGGATTCTCCATTGCCATGCTGGAGGAGGTCTCCCCCGCCCGGCAACTCACTTTCCAGGAGGCCCAGGCGCACATCAAAGCTACGCTCACGCGAGAGAAGCGTGTCGCGGCCCGAGACAAGTACCTGGAGCGCCTCCAGGGGGAGGCGCACATCGAGTACCTGCCGCCCGCCAGGGAGCTTGGCCTGGAGTGATCGCGCGGCGAGCCCTTTCCTATTGACTCCCCAACGGTGAGCGACATGTGTCCGTTAGACCATGCCGACCGGTTGATCGAAGTGGGGCGTCGCCTGGTCTGCCAGGAGGCGGCCCGGGTGCTGGTACCGCCCCGGGCGGCCGAGCCGGGCTTCTGGTTCGGCGGCGGCAACATCTGCCGCGATGGCGACGGCACCTTGCTGCTGTGCGGGCGCTACCGGAACGGCGGCGATTCGCGGCTCGGGCTCAGGGCCGGCGTACGCGGCTTCGAACTCGCCATCTTCCGGTCGACTGACGAGGGCGAGACCTTCGAGCACGTCCTGTCGCTCTCGAAGCAGGATGTCGCCCCGGAGGGGGAGGAAGTGCTGTCCATTGAGGGCTCCTGTCTGCGTCGGACCCAGGCGGGCCTGGAGCTCTACGTCTCCAGCGAGAAGCGGCAGGCCTACCCTGACGCTCTCAGGGAGTTCCAGAAGCCGGGCACCGGCGTCTGGAGCATCGACGTGCTGCGCGTCCCTTCGGTGGACCGCCTGGCCCGCGCGAAGGCGAAGCCGCTGCTCTGCTCGCAGGAGCCGGCTTCGCTCCACGTCAAAGATCCGGTCGTGTTCGAACTCGGCGGGCCTGCGGAGGCCCGTGGCCAGCGCTGCTTCATGGTCTATTGCGTGCATCCGTTCAGTTGGACGAGCAGCAGCGCAGCCCTGGCGGAGGTGCTGCCGGACGGTTCGGTGAGACGGAGCCACGGGCCCTTGCTGCCACGCGGCCCTGTGTGGGACGTGGCGGCCTGCCGGGTGACGGCCCGCCTGGCACTGCCGCGTGTGGGCGTTCTGGCGCACGGGCCGCCGGTCTCGCTCTACTTCTACGACGGTGCGGAATGCTTCCACGATCACAGCGCGGGCGGCCGGCCCCGCGGCTACTCGTGCGAGGAGATCGGCGGGCTTGCCGCTGGGCGAGACGCCGAATTCCCGCAACTCGTGCGGCTGTCGGTGGACGGTCCGCTGTTCGTCTCGCCGCACGGGACGGGATGCAGCCGGTACGTCTCCGTCTTCGGGGCGGCGCACCGCTACCTTGTCACGTGGCAGCAGTCGCAGGCCGACGGTTCCCAGCCTCTGGTGATCAACCGCGTGCCCAGGGCCGAGATTGAGGCCGCTCTGACGGGGTAGGGGATGGAGATCACGCGCAAGGTCATTCTGGCGTTGCTTCCGATCGGGTTGGGCCTGGTCTTGCGCTGGATCGGCCTGTTCAAGGACGAGGAGGGGGCGCTGCTGCGCAAGTTCGTCGTGCGGTTTACCGTGCCCCTTTTCGTTTTCTTCTCGGTCTACCAAGCCAGGCCCGAGAGCATCGCGGCCATCGGACCGATGATCGGGGCGTTCGTCGCGATGACGGCCGTGCTGTTCGCCGTCGGCTGGGCGGCCGCCAGCCTGTTCAAGAAACCGGCCAGCCGGGCCGCCGTGCATGCCTGCATCACCTTCGGCAACTACGGCTGGATCGGCCTCGGCGTAGCGCACGCCGTGCTTGGCGCGCCCGGCAGCCAGCGGGTCGTGTACTTCATCCTGCTGTGGTGGCCCGTCTTCTACGCGTTCGGATTGCCCATCGGCTTCATCCACGTCGGCAAGCAGCGAGGTGGCATGCCCG
>CAZSET010000373.1:0-2983 GCA_964605915.1 uncultured candidatus Brocadiaceae bacterium | reverse complement strand
CTTCACCCGCTTAAGGGGGGAGAGCACGGAGATCTCCACGGTGAGCTCGGAGAACTCCTGGGGCTTGAGCTGCCTGCCATAGAAGCGGGGGTCCTGCGTGGCAGCCGCAACGGCCATCTGCTGCACCACCTGCCAAAGGGGCTCCTGCGCGATGAACCGACCGATGCAGCCCCTCAGGTTGCCGTTGGTCTTGAGCGTGACGAACGCCCCTTGAGGCTGATTCAGCTCGGTGTCCTGTATGTCCGCCTTCGGTTTGGGCCCGCCGGTGATGGCGGCCTCGACCGTGGCCCGGGCAAGGTCCAGCAGCTTCTGCCGGCCCTGTTCGGAGATCATCGCGGGCCTCCCGTCGTCAGGCTGTCACGTGCGTTCATCCGCGTCCGACGAGAATCCTAACACAAAGCAGCCCCAGCACCAACAGGATAACGAACAGCACGGTCAGAAGGTTGAAATACCGGTCGATGAAGCGCTTCACCGGCGCGCCAAACAGCCTGAATAGCACGCCGACGGCGAAGAACCGCAGCCCTCGACCGACCACCGACGCAGCCACAAGCACACCAAGCGGCACGTGCGAGTGGGAAACCCCGGCGGCGATGGTGAAGACCTTGTAGGGTATGGGCGTCAGGGCGGCGACGAAGATGTAGAAGAACCCGTGCTCCGCAAAACGCACGCACAGTTCCTCAAACGGGTCGGCGTAGTGGTAGAACGACACGATGGGCCGTCCGACCGCCTCGAACAGGAACATGCCGATGCCGTAGCCGAGACACCCCCCCATGACCGAGCCGGCCAGGCAGATGCCGGCATAGCGCAGGGACTTCCTCGGCGCACCCAGGGCCATGGCGATGAGCAGGACGTCCGGCGGGATAGGGAAGAACGAGGCCTCGGCGAAAGCCAATACGAAGAGCGCCCAGCCCGCATACGGCGTCTCCGCCCAGCCGATCGTCCACAGGTACATCCGTCGGATAGGCCCCGGCCGCCCTATCTCAGCCGGAAGCATCTCAGCCGGACGGTCCGTGTCCTCAGGCGATTCCGTCAACTCTCAGTCCCTTTCGACGCAGCAGGGCAGCAGCCACGCCTTCGCCCGCGACATCCTGCTCGGCCCGCACGATTCGCGTCACGCCGCAGGACGGGCTGCCCTCCTTGAGGATGGCCCGGGTGGCGCCGCACGTCTCCGCAATCTCCGCGGCGGCCCGCGCGCCACGAACGAAGTTATCGGTGACGTCCGTGCCCTCAGTGCTCAGTACGCGGGCCCGGCCGTCCAACACGTCCGATCCGTCGCCGTCTTCTATCTCCGAGGCCGCACGCGGTGTGCTCAGGCCGCCGAGCTGCTCGGGGCAGACGGGCACCAGGCAATGTCGGTCGGCCAGGGCGACGACCTCTGCGCTTCGGCAATGGCCGCCGTCATAGCGCGTCGGCAGGCCCAGCAAGCACGCGCTGACGAGGATCACTTCGCCGCTGGAATGTCCTCCGGAGCAATCCACACGCTCATTGTCCGCGCAACGTCACGGCACAGTCAAGAAGAACCCCCGGGGGCCGTGTTGGAGATCGAGCACTTGCCAATTCGCTTTGTGCGGGGCGAACGCCTGGGGCGTCAGGGAATCGCTGGACAAGGCGCCGCGAAGCCGTATAATCCTGCCCAGGGCGTCAGGCGAAGGAATCCAAAGGCGAGAACGGGGTAATGAACAAGAAGCAGAAGATAGCGCTCTGGTTCGGCGTAGGGTTGTTCGTCGTCATGGGGATCGTCCCGCCGTGGTGCCTTGAGGAGACGCCCCTTGGGTACGCGTTCCTGGCTGCTCCACCGACCTGGTTGCGACAAACCCCCCGAGGTCGGATCAAGACACGCGCAGGGATGAGAGTCGATACAGAGCGACTGGCGATCCAGTGGGTCCTTGTTGGCGTTCTGACGGGGGCGGCTATCTTCTCGCTACGGAACGGGGCCAAGACAGACACGTGGCGCCAGCGCGGTCCCACAAGCAGATCAGAGCAGGAGTCGCGGGGGGAGGATCAATGACAGACATAGTCAGTTGGCCGGAAGCGAAGTTCGGCGGACTGAAGAGGGCACGGACGGACGACGAACGCGCCGACCTGATCCGGAAGCTCCTAGAGACGCCCCCCGCACCAGAGCGGCTGCACTTGGAATGCAAGCAGGTCAGCACAAAGTCCCAAGTCCCTGATGAGAATGACTACAACGCATTCTCGAAGCAGACGTGCGGGTTCGCTAACTCGGCGGGTGGCCTGCTCGTGTGGGGTGTCGAGTGGAAGGATTTCCAGGATAGCCAGCCGCAACTGCTAGGTGTTCCAGATTGCAGGGCCTTCGCACAGTCTCTGGATGCGAAGGGAAAGGAAGCTACGGAGCGTCCAGCCGACTTTCAGAACCTGCCTATCCCTATGCAGGACCTCGACCAGAGAGATGGACTCGTAGTTACCTTCGTTCCGGAGAGCGAGTACGCGCCGCACCGGGCAAAGTGGGGCAAGAGGCAAGGCGTCAAGGACCATTACTGGCGTCGGTACGCCGACTCGACGCGCATCATGACCCATGCGGAACTGGAGGACGCGTTCGGCACGCGCCAGCGACCAGCGTTGCGGCCTCGGGTCACGATGGAGAGCTCGGGCAGCAGGCTATTTACCTCTTGGGACATCTGGAACGTGGGCCGTGGGACGGCGTTTGCGGTGACACTTGAGGTGCGGGTCCGGCACGTTCTGCTCGAGAGCGGGACTGTGATCCAGCCAGGAAGTAAGCTTGCGCTGCGAGCACAGCAGAAGGACACAAGGGCGGCCATGCCTGACTCGGCCTGCGAGCCCAACTACGGCCGTGCTGACAACTATATACCTCTCAACAGCAGGCCGATACGCTCGGAGGACGGTCACTGCACGATGATGTTGGTGTCGGTTTCCTTGGAGGACGTCGCCGCGGCCGCGGTAGCGGAACGTACCTCTCGCAAGGAAACGGTACTCCGCTTTGACTGGGTTCTGGGGGCACACAACA
>CAZSET010000372.1:0-2989 GCA_964605915.1 uncultured candidatus Brocadiaceae bacterium | reverse complement strand
CCACCGCTGGTGTGAGCTTCAGCGGTATCGCCCGAGCGCGAGTCTGGAACGCGTGGGCTACACGCACCACTGGGCGGGCTGTCCCGACAGCGTCAACGAGACGGGGCTATACGTTGCCATTGCCTCCCTGCCCGTCGCGCGGGACGGGGAACTGGCTCCGGGCGTACAGTGGAGCATCCTGGTCGACATGATTTCCGAATGGTGCGTCACCGTGGAGGAGGCCGTCGAGGCGTGCGCGGGCGTCCGCCACCTGCGTCCGATGAGCTACCTGTTCGCTGACGCAGCGGGCGCCGCCGCCGTCGTGGAAGCGACGCCCCGGGAGGTGCGGGTGCGATCCCCGGAGGGGGGCTTCGTCGTGGCGGCCAACGTGGTTCAGGGGGGCGAACCCCTCTCAACGGACCCCGACGACCGCGCGGCGTTCGCCCTTCCCGACGTGCTGAAGGGAGGCGAAGCAGCCGACGTCGCCGAGCGCGGAAGGCGGCGGGTTCAACGCGCAACGGAAATGCTCCGAGCGTCCCTCCCTAACGTGTCCAAGGAGGACGTCCGTCGCATCCTCGAAGACCATGAGGCGCCGATCTGCACCGGGGACCACGGTCACGAAGACGGAGCGCCGTGGGGCACCATCTGGTCCGGCGTCTGTCTGCCGGCGGAGGGCGAACTCCAAATAGCGCCCGGGCTACCGTGCCGTCACGCGTACCAGACCTTCACCGTCCGGTAGAGGGGCCGAGCCCCGTTTACCCGCCGATGAGCTTCGTCGCGAACTCGCAACTCATGCGCGCGCTGTCCAGCGAATCTCCGGGGCAGACGTCCTGCTCGACGGCGTAGTACTGGACGCCGGCCTCCAGCGCGGCCTGGTGAATGGCAGGCCAATCGAGGATGCCGTTGCCTATCTCCGCGAACGACCGCTTCTCGTCGTCGGCCATGTCCTTGATGTGGAGGATGGGGATCCGGCCGGCGTACTTGCGCACGTAGTCGACCGGGTCAGCCCCGCCGTGCTGGATCCAGTAGGTGTCGATCTCGGCGCACACGTTCTCAGCCGACGCGGTCTGCAAGAGCATGTCCAGGGCGTACTGGCCGTCGAACTTCACGAACTCGAAGCTGTGGTTGTGGTAGGACAGGCGGATCCCCTGATCCCGGCACCGGGCGCCCATCTCGTCCAGAAGTCCGGCGACCGCCAGCCAGTCCTCGCGAGTCTCCCGCCGGTCCGCGGGCAGATACGGGCACACCAGGTTCTCCATGCCCAGCGTCTTACAGTACTCGATCCAGTGGTCGAGCCTGCTCTCCAGTTCGTTCAGGCCGATGTGGATGCCCGCGGGGCTGAGCCCGATGTCCTCGAGATGGGCCTTTGTCTGGGGCGTCTCGAAGGGCGGGGCCCCCGCGAGCTCGACGAAATCGTAGCCGATCTCTTTCACCTTCCTGAGCGTGCGGACGTAGTCCTTCGCCAGGTGATCACGCACGGTGTAAAGCTGCAGCGCCAGGGATATCTGCGACATCTCCGTCTCCCTTCCGTGAATCGCTTGAGAAAGATGGCGCGAGCGACTCCTTCGCCAACCGGCGCGCCATTATAGCGGGCGTCCAGTCGAGTTCAAGCTCAGGCCGAGCCGGGGCCGAGTGCCCCATCTCTAGCGGTCCCGCGCGGGATCCCTCCTCAGCTCTTGGATCGCCGCGGCCGGGATGTCCTCGCGCTGCAGGCTCAGGCCGAATGGCGTGCCCTGTATGAGCACTTCCCCCTCCTCGGTCACCCAGCAGACCCAGCGTGTGCTGCGCGTGGCGAACAGCAGCCGGAACACTCTGGCCGGCCCTTCGGCCAGCGTTGCTTCCTTGAAGCCAACGACAGTGACGGTAACCTGCTCCACCGTGCCGGCGATGGGATTAATCATGTCCACCGTCCAGTCCTGCCCGACAAGGTCTTCGTCCAGAGGAGGCAGAGCCGTCAGTGGGGAGAGGACCTCACTCAGCAGCCTGCCCTCTTCGTAAGGGATGTTGGCCTTCAGGTCGTCTTCGCCGAAACGGCCGGTCACCAGCATGCTGCCTCCGGCGACTGTGCCCATTACCTGGACATTGAGGAGCTTGGACTCCACGTCGAAAGACTGCAGGCCCCGCAGCGGCGATATGCGGGCCAGAAACTCGACGTCCAGCGTTCCCGTCAGGCCCAGCACGACCGCGGCCGCCTTCGTAAGGCGAATCTCCGTGTTGGTCCGCACCGAGATCATGCCGCTCTCATCTTCCCATATCTTTGTTTCGGCCTCCCCGATGCGGCGGTCGCCGAAGTAGACGCCCCACTTGCTGGTCCGTTCTGTCTGGCCGGGGGCCAGCAAGTTGTCGTAGAACGGCTGGAAGCGGGCCGAAGGCGCCACGGGCAGGTGGGCGCGCAGCAGCAGTCCCCACATGAGGGCGAAGAACCCCGCGACGGCCAGCGCCAGCGAGTACCTGATTACCTTGTCCATCGGCCTTGGCGGTCCCGGCGGCGGAGACCCCTCAGTCCTCGTCGCTGACGTACTCGACCCAGAAGTCCACTTCCTGGTCGGTCAGCCCCGTGAATTTCTCGTCGGGCTCGTGTGCGCTGTCTTCGTCATCGACGCGCATGAGCTTCCTGGCGCTCTGCATGAACTCGGCCGGGCGCTGGACCGTGGCCTTGCCCCTCCGGAGCGCCTCAATCAGCCGGGGCTCGGCCGTAACCACGAGCGTCCTCTCCTCGACCGCCCTGCGGTTAGCGGGGCCGGCGATCTCGGTAAACGCGTTCCCGCCGTGCGGCACGTTGATCACGACTGTCCGGCCGAAGTACTCCGTGGGCGGCAGCACCTCATTCGGCCGCTGATCGTCGAAGACCACGACCGCGTCGCAGTCCCGGGCCTGGCAGTGACGGGCCATCCACCGGGCCAGGTTCTGCCGGCTCTTGTCCCGATCGTCCGCCACGATCATGGGGTCCGACGTCTCGGCGAGGTACTCGAGCAGATCGCTGCCGTCGGCGAAGATGATCATTGCCGAT
>CAZSET010000371.1:0-3004 GCA_964605915.1 uncultured candidatus Brocadiaceae bacterium | reverse complement strand
TGCAGACCATCTCGTCACCGGGCGAGAGGGACGAGATGTCGTGTTCGTAGACAAACGTCTCGAACCGGATGCCGCCGGGCGCGGCCACGCCCAGGATGCCCGTCCCGGCCGGGACAGTCATGCCCTCAAAGTGGCTCAGGTCGGCCACGTCGTCCGGGTCGGGGAATTGCACGAAGCCGTGCTGGGGCCTGGCGGCCCGCACCTCAAGTGCATGAAGGTCGACGACCGTTCCCTCCCAGGGGGCGCGAACCACCAGCCTCTCGGCCTTCTCCTCCAGCTCTTTCAACTCCTCGACGAGCTTCTTCTTCTGCCGCAGTTGCATCTGGTAGCTGGCCGCGTCCAGGGCGAGGGCACCTCTGATGCGCGCGTCGGTTTCCTCGATGAGGGCCTTGATCCTGCTGATGCCTTGCGTCAGCGCCGGGTTGCTCATCCGGGCGAGCGGTTCCCCGGCCGAGACGCGTTGCCCCTGGGAGACGAGGATCTCGTCGATCGTCCCTTGCACACTCGTCCTCACGACGGCCATCTCGGGCGCCGCCACCACGCAAGGCGCCTGGATGGTGTAGTCGGTCGGCACAAACCACAGAGCCCCCAGCACGGCGATCACCGCGGCGACCACCAGCAAGTAGCGGATGCGCACCCCGCCGGCGCTGTACTGGCGGGCCAGCTCTTTTCCGCGCTTCCACATCGGCATCACAACCATACCGTATAGCGAGGTGAGCCACATGAAAATGCCGAGGGGCTCGAAGATGCTGTAAAGGAAAAGCCCGATAGACAGGACGATCAGCAACCTGAAGAGGAACCGGGCTATGCCGTAGACCAGGAGAATCGTCCGCTCGCCAGGCTGCACGAAGGGCTCCGTCGCGTTGAGGCCCAGCACGTATCGGTCGAACAGGAAGTTCAGGTATTTGGAGGTCACCAGACGCAGGTTGGGTATCTCCACCAGATCCGTCAACACGTAGTAACCGTCGAACCGCAAGAGCGGGTTGGCGTTGAACAGGATGGTGTGAATGCTGCACGCCATCATGGTGGTGTAGGCCACCTGCTTGAGAATCCCGGGGTCGGACGAGATCCACACCAGCGCCGCCACGGACGCCAGCAGGATCTCCGAGATGATGCCGGCGGAGGAGACCATGATGCGGTCCCACGTCCGGGGAAAGAGCCAGGCATCGCTGGCGTCCGTGAACATGCAGGGCTGGAACACGAGGAAGGCGGGGCCGATAGCATGCACCTCACCCCCGTAGTGCTTGCACGTAAGCGCGTGGCCCATCTCGTGGAAGAACTTCACGCTGAAGATCACGGCGCTCAGGATCAGCAGGTTCCACCCGCTGAGAAGGGAGAAGGCGTCGGCCACCAGGACGCCGAAGTTGCTCACCACGACGTAGAATGCGGCGCCCGTCACCAGGAACGCCAACACCACGAACAAGGGCTTAAGGAAGAAGCGGAAGAGGGGCAGCAGCTTGTTCAGCACCCGGTCGGGGTCCCACAGGGGGATGGTGACGAAGAGGTAGTTCGAGATGAACTGCTTGAACCTGGCTTTCTTGACGCGATCGCGGTTCCTCGCCAGGCGCCCCACGTCCTCCATGCCTTTGCTCTTGAGCAGGTCCGACCCGCGAAGCTGATTGGCGAACTTGAACACCTCCACGGCCGACACTTCGTAGCCCGTCTTCTTCTTGACTTCGCGCTGGATCTGCTCGGCTTTCATCCCCTGGCGGAAGCACTCCAGCACGACGTACTCAGCCTCACGGAGCCGATAGTAGCGGAGCGTGACGGGATCCTTGGCCACGTAACACAGCTCACCCCGGTAGTACTGGGGGACGATCTCCAGGTCATTGCGAATGGGAGGCGGCTGCTGCTCGGCTATCGCCATTTTGTCACGCCTGTCTACATGGATTGCGCGAATCGCCGGACCGCAAAAGGGGTCAGGCTTGCTCGCACGGCAGGAACCGCACTTCGCAGCCCATGCCGGGCTTCACCGCGTCTATGCCCGGCTCCACCAGGATTTCCACCGTGAACATGCCGCTGCTGCTGTCAACGTATGGGGAAACGACGTGGATTGTGCCGGGAAACTCCCTGTCGCCCGCCGCCGGGAACTTGACCATGGCCCCCTGCCCACAAAGGACGTCCTTGACGTACTGCTCAGGCAGATGCACGCGCACCTCAATGACGTTGGGGTCTATGATCTCGACGAGCTGCTGGCCCTGGCTGGCCATCTCGGCCTCCTCGACCCAGACCTGAGAGACGGCGCCGTCGATGGGCGAGAGTATGACGTAATCCTTGGCCTGCGTCTCGTAGAACGTCAGGTTCTGTTCGGCCAGCTTCTGGGACCTCGTAAGCTCTTCCCGATCCAGCTTCGCCATGTCCATTTCGAAACGCGCCTTGTTGAGCTCCGACTCCGTGACGCCTCCGCCGTCCAGCAGGCTGGCGCTCTTGTTGTACTCCTCTGCCAGGTACTCGTACCGGACCCTTGCCGCTTCGAGCCGTGAGGCGAAGTCGGTCTCGATCTCCGCGATGCCGATCCTTTCGTTGAGAAGGCGGGCGTCGAACTCGATCAGCACGTCGTCCTTCTTGACCAGTTGCCCCTCCTCGACGGCCACGCGGACGATGTTCTCGTCCAGCTTCGACGACAGGGTCACCTCCGTGTCGGAGCGGCTCACGCCGGGCCAGACGGCTTCCAGAAAGCCGTTGCCGGCCGTCTTGCCCGGCCGGCCCTGCGCCCATATCCCGGCCGCCGAAGCGCATAGCACAATGAGGGCCGCTGCAATACCTGCTGTCTTCATCGTTTGCTCCGTCGCGGTGTAGGGTCTTGAAGGCGAAATCGGATGAACCGACTACTGTGGAAACCTAGAGAACGGAGTACTTGTTAGAGAAGACGTGAGGCCAGGGGGCCAGCGCAAAACGTGAACTGCAAGAGCGCATGGGCTTCTTTAGGTTGAACAAGAGGACCGGCCAAAGGGCCGTAGGGCGCGCCAGCGCTTCGGGCGACGTTGCGCCGGAGCCCGACAGC
>CAZSET010000370.1:0-3019 GCA_964605915.1 uncultured candidatus Brocadiaceae bacterium | reverse complement strand
GTCGCGGAACTTCTGGGCCTCCCAGCGCAGGTTTTGCGCTTCCTGTTCGCTGATCTTGTAGGCCGAGGGACCGTAGAACTGCGCGTTCCACTCCGCCAGGCAGAACTCCCACGGCACCACGGCGCTGCCGAATACCCGCGTCCCCTTGTACCATCCGCGGTACATGCCCCAGTCCCACGGATACGGCACGCCGTACTCGTTCAGGTGCAGGGGCTTAACGCCGACCGTCGCCCAGTGCTCGAACCAGTCGTCCATCTCCTGGATCGGGGCGAAGTTGGCGTAGAAGTTGTTGGTGTGCATCGCGCCGAGGTTCCCGGCCGCATGGTGGTAGAGGATGCGGCTATCGTCCAGGCGCCTGACGATTGCCTCCGCACACAGGGCGTTTGAGGCGTTCCTGACGGAGCCGCCCTCGCGTGGATTGTGAATTCCGTCGATCAGGTCCGGATTCATGCCGCCCACATACCCGGCCGCGTTGTGGCTGGTCGCGTAGAAGACGACGGACGGGTGGTTGCCTGCCACACGCGTGTAGAACTCCGCGTGCTCGGCGTAGCCGTTCGTCTTCTCTGCGTCGGGCGCGTCCCACTCGTACTGCCTGAAGTGCGGCTGCGTCAGCGCCACAAGCGTGCCCACGTCGTCGGCGGCTCGGAGGGCCCCTTCGAAGCTCACGTGGTCGCCCGGCGCGCATCCGAAGCCGCCGCACGCGACGAAGTTGATGCCAGCGCGCTTGCGCTCCTCCAGCCTCTCGCGCGCGCCTTCGTAGTCCCAGCCCGGCTGGCCGCGCGTGAAGGAGAGGAAGACCCGCGTGCCGTTCAGGTAGAAGTCCCGCCCGTCGATCCAGAACTCCCGGAATCCGAATCGCTCCGGCAGCGCTTGGTCCAGCACATTGCCGTTTCCGTCCAATAGCGAGAGCGTCATGTCATACTGGTTCTGGGGCGTGTGTATGTCCCAGAGCTTGTCCGGGCGCCAGTTCTTGCTGACGGCGATGCGCCCGTCTGCGACCGCCCTGCCGGCGAAGGGATCGCTCGTGAACACCTTGACCGTCTCGCCTCCATCCCTGACCTGCGCCCGGAGGACGTAGGTCCCCTCCGGGTCCACGCCATCGAGGGCGGTATGGAACGTGATCTGCCACTTGCGTACCGATGGCTCCACTCGCACGCGGCTGATGCGGGCGCCCCGAGGCGTTCCCTCCAGGCAGACGTCGCCGCAGAGGCCGCGCCGGCCCACTTGCCCCCGGACCTGCCTAAAGCCAGCAGTGTCGGTGAAAGACATCATGACCGCGCGGAGCGGCAACGCCAGGACGAGCATGCTCAGGACGTGCTTCTCGCCAGGAGGGCACTGCGCGGTGAGGTCCACCTCGCCAGCGGGGAACCGCATGTCTGCCACCTTCTGGTCGTCTACGTAGACCGTAGCGAAGGAGTTCAGGAACTCCGTGGTGAGCGCCACGCGCCGGCCGGCCCATTCGGCAGGAACGGCCACCTCAACCTGATACCACGCGGCCATAACGTCCCGGAGCAGGCCTGCGTCCCAGGCCGGATTCGGGTAGAACGACTCCGACTCGCCCCTACGGCGCGCTCCCGGCCACGGGCCCGGGACACGGACGTAGCCCCAGCCGTCGGTCGGCACGTTGTCCATCGCTTCCCCGGCTGGCTGCCACCGCCAGAGCCCGGCCATCGAGATCCGCTCGCGCGTCGGGGTCGCCTCGCGCTCTGCCCCTTCACGGTTCCCCATCGCTTGTCCCTCCGGCAGCGCAGCGACCTGCGCGGCCGCTTCACCCACCATGCTGCAGGCAAGAGCTACGACCAGATACATGGCCAGACCGCACTTCGTTGACTCCCGATTCATGACAGCATCTCCCCGGCTCGACGTAAACGCCCGATCCTCCGGACACCATCGCTGGTCCCGGCATCGACTCCGCAACATGTCAGCACCTGCGGTGAAGTCTACGCAAACCCCTGCCCCCATTCAACAGTTGACCCAGATTGCCGTCATCGGGAGCCCAGCATCACCAGCGATAGTAGCGATACGGATCGTCCAGGGCCGGGGGCTCGTCGAGATCCAGCCCTGTCAGCCGACGCGACGGCCTTGCAGCCCCTTCCGGCGGCGGCTCCTCCATGTTCGCAAGAAGCACCCCATTCCCGAGCGACGCCCGTGTTCGCCAGGACCCCCACCAACGCGAAGCTCGCCTGACGGAACGTCGGCTTCGTGTTGTAGTCCTGCGCGTAATCCGCCCGCCACGGCGTCAGCAAGCAGGGATATGGTCTGCAGCGGCCGATACGCCCGCCATCTTCATCAGCCGCATCGCTCCCCTGGCCTGTCCCCCCGCAGCTCATCCAGGAATCTCTCGATGGTCAACGGTGCGCTGCCTTCGTAGTGGTCGCTGACGTTGACGATTGTCAGGATGCCGTCTTGGGCATTGGACCGAGTGGTCGCAGCCGCGGCGGCAACGCCCTCCGGGCGAGGGCTGACGATACGTGACCAGTCCTTCTCCGTGCCCGGGTCAGCCAGCCCAGGCCCGCTTCGCCCAGCATTCTCCTTGCCAAGACCACGGGCGACTGCTAGATTCGCGGTCTGGCAATTTGAGGCCGCGGATGAAGACAAGTGCCGCCCGGCTGGGCAAGCGAAGCAAGCGAAACCCGAACCGGACAGGGCAGAAGCGGCAAGTAGCGCTACAGTTAGGGATACGAACATGCGTCTGTCTTGGGGCGGTCTTGCAGTCATCGTTGTCGCAGTCACGTGCTGGGCATCCACGTGCCGGACCCAGGTGTTTGCGGAGGGATTCGAAGGCGGAGATGTGAGTGCGTGGAACAAGAACGACAAGGACGGGGCCGAGGTGATTGCGGTGACCGACGCCGCCGCGGCGGTGCATTCGGGGACGAGGGGGCTTGAGGTGCGAATTGGCGGGCGTGAGGATCTGGTTGTGGACAGAGAGGTAGAACCGGCAAGAGACTCATACACACGTTTCTACCTTAGAGCCTCTAACAGAATGCCGCGTGAGCCGCGTTGCGCTTCCGGCCGGATG
>CAZSET010000369.1:0-3051 GCA_964605915.1 uncultured candidatus Brocadiaceae bacterium | reverse complement strand
TAGGTCGGGCAGCAGGGCGGTAAGGGCGCCGTCGCTGTGATAGAGTACCTGGAGGTCCGGGTTGACTTGGCGAGCGGCGGCGACGACGCGCGCGTGATAGGGCTTGAGCCATTCGCGGTAGGTCTGCGGGCCCAGGATCAGCCCGCTCTGCGTGGCGATGTCGTCGCCGATGCGCAGCACGTCCACGCCGGCCTGCGCGAATCGGCGCGCCTGGAAGCACCTGCGTTCCGTAAGGGCCTCGAACAGCGCCCGCACGTATTCCGGGCGCTCGTAGAAGTCCAGGAACAGCCGGTCTATCCCACGCATGCTGTACGCCGTCTCCAGCACCGTCTGCGACATCTGGCCAATGACCGTGAACTCGTCCCTCTTGGCCTCGGGGACGGCGTCATCCAGGTGCGCGTGGCATTCTGCCGCCGCCACGTCCGGAAAGGGGAACCGCTCGAGCTCCTCGACGGTGTTGACGCCCGCCAGCGGATAGTAGAGCTTCTTGCCGGCCACGTAGCCGTCTGCCGACTTGAGCGGAAGCTCGCCCACGCCGAACGGTGTCACGCGCGCCGCCTCGGGCATGTCGGGCAGGTAAGACGCGAACCGACTCCTCTCCGCTGGCAGGTCGAAGGTGAGGTACTTAAAGTCTCCCTCGGTGAAGCACTGCCGTTCGTCCTCGCCGAACCCCAGCTCGTCGAACCACTGCCGGAGCGGCAGGCCGCCCAACCTGACACCGGCGAAAGGCACGCGGTCCGCTTCCTGATGGGACAGGATGCGGGCGACCCGCTCTCTGGACCTGTAGGCCATCGTTCGCCTCCTTAAAGTGCCGGCCACAGTGGGCCCGCCGACGGAATGCTACTTCGCCTCCGGCGGTTTGAGCGGCATCGGGCCGGCGTTCTCAGCGTAGTAGATCCGCGTCAGTTCCGCAAAGGCTTCCTTGAGGGGCTCGCCTTCGAGTCTGCCCTCATTCCGGAAGAGCTTCCGGTCGATCAATGCCCGCAGGTAGAGCACGCGCCATCGCCAGCTCTCGCGGGCCTGCGGCGTGAGGCGCCCGTCGACGCTCTCCACGACGCCGAATGCTTCGGCTGCGCTTGGGCCTATGTGATCGCGCCTATGGTTGCTCTCGAGGATCCGCACCACCTGGAGCAAGTCCTCCGCGCATTCGGGGGCGGACTCGTAGGCCAGATACTCCTTCACCGCGTCCTCCGCCTGGCGTTCGGGCTCCCAGTAGAACTGCGCCCAGACGGCCTTGTTCAAATCCTCATAGATGCCTTCGGAGTACGGCGCGCCTCCGGCCGCCGTGTGCTTGATGCGGTTCCAGAGCGCCTGAAAATGGGCCGGCGCCGGGTTGGTTCCGTAGCCGCCCCAGGGGGTCATTCCGAACATGCTGATCTCGGGGAAGTTCAGCAGCGGCAGGCCGCCCGGGACGCCTTCCTCGAGCAGGTACTTCGGGAAGTAGTCGCCGTGGCCGTCCGCCATGACGTAGTCGACCCAGCTTCTGTCCTCGGCCACGGCGCGCGCGAGGCCGGCCCATTCGCCGTCCGGGTTGGCATCGTCCTCGTTCTCGAAGCACCAGGTCGAGAGGATGGTCTTGCAGCCGTCGAATCTCGCCCGGGCCAGGCCGACCAGTTCCCTTGAGATGCTGAGGAAGCCACGCGCTCCCCACGGCCAGCACCGTTCGCAGGCGCAGCCGCCTTCGTCGTAGGGCCAGAGCGCGAAGTAATCCAGACCGACGTCCGTGAACTCGTCCAGCAGCTCCTCGTACGTGCGCAACAGGGCGCGGCGGGCCTCCGGTTTGCTCGCGCACAGGTTGACGCCGAAGTTGCCTCTTCGGCTCCCCGGCACCTTTGCACCCCGGAGCTCGGCCGGCGTCGTCTTGTAGCCCTGGTTCGGAGCCTGGAGCAGGCCGACGCTCAGGCCGAGTTGCTTCGCACGGGCGAATAGCGCCGTGAAGCGGTCGAGCCACCCTTGCGCCCCGGCGTCGGCGATGTCGTCGAACTGCCAGGTCGGGAAGTGGATCAGGATCGTGTTGTATCCCCACAGCGCAAGCTCCGCGACGTAGCGCTCGACCTCCTCGGCCGGCGCGGCCTCGTAGAAGTTGCTGAAGTGGGTGGCCAGGTAGATCGCGCGAACCGGGCAGTGCGGCGCCGACTTGCCGCGCCACGTGCCCGGGGTGAACCCGCTCCGGTAAGAGGACGTGCGCAGGAATCTGCCGGCGCCGTAGAGCACGCCGCGCTCGTCGCCCCCGCTAATCCGGACCGTCCCTCTTGGCCCGTCGGCGATGCGGAAGCCGTCCGCGCCGGTGCCGGGCTCGACTGCCAGATGCACCTTCAACGGCGCGTCGCCGGCCAGGGCGACCTTCGCGTCGCAGCGCCGCGCGATCTGCATCGCCAGAAGCGCCGCGACGTTCTGCAGAACCGGCCCGGCGTCCTCGGGTACGGAGATCCGGACCAGGTTTGCGGGCCGACGGCTTGATTCAGCGCTGTCCATGGTGCTCCCCTTGCCGGTCAGGTGCCCGGCACGCCGAAGGCGACGTCCTGCCGGCTCTCGCCCCGCTGGCCCGTGTCCCGCACTTCGAAGCGCTTCGCCTCCTCGAACTTCTTCGCGCCGCCCTTGTAGGTGGCCAGCACCACGTTCATCTGTGCGCCGCCGACGTAGGGCGCCTGGAAGGTGCAGGGGATGTCCACGTGCTCGCCCAGCGGCACGTCAAACGTCTGCTTGCCTGTGGCGTACGTGGTGTCGCCGGAGCGCACCTGCACCTCGACGGTGACGGCGGTGTCGCTGAACTCGTCGTTGTAGAGCACCAGCATGCGCTCCAGCGTTGCGCCGGCGTCGACCGTGGGATACTCGGCCTTCATGAGCGGATCGATGCCGAGGTCGTCGTAGTCCTTGTCGAACAGGGCGACGGCCGCGAAGCTGTTGATCAAGTTCCGCTTCGCCTCGGGCTGCTCGTCGGTCCACGCCCAGCTCATCAGAAACGGGCGGATGTTTGTGTAGTTCGTGTAGCGCATGCCCCGGCTCCACGTGCCCTGCCACCAGAAGACGTCGGGCTTGATCTCCTGCACC
>CAZSET010000368.1:0-3110 GCA_964605915.1 uncultured candidatus Brocadiaceae bacterium | reverse complement strand
TGGACCATCCACTCGGGGCGGTTGACGCTGTCTCTGAGGGCTTCGGCCTCGGTGAGCTGCTTGATGATCTTCTTGTACCGTTGCTTGGAACTGCAGTCCTTCAGCTCGGCGCGCAGCTCTGCACACAGGGTGTCCAGGTCCAGGTCCTCCAGGAAGTCGCGGATGGCTTCGGCCCCCATCTTGGCCTCGAAGGCGCGCTCGCCGTACTCGCTGCGGGCGTGAATGTACTCCTCTTCGCTGAGCAACTGCTTGTAGTCGAGGGGCGTGTCCTTCGGGTCGGTGACGGCGTAGTTCTGGAAGTAGATGATGCGCTGCAGGTCGGTGCTCTTCATCGCGAGCAGGTTGCCCAGGCGGCAGGGCATGCTCTTGAAGAACCAGATGTGCACGACGGGGGCGGCCAGGGTGATATGGCCCATCCGGGAGCGGCGCACGCGGCTGTGTGTTACTTTGACGCCGCAGCGGTCGCACACGATCCCCTTGTGCTTCATGCCGCGATACTTCCCACAGCTGCACTCCCAGTCCCTCTCCGGGCCGAAGATCCGCTCGCAGAACAGGCCGTCCCGCTCCGGGCGGTACGTTCTGTAGTTGATCGTCTCCGGCTCAGTGACCTCGCCGTAGGACCAGCTGCGGATGTCGGCGGGGGAGGCAAGCGAGATGCGCACTGCACTGTACTCATTGATTCTGTCGTAGCCGCTCTCTAGCATTCCCTTCGGCCTCCGATCAGTTGTTGTCTTTACTGTCGAGTTAACTCGCCGGCGCAGAGCCGTCCGGCCGCGGGGCACCGGTCCCGCCGCTGCGATCCGTCTGCTAGAGCCTTTCCTTCTCGAGTCGGATGTTCAGCCCCAGTCCGCGGATCTCGTTACAGAGCACCTCGAAGGCAACAGGTATGCCGGCCTCCAGGATGTTCTCGTCCTTGACCATGGACTCGTAGATCTTGGTCCGGCCCTCGATGTCGTCGCTCTTGACGGTCAGCAGTTCCTGCAGGATGTGGGCGGCTCCGTAGGCTTCGAGCGCCCAGACTTCCATCTCGCCGAACCTCTGGCCTCCGTAGCGGGCTTTGCCGCCGAGCGGCTGCTGGGTGATCAGCGAGTAAGGGCCGGTCGCGCGCGCGTGCACTTTGTCGTCCACCAAGTGGTCGAGTTTCATGATGTACATGTAGCCGACGGTGACGCGCTGGTCGAACGCCTCTCCGGTGCGGCCGTCGTAGAGCACGGTCTTTCCGTCCTCGGGCAGGCCGGCTTCCCGCAGGCATTCCTCGATCTCATATTCTCTCGCGCCCTCAAAGATGGGGGTTACGGCCTGGAAGCCGAGCACGTGTGCCGCCCAGCCCAGGTGCGTCTCGAGGATCTGGCCGACATTCATGCGGCCCGGCACGCCGAGGGGGTTGAGCACCATGTCCACGGGCGTGCCGTCCTGGAGGAACGGCATATCCTCGACGGGCAGTATCTTGGCGATGACGCCCTTGTTGCCGTGGCGTCCCGCTATCTTGTCGCCCACCGAGAGCTTGCGCTTCGTGGCCACATAGGCCTTGACCATCTCGAGAACGCCGCTGGGCAGTTCGTCGCCGCTGGAGTACTCGATCAGCCGGCGGTTGCACTCGTCCCTGAGTTCCTGGATTCTCTCCTCGAACGGTGCGTAAGTCTTGGCGACCCTGGCGTTGATCCTGGCCCCTCCGAAGTCCATCCCGGCCGGGTCGAACTCCTCAGCCAGCTCCGACACCTCCCCGGGCGACACTTGCTCGGGGATCTGGAACGTCCGGCCGCTGCGCGAATCGGTGGGGGGCCGGCCGATGGCCTCTTCCACGGCCGCCATCGCCTTGCGGAAGACGGACGCGATCTGCTTGTCGTAATCTGCGGAGATCTCGGCTATCCGCGTGTCCAGCTCTCCCTGCTCCTCTTCGCTCAGGTAGGAACGTCGGCTGAACTTCTGGGTCCTGACCACGACGCCTTCGACGCCGCTGGGCACAGTCAGGGAGTCGTTACGGACGTCCTCCCCGGCCTTTCCGAAGATGGCGTAGAGGAGCTTCTCCTCGGGCGTCAGCTCGCTGCGGCTCTTCGGAGCCACTTTGCCCACGAGGATGTCGCTGGCTCCCACCCAGGTGCCTTCGCGGATGACGCCGTCTCCGTCCAGGTTTCGCAACTGCTGCTCGGAGACGTTCGGGATATCGCGCGTAAACTCTTCCTTGCCCAGCTTGGTCTCGCGGATCTCCGCTTCGAAGACCTCGATGTGGACGGACGTGTAGGCGTCCTCCTTGAGCAGGTCCTCGCTGATGAGGATGGCGTCCTCGAAGTTGTAGCCCTCCCAGGGCAGAAAGGCGACCAGGACGTTCTTTCCCAGTGCCAGTTCTCCGCCGCTGGTGGCCGCACCGTCGGCGATCACGTCGCCCTCGGCGACCTTGTCTCCCCCCTTGACCACGGGCCGCTGGTTCAGGCAGGTCTTCTGGTTCAGGCCGCGGAACTTCTCCAGCCGGTACGCCTTGTCGTCGATGCAGATCATGCTGCTGTCGACGTAGGTGACGGTTCCGCCGTTCTCGGCCAACACCACCATGCCCGAGTTCCGGGCCACGTCCCTCTCGGTGCCGGTTGCGACGAGCGCCGGCTCCGTCTTGAGCAGGGGCACGGCCTGACGCTGCATGTTGGAGCCCATGAGCGCGCGGTTGGCGTCGCTGTGCTCAAGGAAGGGGATTAAGCTCGCGCTGACGCCGACGATCTGCTGCGGCGAGACGTCGATGTACTGGACGTCCGTTGCCTTCACTTCTGCCAGGTCGCCCCCGTGGCGCACCACGACGGTGGCGCCCTTTTTGAGGGCCGCCAGGTCCAGGTCGGCCGGTGCGATGTAGGCGCTTTCCTCTTCGTCCGCTCGCAGATAGTGGATCTCGTCGGTCGCCTTGCCGTTCTTGACCTTGCGGTAAGGGGTGACCAGGAAGCCGAACGGGTCCACGCCGGCATAGAGGCCGAGGGAGGTGATCAGGCCGATATTCGTGCCTTCGGGCGTCTCGATCGGGCAGATGCGACCGTAGTGGGAAATGTGCACGTCGCGCACTTCGAAGCCGGCTCGCTTCCTGTTCAGCCCGCCCGGGCCGAGCGCGCTCAGGCGCCGTTCGTTGGTCA
>CAZSET010000367.1:0-3110 GCA_964605915.1 uncultured candidatus Brocadiaceae bacterium | reverse complement strand
GGATTGAAAGGGCGGAGGCATGGGGTATACTGATGAACCGCAGGGCACCGGGCTTCTCCAGGCGTCGGTCCGAGGGAACCATGGATCTGACGGAGCAGGGACGCGCGCTCTGCACGGACCTGTACGAGCTGACCATGGCGGCGGCCTACTTCGAATTGGGGATGACGGACCGTGCCGCCTTCGAGCTGTTCGTGCGCAATCTGCCGGCGAGCCGCTCCTACATGGTTTGCGCCGGCCTGGCGCAGGTCGTCTCCTACCTGCAGGACCTGCGCTTTTCCGGTCAGCAGATCGACTATCTGCGCCAACTGCCGGTCTTCGGCCGCATCGGCGACGAGTTCTTCGACTTCTTGGGCGGACTGGCCTTCACGGGACGGCTGGAAGCCGTGGCAGAGGGAACACCCGTCTTCCCGGAGGAGCCCCTCCTCCGCGTGGAGGCCCCCATCATAGAGGCACAGATCGTCGAGACGTTCCTGCTGGCCATGCTCAACTACCAGACCCTGGTGGCCACAAAGGCGGCGCGTATCGTCCAGGCAGCGCAAGCGGACGGCAAAGAGCGGCCCGTCGTTGACTTCGGCACCCGCCGGGCCCACGGTCCGGACGCAGGAACGCTAGCTGCGCGGGCCGCCTTCATCGGCGGATGCGTGGCCACTTCCAACGTCGAGGCCGGATTCCAGACGGGAATACCCGTCTCGGGCACCGAGGCCCACAGCTTCATCATGGCCTTCGACAGCGAAGAGGAGGCGTTCACAGGCTACTACGAATGCTTCGGCGATCAGGCCATCCTGCTGATAGACACCTACGACGTCATCGAGGGCGCCCGCAAGGCGATCCGGCTTGCGCCCGGCATGAAGGGCGTGCGGATAGACAGCGGGGACATCGCCGAACTCAGCCGGAAGGTGCGGGACTTGCTCGACCAGGCCGGCCTCGAGGACGCGCAGATACTAGCCAGTGGCGACCTGGATGAGTACCGTATCGAAGAACTGCTGCACGATGGTGCCGAGACGGATGGGTTCGGCGTCGGCACCAGGCTGGTCACCAGCTCGGATGCGCCCTACCTGGGCGGCGTCTACAAGCTGGTAGCGGTCGAAAAAGGCGGCAAATGGGAGCCGCGACTGAAGCTCAGCGAAGACAAGGAGACCTATGCCGGCCGCAAGCAGGTCCACCGCCACAGCGATGCCGACAGCGGCGAGTTGGCGCACGACGTGATCGCCACAGCCGATGAGGAATGCCCGGAGGGCGCCGAGCCGCTGCTTGGCACCGTCATGTGCGAGGGGCGGACCGTTGCCGAAATGCCGGGGCTGAAGGCCATCCGGCAGTACGCCGCCGCGGAGCTTGCCCGACTGCCGGAGAAGCATCGCCGGCTCCGCGACCCCGAGCCGTACCCCGTGGAAGTGAGCGAGGCGCTGCAGCGCAAGTCCGCCGCCGTCGCCCGGGAGTGGGAGAAGAAGAACCATGAATAGGCGGTTCCTTTTCTGGGACGTGGACACCCAATACGACTTCATGGACCCGGAGGGCAGGTTGCCGGTGCCGGATGCCCGGTCCATCGTGCCCAACCTGGAGAGGTTCACCAGATTCGCGGAGGCGCACAGCATACCCATAATCTCAAGCGCCGACGCACATCCCCCGGACGACCCGGAATTCGAGGAGTTCGGGGCGCACTGCGTGATCGGCACGCGCGGGCAGAAGAAGATCGACGCCGCCCTGGTTCGCGGCGCGGAGGTCGTCGTTCCCGAGTACCTCGATGCGCAGATCTCGCGGCTTTCCGTCGGCAGGACGCCTCAACTCATCATCGAAAAGCAGGAACTGGACGTCTTCTCGGTGCCTGCCGCCGGGCACATCCTGTCCCGGCGCGAGCCCCATCGCGTGTTCGTCTACGGCGTTACCACCGAGTACTGCGTCCTGCGCACCGTGATGGGTCTGCTGAACCGGGGGATCGCCGTAACGGTTTGCACGGACGCCGTCAGAGCCATCGACCAGACGAAGGGCGAACGCGCGCTGGCCGGCATGCGCGAGGCCGGCGCCGATCTGGCAGAGACGGAAGCGGTCCTGGAGCGCGTCGAGGCGACGCTGCGGGCCTGAGCAGGTCCCGCAGGCACATGCCGCCGCAGAGGTGATCAATGGGCGCAGCCGAGGGCAACCGATCGACTGAGCCGGGCCGTCGAGGCAGAGCCAGGGGATGCGTCCTGCTGGTGCTTGTGGCGGGGTGCGGCCTTGCGGGATGGCTCCTCTACGCGCGCAAGAAGGCCGGTCCCGCACAGGAGGCGCCGCAGTACATCGTCTCCGCGAAGAGGGCCGAGACCGTCACGTACGAAACCCCGGCGCCGGCGGAGGGGATGCCCCCCGAGCAGTACACGTTCACCTCCCCTGACCACGTCCAGCACGTCCTTCTCGTCCTGAGGTTCCAGCATCTTCCGGACTCGCTGCTCGACGAGCAAGGCAACCTGCGAGTGTCGGACTGCTTCCTGATGGCTCGCGGCCAGAAACGGGCTGTTGAGGCCAGTTCCTTCAACCTTGCCCGGCGTAGAAGCCCCCTGCCGGAAGAGGGGATGCGCCAGGAGGTGGACGGCTGGTTCCTGTTCAGCGTCCCCCGGAATGCCCTGGAGATGACGCTGCACGTGGACGGCCGGCCCCCGATGCCCTTCGAAGTCGGTCCGGCCATCCATCGCGAACTCCACATTGGCGAGCACTCGGACTCGCCCTTTCTGTAGAGGTCCCGGCATCAAACGCCGATCAGCAGGCGACGGACCACGGACAGGAGGACGATTACGACAAGAGGCGAGAGGTCCAGCCCGCCGACCAGGGGAACGAGTCGCCGCACCGGGCGCAGGACGGGTTCGGTGATGGCGAAGATGAAGCGGTAGAGCTCGTTCTCCCTGTGCCGCCCAGGGAGCCAGGAGAGGACGACGCGGACAAACACCACGAGGGTGTAGACGTCCACGACGGCGGCCAGCATCTTCGTTGGATTCATTGCACCCGTCCTGAAGCGTCAAGACCCAGGTTGATTCTGGCTCATTATACCCGGAGCCGGGCGCGGGGCGACTGCACGGGCAGTCGGGGACCTCCCTGCCGGCTCCCGAGTTGACTCGCGCGACCGTGTGCGTATAATCGCG
>CAZSET010000366.1:0-3116 GCA_964605915.1 uncultured candidatus Brocadiaceae bacterium | reverse complement strand
GACGAAGAGCCGATGCCGCGCCCGCGTCATCCCCACGTAGAACAGGCGCCGCTCCTCCTCCAGGGCCGCGTCCTCGGTGCTCTGCACGCGCTCCTCCAGCGCGCGCCGGTGCGGCAGCATGTCCTCCTCCAGGCCCACGATGAAGACGGCGTCGAACTCCAGCCCCTTCGCCGAATGCAGCGTCATGAACGGCACGGCGCTGGCCTGCGCGTTCCAGCCGTCCACGTCGCTGACCAGCGCGGCCTGCTCCAGGAAGCCCATCAGGCCGCCGTCGGGCGAGCGCTCGTCGTACTGGCGCGCATAGCCGATGAACATGTCCACGATCTCCTGCGCGTCGGCGCGTTCCAGAACGGGCTGCCGCTCGACGTAGGCGGTCATTTTCAGCAGCTTGCGGATCAGGTTAGCCGCTCCCCGGAACTCGATCGAGCTGAGCTCACGGTACAGCTCCCAGAAGCCGGTGACCGCGTTCTTCGCGCGTGGGCTGAGCGAATCCACGTCGCCCACCTCGCGAGCGACCTCCAGCAGGGACAGCTTGCGGCGCCCGGCTTCCGCCTGGAGGAGGGCCAGCGTCTTCTGCCCGATGCCGTGCGCCGGCGTGTTGATCACGCGAAGGCACGCCCCGTCGTCCCTGGGATTGACCAGCAGTTGCAGATAGGCACGCAGGTCCTTCACCTCGCGCCGGTCGAAGAAGCCGACGCTGTCCACCACCTGATGCGGCAGCGCCAGCGAGGCAAAGGCGTCCTCCAGGGGCAGCGACTGCTGCTTGGTGCGGTAGAAGAGGGCGATCTCGCGGGGGCCGGTGCCTTCGCGCACCAGCTCGTTGACCTTCCCCGCGACCCAACGGCCCTCCTCGAACGGATCGGCGAACCCTCGCACGACGATGGTGTCGCCGTCCTCGCGTTCCGTCCGGAGCTCCTTCTCGCGGCGATAGACGTTGTGCGAGATGCAGTGGGAAGCGACGCGCAGGATGTTGGCCGAGGACCGGTAGTTCCGCTCCAGGGTCACCACGTGGGCTCCCGGGAAGTCCTCCTCGAACTCCATCAGGTTCTCCAGACGAGCGCCCCGCCAGGTGTAGATCATCTGGTCGGGATCGCCCACGGCGGTGATGTTGCGGTGCTTGCCCTGGAGGGCACGGGCGATGAGATGCTGCGGAAGGTTCGTGTCCTGGTACTCGTCCACCAGGACGTGGAGGTACGCGTCCTGGAGCTCCTGGAGGACGACGGGGCAGCGGCGGAACAGCTCGAGCGTCTTCAGCAGCAGGTCGTCGAAGTCGAGCGCATTGTTCGCGGCCAGCGCCTCCTCGTATTGCCCGTAGGCGTCGGCGAACGTCTGCTCGACGATGCCGATGGCGTTCCCCCGACAATCCCCGGGCGTCTCGACCCGGTCCTTGTGCAGGGAGATGTAGTCCATGATCTCGCGGGGCGGGAAGGTCGAGGGGTCGAGCTCTCGGTCCTTCACAATGCGCCGTATGACGCGCAGCGAATCGGCCCGGTCGTAGATGGTGAACGAGGGCTCGCGACCGATCCGGGAGACCTCACGCCGCAGAAGGCGCGCGCAGAAGCTGTGGAACGTGCTGACGTAGACGTCCCGCCCGACCAGGGCCTCGACGCGGCGGCGCATCTCGTCGGCCGCCTTGTTCGTAAAGGTAACGGCGATGACGCGGTCCGGCGGCACGCCCTCCTCCAGCAGGTGGGCGACGCGGCGGGTGATCACGCGCGTCTTGCCGGTTCCCGCGCCGGCGACCACGAGCAGCGGCCCTTCGCCGTAGCAGACGGCCTCGCGTTGCGCGTCGGTCAGGTCGGCCAGGATCTGCTGCTTGCGGGTGCGGCGCGGCATGTGAACTCCGAGCAGGTGGTTCTGATGCAAGACATACGTAGGGAATAGGATAGGGCGACAAAGGCAAGCCGGCACGGTCGCTTCCCGTCGCCTCGGGCCTGACGCACATGATAAGGGCGCCCCGCCCGCCTGTCAAAGCCGTGGCGCGCTTGCCGCATGGGGCCGGATAGGGTATCCTCAAATGGGTAGCATTTCAGCGGACACGTCTGCGACGGAGACACCGATGGCCCGGGTAGTGCCGATTCTCGTCCTGGCGGTGATGTTCTGCACGCAGGTCGGCTGCACGATCAGCCGGGAGATCGTGGACGTGGCTCCCCCCGCCCAGCCCCGCCTGGAGAACCTGGAGCAGAACCTGACCTACACGGACCCGGACGAGGGGCGGCCGGACTACATCTTTGCCTCGCGGTAGAGAGATGCATCGCTGCGCTTACAGACCGGTGGTTCTGGTGTTCTGCGCCATTGCCTGCGCGGCGGCGGCCGGCTGCCGCCTCAATCCGGTGACGGGCTCGCGTGAGCTCGCGCTGGTGAGTCAGCAGGAGGAGATCGCCCTCGGTCACCAGACCCACCCGAACGTCATCTTCATGTACGACGGCGAGTATCACGACCCCGAGCTGAACCGCTACCTGGGCACCATCGTCATGCGCCTGCACGCCTGCTCGCACCGGCGCGAGATGCCGATGGAGTTCACGATGGTTAACACGTCCGTGGTCAATGCGTTCGCCACGCCGGCGCACGTCTACGCCACGCGCGGGTTCCTGGCGCGGCTGCAGAACGAAGCGCAGTTCGCCGCCGTCATGGGGCATGAGCTGGCGCACGTGGCCGCCGGTCACACGGCCAAGCAGTTGAGCACCAACATGCTGACGGGCCTGGTCTTTGGCGTGGCGGGCAGCGCGGCCGGCGACTCCACGCCGAGCCAAGTGGCCGTGGGATTGGGAGAGGTCAGCGTCACGCTGCTTGGCCTGTCCTACAGCCGCGAGCAGGAGCGTCAAGCGGACCGCGTCGGCACCTACTACATGGCCGTCTCCGGCTGGGACGCGGAGCAAGCCGTCGAGATGCAGAGGCTCCTGGCCTCCATGAGCCAGCGCAGGGATACGGTGCTGGACAGGTACCTGTCCACTCACCCGCAGACCGACAACCGGGTCATGGAGATCCGGAACGTCATCCAGGAGAAGGACCTGCGCTCGAGCCGCTACGTTCAGGGCGACGGGCTCTATGCGGAGCGCTGGGACCGGCGGCTCGGCGAGCTTCGTGCCGTAGATCGCGCCTTCGGTCCCTACGAC
>CAZSET010000365.1:0-3122 GCA_964605915.1 uncultured candidatus Brocadiaceae bacterium | reverse complement strand
ATGTATGTGGACTTTGTGGGCAAGGACACGTTCTACGGTTGGCTGGCCTGCCAGCCACGCAGCTCCCATTGTAATCTCTCTCCCACGGATAGCAACCCTCCGATTGGCTAACAGGTGAAGAGCAGTAGCCGCGTCTGCGGACGTCGGCCCAGCCCTCGCCGCCGCTGTGCTTGGCGGCGCCCTTCTCGAAGGTGAACCACTCGCCCGTCGGGTCGGCGTCGGCGGGCTTGGGCTGGTCGACCAGCTCGCACAGGTCGAGGAAGTGCTG
Source organism: uncultured candidatus Brocadiaceae bacterium (assembly GCA_964605915.1). GTDB lineage: Bacteria > Planctomycetota > Brocadiia > SM23-32 > SM23-32 > DAOVRD01. Next base: position 2,854 of record CAZSET010000365.1, on the reverse strand, counting down.
CTGGGAGGCGGAGCGCTCCGACAGGTCCGCGTTGCGCCACTTCTGGATAAACCGGACCGGGTCCATGGCGATTGTGCAGCCCCCCCCATAAGGCGACAGACAGAAAGGTAACAGAAGCGGCGGGCGAGGTCAATGACGCACGACAAGGCTCAACACGGAGAACGACAGAGAACGACAAGGGCTAACCACTACGCCACAACGGACACCACGCGAGACCACGAACCACGGCCGAAGACAGGCAATCTAGCCACAACTGCGAACCAGGCAGTAGGTTGGAGTCTGAATCCGTTCGTCGTGCTCGTCGTGTCGTAGTGGTGAGCAACAGCCGTTCGTCGTTCACCCAGGTTGATTTGCTGTTTGCCGTTCTCCGTGTCCTCCGTGCTTGCCCTGAGCCTGCCGAACGGGTCTCCGTGGTGAGATGTCTTCCGTTGGTCAGTTGCGGCGCTTGAGGCGGTCGATGATCTCGTTGAGCCGGTTGAGCGCCTCTAGCGGCGTCATGCCGCTCGTGTCGAGCGCCAGGAGCTCGTCCCTGATCTCCGCGTCCAGCGGTTTGAACAGCGGCACCTGGAGGTGGCGGGGCTCGGGGCCGCCGGTCCGCTTGCCCGGCGCCGACGCCTGCCGGGGCGCGAAGCGAGGCTCGTCGTTGGGCCCGACGGCGTTCTCCTCCAGGTGCTGAAGGATGTCCCGCGAGCGCTCGAGGACCTCGGGCGGGACGCCCGCCAGCTTGGCCACGTGGATGCCGTAGCTGCGGTCCGTGGCGCCGGGCACCACGCGGTGCAGGAAGACCACTTCGTTCTGCCACTCGCGCACGGCCACGTTCAGGTTGCGCACGGCGTCGCAGACCTGGGCGAGCTGGGCCAGCTCGTGGTAGTGCGTGGCGAACAGCGTGCGGGCGCCGATGCGGTCGTGCAGGTGCTCGCCCGTGGCCCAGGCGATGCTGACGCCGTCGAAGGTGCTGGTGCCGCGCCCGACCTCGTCCAGGATGATGAGGCTGCGGTCCGTGGCGCTGTTGAGGATGCTGGCGACCTCGATCATCTCGACCATGAAGGTGCTCTGGCCGCGGCGCTGCTCGTCGCTGGCGCCCACGCGCGTGAAGATGCGGTCGACCAGGCCGATGGTCGCCTCGGCGGCCGGCACGAAGGAACCCATCTGGGCCATCAGCACGATGAGGGCCGTCTGGCGGATGTAGACGCTCTTGCCGGACATGTTCGGCCCGGTGATGACGAGCATGCGCACCTGCTCGCCGTCCATCTCGATGTCGTTGGGCACGAACTGCTCGTCCAGGATGCGCTCCAGCACGGGATGGCGGCCGTCCTTGACGTGCAGCGTGCGGTCCGTAGTGAGGCGGGGACGGACGTAGCCATTCTCGTCCGCAACGGTGGCCAGCGAGACGAGCACGTCCAGGGTGGCCAGGGCCTCTGCGGTCTTCTGAAGCCTTTCGGTGTGCGAGCTGACTTCCTGCCGGACCTGCTGGAACAGCTCGTACTCCAGCTCCTTCGCCCGCTCGCCGGCTCCGAGCACGGCGGACTCGTGCTCCTTCAGCTCGGGCGTGATGTAGCGCTCGGCGTTCTTCAGCGTCTGCTTGCGGACGTAGTGCGCGGGCACCTTGTCCTTGTGGGTGTTGGTCACCTCGATGTAATAGCCGAAGACCTTGTTGAACCCGACCTTGAGCGAGGGGATGCCGGTTCGTTCGGCCTCCTTTGCCTGGAGTTCGGCGATCCAGTTCCGCCCCTGGCGAGCGGTGCCGCGCAGTTCGTCGAGCTCCGGGTTGAACCCGTCCCGGATGATGCTGCCTTCGGTGGTTGTGATAGGCGGGTCGGCTTTGATGGCGGACGCAATGAGCCCTTCGACTTCGGGGACGGGGTCGACGGCCGCGGCCAGCTCGCGCAGCGTCTCGGACGCGACGTTGGCGAGGTGCTCCTTCAGCTCGGGCAGGCGCGAGAGGGAGCGCCTGAGGCCCACCAGGTCCCGGGCGTTGGCGCGGGCGCAGTGGATCTTGGTGGTGAGTCGCTCGATGTCGTAAATCTCTCTGAGCGGATTAGTTAGAGCCCGTCGCAAGGAGCGGCCGCCGTGCAGCTCCGCCACGGCGTCGAGCCGCCGCTCGATCTCGTCCGCCTGGCGCAGCGGCGTCAGGAGCCAGCGCCTGAGCATCCGCGCGCCCATCGGCGTGGCCGTCCTGTCCAGCACCTGAAGCAGGCTGCCCTCCTGGCGGGCGCCGCGTATGGTCTGGATGAGCTCCAGGCTGCGCTGCGTCGTGCCGTCGAGGATCAGGTAGCGCTCGCCCAGAAACGGCTCCATCTTGCGGATGTGGCCGAGCGCGGTCCTCTGGGTTTCTTCCAGGTAGGAGAGCAGCGCCCCGGCCGCGCCCAGCGCCGGTCCCATGCCCTCGCAGCCGAACCCGTCCAGAGTGCGCGTGCCGAAGTGCGCGTTCAGGCGCCGCCGCCCGTCCTCCTGATTGAACTCCCATGGCGGGCGCCGGGTGACAAGGCAGCCTTCCGGCAGGTGGCCCTCGACGGGAGGGCCGTCTTCCCCGTCTTCGTGCTCGGCCTGTGGCAGGAGGCACTCGGCGGGCGAGACGCGCTGAAGGCTGTCGCTCAGCGTCTCGGCTGGCACTTCCTGGACCTCGAACTTGCCGGTCGACAGGTCGGTCCAGGCCAGCCCGGCCCCCGCGCTGCCGAGTGCGACGGCGGCCAGGAAATTGTTCGAGCGGCTGTCCAGTAGCTCGTCTTCGGTCAGCGTGCCGGCCGTGATGACGCGCGTGACGTCCCGCTCCACCAGGCCGGTCGCCTCGGCCGGGTCCTGCACCTGCTCGCAGATGGCGACGCGGTGGCCGGCCCGGATCAGGCGCTTGATG
>CAZSET010000364.1:0-3141 GCA_964605915.1 uncultured candidatus Brocadiaceae bacterium | reverse complement strand
CGGCAGAGCACGATCCGCTTCAGCTCCCCCCCCCGCAGGTAGTTCAGGGCCATGGCCACGGCCAGGTACGTCTTGCCCGTCCCGGCCGGCCCGATGCAGAACACGATGTCGGCGGACTGCATCACCCTGACGTAGGCTGCCTGGCCTGGCGTTCGCGGCGCGGCTCCGGGCCACAGCTCGAGCCCCTCTGCACCGGTCATGGGGGCGGCGGGCGGCTGCGCCATCTGCTTCTCGATGAGCTGCGTGACCATCTCCTCGCTCACGATGGCTCCCCTGTTCAGCTCTCGCTCCATGGCCAGCAAGGCGGCTTCGCACCGCTGCACGCTCTCGTCCGGACCCTCGATGCGCAGTTCGCCGCCGCGCGCGACTACGTGCACGCCGAACGCGTCACGCAGTTGCTTCAGGTAACTATCGCGCGGGCCGAACAGCCTCACCACTTCATCCGGCCCGCCCACCTGTAAGGTCCTTTGCACCGTGCCTTACCCTCCCGGGGCCAGTTGGCCCACGCACAGCAACAGCACGTAGCTAACGGGGGCCACGAACAGAATGTCGTCCAACATGTCCACCATGCCGCCGAGGCCCGGCAGCAGGCGGCCGGAGTCCTTGACGCCGGCTTGCCTTTTCAGTATCGAGGCGGCCAGATCGCCCGCCATCGCCGTGACCGCCACAACAGCCCCGTAGAGGCAGGCGGCCTTCGTGCCCATCACGGCCCACGGCGTGAGCGTCAGCACGTACGCCGCCACGATGCTTGCGATGACGGCGCCCACCGCGCCGCTCACCGTCTTGCGAGGGCTAACGGTGGGGGCAAGTCGCATCCCGCCGATGGACTTGCCGACGAAGTACGCGCCCGCCGACCCGCACTTGCAGGTCGCCAACACCGTGATCAGGCCCGCCACTCCCCATTGCAGACGCACGGCGGTCAGGAAGCCCAGGAGCAGCGGCACGTACAACAGCCCGGCCATGTTCACGGCGACGGCCTCCAGGGCTCCCTCGATCTGCGCGCGGAGGACGCGCCGGCTCAGCAGGCCCATCAGTATCAAGCCGAGGACGAGACACCCCGCCGCCCACGGATCGGGGAAGACGCCGGGCGTCGCCCAGCCTGCCCACTGCAGCAGGAATAGCGCGACTCCGCCCAGCACCAGCAGCGACCTGTCCGCGGCCATGCCCGTTCGGTGGGCCAGGTCAGCGAACTCGCCCATCGCCAGCGCGACCACCGCCGCGCCGCAGGCTGCATACACGAACCCGGCGTCCCAGACCGAATCGGCCCCCAGCAGCACGACGAGGACGGCCACCGGCAGGAGGCTGATCCCGGTCCGAGCCGGCACGGAGAGGGGCCTCGGCGCCGAAGCTCGTACAGCCGCCTCTGCGGCCGGCGGATCCTCGTTGTTCGGTGGTTCGCGCCGCGAATTCATGTGGGGGGTATCGTTCCTCAGCGTCCCGCTCCGGTTTTCTTCTTGCCGCGTCTGGCGCGCTTCTCGTCTGCGCGCAGGCCGCCGAAACGCCGCTCCCTGTGCGCGAACTCCTGAAGGGCCTTCTCGAACTCCTCCTCGCCAAAGTCCGGCCACAGGGCCTCGGTAACGTAAAGCTCCGCGTAGGAGAGCTGCCACAGAAGGAAGTTGCTCAAACGCATCTCGCCTCCCGTGCGGATCAGTAGGTCAGGCTCGGGCAGGCCGGCGGTGTAGAGATGCTCTCCGAAGACCTGTTCATCGACCTGTTCCGGTGCGAGCCGGCCTTCCTTGACCTCGGTTGCGATCGCGCGAGCCGCCTCGGCCATCTCGCGGCGTGCGCCGTAGTTCAGCGCCGCCACTACGGTCAGGCTCTTACAGTCGCGCGTGGCCTCCACTGTCGCCTGGAGCTCCCGGCGCACGGCCGCCGGCAGCTCATCGAGCGCCCCGATGGCCTGGAACCGGACATCGTTCTCCACGAAGTCTTCCCTGTTGTCCTTCAGGTACCTGCGCAGATTCGACATGAGGAAGCGCACTTCGGAGCGGGGGCGACGCCAGTTCTCCGTGCTGAAGGCGTAGAGCGTCAGCACGGGGATCTTCCGCTTCAGGCAGCACTTGACGACCGCCTGGGCGCTCTCGGCGCCGGCGCGGTGTCCCTCGTTGCGGGGCAGCCCGCGCTTCTGCGCCCATCGGCCGTTGCCGTCCATGATGATGGCGACGTGCCGGGGCAGTGTCTGCTGTCGCTTAGCCATGGGCCTATCGCTCGATGACCTGGCCTCTCCGGGGCCCTACGGAGACGAACTCCACCGGCGCCCCCGCCAGGTCCTCGATCGCCTGCAGATACTGACGGGCCTGCGGCGGCAGCTCCTCCCATCCTGTCACGCCCGAGATGTCGGTCTGCCAGCCGTCCAGTTCCTCGTAGACGGGCTCGACCGCTTCGAGGGCTTCGGAACTGGCGGGGAAGCTGCGCAGTTCGCGTCCATCCAGCCGGTAATGGGTGCAGATCTTGAGCTTCTCGAACGCGCTCAGCACGTCCAGCACCCCCACGGCCAGGCCGGTTACGCCGTTCAGTTCCGCGGTGTAGCGCAGCGCGACGCCGTCCAGCCAGCCGCACCGGCGCGGTCGCCCGGTCACCGAACCGTACTCCCTCCCTCCGTGCGTCTCGATGGTGCGCCGGATCGTCTCGCCCACTTCGTTGCTCTGCTCCGTGGGGAACGGCCCCGTCCCCACGCGAGAGCAGTACGCCTTCACGACGCCGATGGTCCGGTCTATGCGCGCCGGGGGGATGCCGGTGCCCACGGTCGCACCGCCGATGACCTCGCTGCTCGTCACGAAGGGGTAAGTGCCGAAGTTCAGGTCCAACATGCTGCCCTGGGCGCCCTCCAGCAGAATCGCCCGGTCGTCCTTCAGCGCCTGATGGATGAGCGGGACGGTGTCCTGCACGTGGGGCTTCAGTTGCTCCGCATAGCCGCAATACTCTTCGTAGACAGCCTCGGCGTCGAGCGGCTCGGCGCCATAGACGTGCTGGAGGATCCGGTTCTTCAACTCCATCTGCGCGAGCAGCCGTGCGCGGAAGACATCCGGCTCCATCATCTCGGCGAATCGGATGCCGCAGCGCGACGCCCTGTCGGCGTAGCACGGCCCGATGCCGTTCTTGGTGGTGCCGAGCCGGGCGTCGCCCCTGGCCTTCTCCACG
>CAZSET010000363.1:0-3197 GCA_964605915.1 uncultured candidatus Brocadiaceae bacterium | reverse complement strand
AGCCCGGCATCATGGACAACGCGGCCGAGCGCCTGCTGAACCTGGGCCTGCACGAGATGGAGGAGATGGCCAAGGAGATCATCTTCGGCCAGCTCAGGCTCACCGTTGCCTCGCTGACCATCGAGCAGATCAATCAGGACCGCGAGAGCTTCCTGGAGGCCATCAGGAAGAACGTGGAGCCGGAGCTGAACAAGATCGGCCTCTACCTGATCAACGTCAACATCACGGACATCACGGACGAGTCGGCCTACATCGAGGCGCTGGGCAAGAAGGCTGCCGCCGAGGCCGTCAACCAGGCGAAGGTGGACGTGGCCCAGCAGGAGCGGTTCGGCGCGGTCGGCGAGGCGGAAGCCGTTCGGGAGAAGGAGATCCGCGTCGCCGAGAACGTCGCCCAAGGCGACAAGGGCAAGAAGAGGGCGGAGGCCGATCGGCGCGTCTATGTGCAGCAGCAAGAGGCAGAGGCCGTGGCCGGCGAGAACGAGTCCAAGGCCATGATCGCCGACGTCAACGCGGGACTGGCCATCAAGGAAGCGGCCGCCCGCCAGCGCGGTGAGGTGGCCAAGCGCGAGGCCGTGGTCGAGATTCAGAAGGCCCAGTACAGGGCCGAGCAGGAGCGCCTGAACGCCGAGGAGGTCGTCAAGCAGGAGATCGACAAGCGCAAGATCGAGATCGCCGCTGAGGCCGAGGCCGAACGCAACCGCAGAACCGCCAAGGGCGAGGCCGACGCCATCCTCCTCAGGTACGAGGCCGAGGCGAAGGGCGTCCGGCAGGTCCTGGACAGCAAAGCCGCCGGCTATGCCGGGCTCGTCCAGAGCTGCGGCGGCGACGCACGGGCCGCCGCCACGCTGCTGATGACCGAGAAGATCGAAGACGTGGTGGCCAGGCAGGTGGAAGCCATCAAGAACCTGAAGATCGACAAGATCACCGTCTGGGATTCCGCCGGCAGGGACGGGTCGGGCTCCTCGACGGCTAGCTTCCTTTCAAGCCTGATCAAGAGCATTCCGCCCCTGCAGGATGTCACGAGCATGGCGGGGGTCGAGTTGCCCGACTACCTGGGGCGCATGTCCGAGACGAAGGATAGCCCACAGGCGTCGGCCCGGCCCGCCGCCGAAGCACAGAAGAAGCCGGCGACCCAGGACGAATAGCGGGGGCGGGAAAGACGGGCGCAGCACACGTGCAGACCATGCAGACGGAGGCGCTGCGGCGCCTCCGCTGCTTTGGTGTGGGGACACGAGACGTTCTTGTACGCTGCCAGGCTGCCGGGGCAGGTGGGCAGGGCAGTCAGTGGGCGCCCGCCTCGTGAACGGGACCCGACTCCGCAGACGGCTTGACCGACTTGCCAGCTCTGGTATGATAGCGCAACTGCATCATCTGGCGGGGTAGCGGCATGGCGAAGCTCTTGGCGGTTCGCGGCGAGGCGGGCGAGTCGGAGTTCTCCCTCGGGGACGTTGCAGTGCTCGGGCGCGCTGTTGGCTGCGACGTGACCTTCGAGGACGTCTCCGTATCGCGCGAGCACGCGCGCGTGGTTCGCCGCGGCGGCATCTACTACATAGAGGACCTGAACAGCGCGAACGGCACGTTCGTGAACGGCCGGAGGGCACGAAGGGCTCCGCTGCGGGACGGCGACGTGATCATGCTCGGCGACTGCCAGCTCGCCTTCGTGCATGAGGAGGAGCACGTGACGTCCAGAGCGGTCCTCGTGGAGACGGGATCGACCCCTACGCTCGTTGACTCGGTGGGCATCGACGAAGCGCCGAAGCCGGAAGAGGCGGAAGGTGCGTCGCCCGCGGCCAGGCTCCGGCAGCGCCTGGAGGTGCTCAAAGACGTTGCAGACAGATGTTGCGGCGCTCTGGAGACGGCTCGGCTCGTCGAGTTGGTGCTCCGCCAGTTACTGGGCATCTACGAGCAAGGGGACCACGGACATGCCGTGCTGGTGGGCCTGGGCGAGTCGGGGGACGACCTGTGCCTGTCCGTAGGGCGGGCCGGAGCCCGGTCCTCAGACGTGGGGATGTCCCGGACGCTGTTCGAGATGGCCACAAAGCAGCGCCGCGCCGTGCTGGCCACCGACGTCGCTGCCGACTCCCACCTTCGGGCCGCCGAGAGCATCGTGCAGCAGAACATCCACTCCATGATGTGTTGTCCGCTCGCCTTCGGCCCGAGGGTCCTGGGAGCGATCCAGGTGGATACGACCAGGCCCGGCATCCCCTTTACGGCGGACGACCTGGCGCTGCTGGTGGCCATAGCCGGGCAGGTTGCCGTGGCCGCTGAGAACTCGCGACTCCACCGGCAGGTGGTCGCCCAGCAACGCCTGGCGGCTGTCGGCGAGGCCATTGCCGGGCTGGCGCATTGCATCAAGAACGTGCTCAACGGCCTGCAAGGCGGCTCTTACATCCTGGACCTCGGCATCCAGAAGCAGGAGACCGAAAGGATCGCCAAGGGCTGGGAAATGGTCAAGCGCAACAGCAGCTTCATGGCGGACCTGGTTAAGGACATGCTGGCCTACTGCCGCAAGGGCGGACTGCGCCGTGAGCCAACTGACATCCCTCAGCTTCTGAACGAGACCTTGCTGATGGTCAAGGAGGCAGCGGCCCGGAAGGGCATCGAGGCGTCGCTCGAAGTCGAGGGCGAGCCGCCCCCCGTGGCCGTCGACGCGGCGGGCATGAAGCGCGTGGTGTTGAACCTGCTGACCAATTCGATAGATGCCTGCCCGGAGGGATGCCACGTCGAGCTGGCAACGAGCCTGGACGCAGAGAGGGACGAGCTGAGGATTACGGTCAGGGATGACGGACCCGGCATCCCGGAAGACGTGCAGGAACGCCTGTTCGAGCCGTTCTTCACGACCAAGGGCAGCAGCGGCACAGGACTGGGCCTCGCGCTCGTTCGCAAAGTCGTCGAGGAACACAGAGGGCACGTGGAACTCGAGTCCGAGCCCGGGCAGGGCGCGGCGTTTCACATCTTCCTACCCGCCGTGTGGGGCAAGGACAGGACGGCCATGAGCTAGCTGGCACAGGCCTTCGACGGCGGGACCGATCCTTACGTAAGAGTGAGGAGGTTTGTATGGCGGAATCGCGCAAGGCGATGATCCTGGTCGTTGACGATGAGCCCGACGCCGTCGAGTTCATCAAAGCCGTGATGGAGGAGGCGGGTCACGAGGTCGTGAGTGCGTCCAACGGCGCGGAAGGCCTGAAGACGGCTTT
>CAZSET010000362.1:0-3219 GCA_964605915.1 uncultured candidatus Brocadiaceae bacterium | reverse complement strand
GCAAGGCATGTCCGTCATACGCGGGCCGTTCAACTTCTCGACGAACCAGGAGTGCGGCTTCCTCGCCCGGGGCTTCGACAGGCCGCCGGCCATCATGATGCCCTACACCAAGCCCTATTACCTGGACTTTATGGCGGAGTTGGGCTATTCGGGGGCCAAGGACCTGGTGGCATACGAATACGAATACGAGGGACGGATTCCGGACTACATCGAGCGCTTCAGCCAGAAGGTGCAGGAACGCTCGAACGTGGCCGTCCGACCCATCGATATGCGGAGTTTCCACGAGGACGTCCGCAAAGCGTTCAGCGTCTACAACAGGGCGTGGCACGAGAACTGGGGCTTCGTGCCCATGACCGAGGACCAGTTCGCGTTCACCGCCGACGGCTTGAAGCAGATTGTGGACCCGGCCCTCGCCCTCCTTGCCGAGATCGACGGCGAGCCGGTCGGTTTCTCGCTGGCGCTGCCCGATTACAATCCGCTCTTCAAGAAGGCGGGGGGCCGCCTGTTCCCGTTCGGCGCGCTGACCATCCTGCTCGGGCGCAAGAAGATCACGCACGTCAGAGTCCTCACCATGGGCGTGGTGCGCGAGCATCGGAAACGTGGGATCGACATACTGCTCACGTACCACATGTTCCGGAACGGAACCCCCCGCGGCTGTCGGTCGGCGGAGCTTTCGTGGATCCTCGAGGAGAACGTTCTCCTGCGCCGGGCCCTGGAGCGAATGGGCGCGACGCACACCAAGACCTATCGCATCTTCGAGAAGCAACTGTGAGAGTTCTACTGACCGGGGCGAACGGCTTCGTCGGCAGTCACGTTCTGGATCGGCTGCTGCTCGACGGTCACGACGTTGCCGTCATGCTCAGGAAGACGAGCGACACGCGCTTCATCGAAGGGCAATTGCCCCGCGTGGAGGTCCGCTACGGCTCGCTGGAATCCGACCGGCTGCTGCAGGCCATCGTCCATGGCGCTGAGGTCGTGATTCATTGCGCGGGCAAGACGAAGGCCCTGCGCAAGGCGGAGTACTACGCGGTGAACGCGGAGGGCACGCGCAGTCTGCTGGAGGCCTGCAAGATGGCCGTGCCTCCGGTCCGCCGCTTCGTCCACGTCTCGTCCCTGGCGGCGGCCGGACCGGGCCTGCCCGAGTCGCCTTCCGCGGAGGACGACGAGCCGCACCCCGTCACCGCATACGGCGAGAGCAAGCTGCTGGGCGAGCGCTGTGTCCGCCGGCAGCAGGCCGTGCCCTACGTCATCCTCAGGCCGGCGGCCGTCTACGGCCCGAGGGACGCGGACCTGTTCCTGGCCTTCAAGTCTGTCCGCAAGGGCGTCGCCCCGCTCATCAAGGGGGGCAAGCAGCCCCTGAGCCTCATATACGCGCCGGACGTGGCCGAGGCCGTCGTTCGGGCCGTGAAATGCCCCGCCTGCGAGGGCGGCACCTACAACCTGGCCCATGCCCAGCCGTGCACGCAGCGGGAACTGATTTCGACGATCGCCGGGGCCATGGGAACCGACCCGTTCCGGCTTTACGTGCCCGCCTTCGCGCTGTACCCGGCCTGCCTGGTGCGCGGCCTGTGGTCCAGGATCACGGGCCGGCCCAGCATCGTCAACCTGGGGAAGATCCCCGAGTACACCGCGCCGGGCTGGGTGGCGGCTACGGAGTCCGCCGCGCGCGACCTTGGGTTCGTGGCGCCTACGCCGCTCGACCGGGGCGTGAAGCTGACCCTCGAATGGTACGAGGCCAACGGATGGCTCTAGAGTCCGGCGGCACCGGCCGGGCAAGCCCGTTCCGCCACTATCGCCTTGTGGACTACCTGGCCCAGGGCTACATCGTGCTCGTGGGTCTTCTTATCCTCGTGTTCCACGGCCGGGGGCTGCGGCTCTGGCCACTTCTGCTGGGGGCGCACGCCGCCATTCTCCTCGCCGATCACGCGCTGATCTGCGTTGCCGGCGACCGGAAGAGCGGCTTCCTGGCCCTGCTGCGGGCCTTCTACCCGATGCTCCTCTACACCTTCTTCTACTGCGAGACGCACAAGCTCGACCGCCTTTTCACGCACGCGGCGCAGGACGGTTTCTTCATCGACCTGGACCAGCGGCTCTTCGGCGCGCAGTTGAGCCGGACCTTCATGGCCGCCGCCCCCCACGTTTGGGTGAGCGAGGTCTTCTACCTCTTCTACTTCTCCTACTACGTCATGATCTTCGGCGTCGGGATGGGGCTTTACTTCACGCGCAGGCGGCAGTTCTTCCACTACCTCACGCTGGCCAGCTTCGTGTTCTACCTGTGCTACCTCACTTACATCTTCCTCCCCGTCATGGGGCCCCACGCGACGGAGTCCGGCGTGGTCCTGCAGGGCGCGATGGCGGCCGTCGGGCCGCGCGTGACGCCCGCGGCCGTCCAGTCCGGCCCGTTCTTCAACGTGATGAAGCTGGTCTATAAGCTGGTGGAGCCGGAGGGCGGCGCCGCCTTCCCCAGCAGCCACGTGGCCCTCGCCGTCGCGGCGCTCTGGTTCAGTTGGACCTGCTTCAAGCGCGTGCGATGGCTGCACCTCGTGGCCGTCATCATGCTCTGCCTTTCGACGGTCTACTGCGGCTACCACTACGCGGTCGACGTGCTGGGCGGGCTGGCCATGGCCGCGCTGCTGGTGCCGGTCGGAGAGATGATGTACCGGCGCTGGCGGCACCTGGGCGGGGAATGAGTGATAAGTGACAAGTGCCAAGTGACAAATGACAAATGGGCAACGGCTGAGTGGCAAGTGCTGAGTGGCCAGTGGCAACCACAACGTCACCACGGTTCGAGGGAACGATGTCATCCTTCGCGTAACGTGGTGCCCCGGCCGGTCGGCCGGCAAGCGTTGTGCCGTCGTGGTGACCCCCCGTCGCGAGGTCCGTGCCGTCGTGAGCGTTGTGTCGTGGTGGTGAGCCCTTCGTTGCCGTCTCCGTGTCGCGATGGTCTCGTGCCGTGGTCGTTGCCGTATCCCCGTGCATCCCCGTCCATCCCTGTTGAACAGTCTTTGTCCTGTCTTGTGCGTATCCGTGCCCATCCCTGCCGATCCGCGTCGAACGGCCCGTTGCCGGGTCCGTGGCGTCGTGCCCGTTGTGCCGTCGTGGTGACCCGCCGTCGCGAGGTCCGTGCCGTCGTGAGCGTCGTGTCGTGGTGGTGAGCGCCCGTTGCGAGGTCCGTGCCGTCGTGAGCGTTGTGTCGTGGTGGTGAGCCCTTCGTTGCCG
>CAZSET010000361.1:0-3231 GCA_964605915.1 uncultured candidatus Brocadiaceae bacterium | reverse complement strand
TGCATCAACGAGGACAGCATCTTCGTCGAGAATCTGGAAGCGGCGGTCGACGAGTACGCCTCGTGGGGCTTCTACTGCCAGGGCTACGGGAGCGATTACCAGGACCGCATGAACTGGAAGACGCGCGGGCGCGAGTCGGACTACGGTAGGCTGAGCGGCTTCCAGACGCTGCCCGTCAACTGGAGCATCAACACGGACGTCAAGCGCGCCTTCTTTGATCGGCTTCAGGAGATCACGGGCGGCCATTGACCCCGGGGCGACGGTGCGCGTCCCGCTGAAGCAAGTGCGAGCGTGGAGGTTCAGGGCGTAGATGGAACGCGAAGGCTTCCTGGATGCTCTGCTGTCCGTGCCACGCCTGGCGGGGGCGGAGGTCTCTCGCGACGGCCGGTGGGTGGCATGGACCTGGTACGGCGCCGGCCCCGCGGCGGACGTCTACGCCGCTCCCACCGACGGGTCGTCACCTCCCGTCCGGCTGACGGACACCGCCGACGATTCGGAGCTGGTGTCCTGGACCCCAGACGGTCGCGCCGTGCTCGTCGCCCAGGACCGGGACGGCAACGAGCGCGCTCAGTTGTTCCGCGTCGACCTGGATCGCCCGTGCGAGATGCTGCCCCTGACGGAGCCGGATCCGCCGTACTTCATCCGGGGAGGGCAGCTCCATCCTAACGGCAGGTGGCTGATCTACGGAGCCAACTTCGACGCCGCCGCCGGCCGCGAGATCGAGCCGACCTGGGTATACCGGCATGACTTGGTGACCGGCGAGCGTTGCGCGCTCGCCAGGCCGGAGAAGGGCGGCGCGGCGGTCCCTCGCCTGAACTCGACGGGGACGCACGTGCTTTACCCTCGGCGCGATCTCCATCCGGCGGGGACCCAGGTCTGGCTGGTCGACGTCGACGGCCGGGACGACCGCGAGATAGTGAACCTCGGTGCGCAAGTCAAGGCGCGCGCGTCCTGGTTCCCGGACGGGCAACGGGCGGTGGTGGTCGGTGAGAGCGAGACGCACAAACGCGTCGGCGTATGGAGCCTCCAGGACGGTTCCCTGCGCTGGGTGCTGGACGACGCCGCGCGCAGCGTCGAGGACGCCTTCGTGCCCTACGGCAGCGACCGCATTGTGGTGGTGGAAGTGAGGGACGCGCGGCCGCTTTGCTATCTTCTGGACGTGGAGACGGCAGAGGAGACGCCGGTGCGGTCGCCCGGCGTCAACTTGATCCCACTGGCCCCCGTCGGCGGCCCGCATTGGGTGGGCCGGCTTTACGGCTCCTGTCAACCGGCGGACGTGGTCCGATTCAGCCCCCTGGGAGCGCCATCGGGGGAGCCTGCGAGTCTGTCGCGCGTGTGGGACCGGACCGCGCTGAGGCCCGCGGACTTCGCGCCTGCCGAGGACTTCCGCTGGCGGTCGGCGGACGGGCTGCCGATCCAGGGCTGGCTCTACCGGCCGCGGGGAGACGCGCGGGGCACCGTCGTCTACGTGCACGGGGGGCCGACGGGCCATAGCGAGGACCGTTTCAACCCGCAGGTCCAGTTCTTCGTGCACCAGGGCTTCAACGTCCTCGACCCCAATTACCGCGGCAGCACGGGATTCGGGCTGGAGTTCCGGGAGGCAATACGGGCCGACGGCTGGGGCGGCCGCGAGCAGGACGACATCCGCGCCGGCATCGAAGCGTTGATCGCTGCCGGCATCGCTGAGCCCGGCCGGGTGGGCATCACGGGCACGTCGTATGGGGGCTACTCGTCCTGGTGCGCGATAACGCGCTTCCCACCCGAGATCGTGGCGGCCGCCGCGCCCATCTGCGGCATGACGGATCTGGTCGTGGACTACCGCACCACGCGCCCCGACCTGCGCCCCTACTCGGAGGAGATGATGGGCGGCAGCCCCGAGGAGGTGCCGGAGCGCTACCGTGACCGCTCGCCCATCCACTTTGTGCGGCACATCCGGGGCGCGCTCCTTATCGTGCAGGGCATGCAGGACCCCAACGTCACCCCCGAGAACGTGCGGGCCGTGACGCAGGCGCTGGACTTGGCAGGCGTGCCTTATGACCTGCTCCGCTTCGAAGACGAGGGCCACGGCATCGCCAGGCCCGGCAACCAGAAGACGCTGTACCTGCGCCTGCTCGACTTCTTTGAGCGGGCGCTTTCAGCAAGCTGTGGCGCGTAACAAGCGCAGCGCCACAGGCGCCACGTCGCCTCGCCGGCGAATAAGCGCGCTTGCCCTGCGTATAATGCATTGAGGTCGCAGATGTGCGGCCGCGGGGCTTTGGGAAGGAGGCAAGCGGATGGAGCCCGTCATTCTGAAGCCGGAGCAGGAGACCAAGAAGCTCTGGAAGCTGATCTGGGGGATCGTGTTCGTTCTCGGCCTGCTGCCGGGCCTCGTCCCGGCGGTGCTGATCCCGTTCCCTGAGTGCCTCGTGCCCTGGAGCTATGCAGCCGTCTGGACCATCATCCTGCTTCTGATCCTGGCCTGGATCGAACCGTTCTACAGGTCGATCGAGTACGTCATTGATGAAGACGCGGTCGGGGGCAAGCGGGGCGTTTTCTGGCGGCGGCGCACGACGGTCCCGTACGAGAAGATCACCAACGTGGACGTCAGCCAGGGGCCGCTTGAGAGGACCTTCAACATCGGAAAGGTCCACGTGCAGACCGCCGGCGCCGGTGGCCAGCAGGGGGCCGTGGCCGAGTTGAAGCTCGTCGGCATCCGGGACACCGAGGGCGTCAAGGAGACCGTTATGGCGCGGGTCAAGGCCGCCCGGGCCTCGGGCCCACAAGCTGCTCCTTCGCCGTCGGCGGCGCCCGCCAAAGGGGAGGGGGAGGTACTGGCCCAGATTCTGCAGGAGCTGAGGGCCATCCGGCAAGCCCTCGAGGGCCAGGGCCGCTAAGCGCGCTGAACGGGGCTGTCCAGCGGCAACACCGGCGCAACGGCGAACGGCGAGTAACAGGGATGTACAGGCTTGCCCTGAGCGAAGCCGAAGGGATATACAGGATGACGGCGACGTCGAAGACAGGCACAACGGCAACTACCTGCCCTCGACGTTGCCGTTAGCGTTACCTTTGTCGCCGTGTCTTTATCCTGCGCATCCTGTACATCCCTGTTATCCGGCGTCTGTCGTCCTTGTCGGGACGGCCTGATCTGCCCTGAGGTCCTTGCGGGGGACTTGTATTGCGGCCGAGTGCCTCACTCGTGGTGAAGCGTCTCGATCGGGTCCATGCGGGGCATGCGGGGTGCCGGGAGGGCGT
>CAZSET010000360.1:0-3236 GCA_964605915.1 uncultured candidatus Brocadiaceae bacterium | reverse complement strand
CCCGTCCAAGCTGTATACCTCTTACGTTCGATCCGTAACTCCCGTGGACGTGAAGGCGATCGAGAACGTAGGCATCACGCTTGCCGACGTGGGCTACATTCCGGTCAAGCCGACCGCTGACGGCCGCAGCGAGCCGCTGATTACGCTCTTTGTGGTGCGCAGTCAGCTTCTGGCGGATGAGGAGGAGCTGCCGTGGGGCCTGACCGGCAAGGCACTGATAACCTACGGCCGCGGTCCGGCGGGCGCGTTTTTCTTCGGCCGCCTGGTCAGGGCCCTCAAGCTTCGGCTCCAGAGCATCTCATGACCGGCACGCTGCGCCGCTGCGCCTCGGGTTCTGCACGCCTTGTCAGGACGCACCACGGACCCTGCAAAGTGGAGGAACGATGATCTCTGCCCGCAGATTGGCTCTGTGCCTGCTGGTCGGGGTTTGCGCGTGTGCGTCCGGCTGCGCGGGGGTGGACCCCTTCGAAGTGGAGGAAGGCATCCCGGTTGAGTCCGCCTCCAAGTACTGGGCCCCGCCGGCTCACGGGCCGTCTCTGGCGCCTGCGCGCGTGGCGCCCGACCTGGAGAAGGGACCGCTAGACCTGGCCGACTGCATTCTGATAGCCATGGCCAACAACCCCCGCACGCGCGTCTCCTGGCAGAGCACCAGGTCTGCGGCGGCGCTCGTCGGGCAGGCGCGGGCCCTCTACTTCCCCCAGGCGGACTTTACGGCCGGTGCCGAAAGACAGAAGTTCCTATCCCAGACCGATGTCGGGTTTGAGAATATCTATTACCGCAGCAGAAGGACGGCGTCATTCGGCGTTCGCCAATTGCTGCTGGACGGCGGTTTCCGGCGTGCCCAGGTGGAGGCCGCCGAAGCCGGCCTGCGCAGCGCGGACTTCCGACACAACGCACTGCTTCTGGACCTGGCGCTGGCGACCGAGATCGCCTACTACCGGCTCCTGGCGACGCAGTCGCTGCTGGAAGTTGCCGATCACACGGTCGAGCAGCGGACCAAGCACCTGGATCTGGCCCAGAAGCGGCGCGACGCCGGCAGGGGCAGGCAGGTCGAGGTGCTTCAGGCTGCTTCCGAGAAGGCGGACGCGGAACTGGCCCTCGTGGAGGGACGCAATCAGGTCCGCATCATGCGTGGGCGCCTCGCCTCCATCATGGGACTGCCGGTCTCCTCGGTCCTGCGTATCGTGGAAATCCCGGAGGAGGCACACGAGGTGGAGAAGGAAGACGTGGGAAGGCTGCTGAAGGAGGCCGCCGTCAACCGCCCCATGCTCCAGAGCGCCGTCGCTGAGGTCGAACGCGCCAGGCAGGCCCTGGAGTCGGAGAAGGCCATGCGCTGGCCGGAGTTGAACGCCGCCGGTTCCTACGGATGGGCCGACTGGCACTCGCCTCCGGACTACTCCGACGAGTGGACGTTCTCCATGACCCTGAGTATCCCCATCTTCAGCGGATTCCAGCGCAGCTACAGGATACGGCAGGCGGAGGCCCAACTCGAAGCCACTGTCGCCGCCTATGAGCGCGTCCTGCGGGATGCCGAACTCGAAGTCTGGGAAGCTTACTCCGGGCTCTTGCGTGCGGAGGAAGCTCTCAAGGCCGCCGAGACTTTCCTGCAGAGCTCCCGCGAGACCGTCAACGTGACCGAGCGTGAGTACGAGCAAGGACGGGCCACGATTGTCGAGCTCATAGACGCCCAGAACAACCTGACCCGGGCCCTGAGCCGGAAGGTCACCGTTCGGCTGGATTGGTACGTCGCTCTCGGTCAGGTTGAGCGGGCGGTGGGCAAGAGCTGGCTGGATAGCCCCCGCGAAGAGCGCAGAGGGAACTGATCGGGACGGGCTGGCAGGGGGCGGCAGCCTTGGCCAGGCCGTCCTGCTGCCGAAGGTTCCGGAAGAGGATGCCGGCCGTGATCAAGAAGGTGCTTACCACGCTGCTCTATGTCGCCATCATCGGCGTGATGACGTATGTGGTCTTCTTCCGGGTGCTGCGCAGTTGCCGCCAGTTCTTCCCGTGAGAACCGCCGACAGGGCGCGGGCTGGCCTCCGCTACAGCTTCTAGCCGTCCTCCTCCTTCTACTCCTACTCCTGCTCGCCGTTGGCGTGATCAGATATTCGTTAATCGATATTCGTTAATCGTTACTCGTTTCTTGCCGCTGCCGTCCCTTCCTCCTTTGCAGCCGATTAACCGTTAACGGTTAACCGATACTCGTCGCTGTCGCGAGCGCGCTGGACATCCAGTCGGCCCCCGTTATAATCAAGCCCGCGTCAACTATCCGACAGCCAAGGGGCATCATCCGATGGCCGGTAACAAGCTTTACTACGGCGACAACCTGGACATCCTGCGCCGCTACATCGCGGACGAGTCCGTCGACCTGATCTACCTCGACCCGCCGTTCAAGAGCAACCAGGACTACAACGTGCTGTTCGAGGAGCGGAACGGGTCGCGCTCCGCGGCCCAGATCAAGGCGTTCGAGGACACCTGGACCTGGGACCTCGGCGCGGAGGAGGCATACGTCCAGGTCGTCGAAGCTGGAGGGCCAGTAGCGGAGTTCATGCGGGGGATGCGAGGGATCCTGCATGAGAGCGACATGATGGCGTACCTGGCCATGATGGCGCCGCGGCTGGCCGAGCTTCGCCGCGTGCTCAAGCCGACCGGCAGCATCTACCTGCACTGCGACCCGACAGCCAGCGCCCACCTTCGGCTACTCATGGACGCCGTGTTCGGCGTGTCGAACTTCCGGAATGAAATCATATGGAAGCGGACGTACGCTCACGGATCGGCACGGCGGATGGGTCCTGTTCACGACGTGATTATCTTCTACTCAAGAACCCACGACTACACATGGACCGAACCGCGCGTGCAACATGCCCCGGAGTATCTGCACAGCCATTTCCGGCACGTTGACGCAGAGACGGGCAAGTCGTTCCAGCCCATCTCGCTGACGGGCTCGGGAACGCGTGATGGCGAGAGTGGGCAGCCGTGGCGCGGTGTAGACCCAACGGCCGTGGGACGACATTGGGCCATTCCGGGTGCGGTGCTTGAAAGGCTGGGGCTTGAGGGCGGTACCGTGCACGGGAAGCTGGACGCGCTGGACGAGGCCGGGAGGATCTACTGGCCCAAGAAGGAGGGCGGCACGCCGCGGCTGAAGTGGTTCGCCGACGAATTGGAGGGTGTCGCGCTGTCTGATGTGTGGACAGACATTAAGCCGATATCTGCTCAAGCTGCCGAGCGGCTTGGCTATC
>CAZSET010000359.1:0-3246 GCA_964605915.1 uncultured candidatus Brocadiaceae bacterium | reverse complement strand
GTCACCGTATCGTTCGTGTGGAGCGTGGAGAGTGCCAGGTGACCCGTCTCGGCCACGGTCAGCATGGAGCGGATCGTCTCCAGATCGCGCATCTCGCCTATCTGCACCACGTCGGGATCCTGCCGCAGCACGTGCCGCAGCGCTTCGCCGAACTCACGCGTGTCCTGGCCGACCTCACGCTGGTTGACGACGCTCTGCCTGTGATTGTGCAGGTACTCTATCGGATCTTCCACGCAGATGATGTGTTTGCGGAAGTTATCGTTGATGTAATCGATCATTGCGGCCAGGGTCGTCGACTTGCCGCTTCCGGTGGGGCCTGTCACCAGGATCATGCCGCGGCTGCGCTCGCACAGCTCGCATAGCACCTTCGGGGGAAGCCCCAGCTCCTCGAACGAAGGGATCTCGTAAGGCAGGCGCCTGATGGCTGCGGCAACCGAATCCCTCTGGAAGAAGACGTTTATGCGGTAGCGACTCTCCCCCGGGATCCCGACCGAGCAGTCCAGCTCCTTCTCCTGCTCCAGGCGCTGCCTCTGCTCTTCGTTGAGCAGCGAGTAGATCATGCTCTTTGAATCGTCGGGACTGAGGGCCGGCATGTCGGCGGCCCGCATCTTCCCGAAGATGCGGTACTGAGGCCGCACGCCCACCGTGATGTGGAGGTCCGAGGCATTCAGGGACCTCATTGCGAGCATCAATTTGAGGACCCGCTCGTCCATGGTGTCTCACTGCATGGTTCTGGCGACAACTTCATCCACAGTGGTCACGCCTCCCTCGACCTTGTCGACGCCGGCCTCCCGCAGCGTAGCCATTCCCCTTTCCTGAGCCGCGTTCCTCAGCTCGACTTCCGAGACTCCCCGGGAGATGAGGCGGCTGAACTCCTTGTCAATCGGCAGCATCTCAAAGACGGCCACGCGGCCGTAATAGCCCGTCCGATTGCACCTGCGGCATCCCGTGCCGTGGTAGAACGTCCCGCCGGGCTCCAACCCGAGCTTCGACACCACTTCCTGAGGGGAGTCGTGGGGCTCCCGGCAGTGCGAGCAGATCCTCCGGACCAGCCGCTGGGCCACGATCAGGGTGAGCGCGGAGCCCAGAAGGTAGGACTTGACGCCCATGTTGCTGAGCCGGTTGACGGTAGCTATGGCGTCGTTCGTGTGCACGGTGGACAGCACCAGGTGGCCCGTCATGGCCGCCCGGACGGCGATCTCGGCCGTCTCCAGGTCCCTGATCTCGCCCACCATGATGACGTCGGGGTCTTGCCTGAGTATGGAGCGCAGGGCGCTGGCGAACGTCAGCCCGATGGACGGCTTCATCTGGACCTGGTTGATCCCCGCCAGCTCATACTCCACCGGGTCCTCGACCGTAACGATGTTCTTAGCCTCGCTGTTGATGAAGTTCAGCCCCGAGTAAAGGGTAGTCGTCTTGCCGCTTCCGGTCGGGCCCGTCACGAGGATGATGCCCTGGGGCCGCTGGAGGGAGAATTCGTAAAGCTCCTGCTGGTCCTTCTCCAGGCCCAGCTCCGAGAGTTCCAGCACCAGGCGGCTCTTGTCCAGCAGCCGCAACACGACCTTCTCGCCGTATATGGTGGGGAGCGTGGAGACGCGGATGTCTATGTTCCTGTCCTCCACTTTGCAGCGCCCGTCCTGCGGGAGCCGGCGCTCCCCTATGTCCAGGCCGGACAGGATCTTGATCCTCGACACGACGGCCGCCAGCATGCCCTTACTGGGCGGCGTCAGGTTGTGCAGAACGCCATCGATTCGGGCCCGGACCTGAACGGCCCTCCTTCGAGGCTCGATGTGCAGGTCGCTGGCACGCTTCTCTATGGCCTGGTGGATGAGCAGGTTCACATAGCGGACGACAGGAGCGTCGCCGGCTTCCATCTCCAGTTCAGCCACCGGCGGCTGTTCGGCCTCGGCGTCGCCCGCCTCTATGTCCAGGGCCTCCTGAAGGGTCTCCTCCAGTGCCGTCAGGCCGCCATAGTGGTAATCGATGGCTTCCCTGACCTCAGCCCTATCGCTTAAGACGACCTGGACCTCCAGGCCGGTGTTGCTGGCGATGGTATCCAGGGCGACTATGTCGAGATGGTCAGCCACGGCGACCTTCAGCACCCCGTCTTGCGCCGAAAGCGGCAGGACGTGGAACCTGCGCGCAAGCTTTCGGGGCACCAGTTGCAGGACCGAGGGCTCGATCTCCACCGAATGGACGCTCACGAAGGGGATGTCGATCTGGCGGGAAAGGGTCTCATAGATTACGTCGGGCGTGGCATAGCCGAGCTCGATTAACGTCTCGCCCAGATAGGCGCCGCTGTCCTTCTGCTTCGTGAGCGCCTCGGACAGCTGCGTTTCGGTGATAGCGCCCTTGCGCAGAAGGGCCTCGCCGAGCTTGGACCTTGGGCTCGCACCGTCGAGCTGCGTCTCGGATGCCATACGCACTCCCTTGTGGCCGCTGTAAGCCCGTTCCCCGTATCGGCCATCGCATGCCCCGCGCACTGACCCCGTATTATACCGGAGCCGCCTCATTCGACAAAGGCTTTTCCGGCACGCCGACCGTATTGACACGAAAGCAGCAAGAGTGTACCATTACGCCTCTGCCTATCCCGTCCGATAATTGCGATTGATCGAGCGAAGGTCATGCTGGGCGCCGATCTCGGTACGCACTCCATAAAGGTGGTTCGCCTCTCTCGCGGCGCCGTCGAGGAAGCACCGCAGGCCACGTGTCCTGCCTTCCCCTCCCGCTCCGCAGACGACTCGCGCCAACTGCTTCGACGGATCGCGCAGGAGCGGCGGTGGCGCGGACAGCAGATCTGGGGCAGCATAAAGGGAACGGCCGTCATCCCGCGCCTGACCAAGTTCCCGGCCATGCCCGAAGAGGAGCTCCGAGGAGCGGTGGCTCTGGAGGCCGAGGAATTCGTGTCGCGTAACTGGTCCCAGATGGACTTCGACTACGACGTGGTCGAGGAGCTGCCGGACGGCAAGGTGCGCGTGTTGTTCGTTGCCGCTCCGCGGGAGCTGAGCGAGGAGCAGGTACAGTGCTTCAAAGCAAGCGGGCTGTATTGCGGCGGCATCACCCTCGACTCGCTGGCACTGACCAACGCATTCCTGCACTCGGCTACCGACGCGCAAAAGGAGGCCAACGTTCTCCTGCTGAACATCGGTGCGCAGACCACCAACATCGTGCTGCTGAATGCCGGTCAATTGACCGTGCTGCGGGACGTCGCCTTCGGAGGGAACGACGTCAACGAAGCCGTTATGA
>CAZSET010000358.1:0-3263 GCA_964605915.1 uncultured candidatus Brocadiaceae bacterium | reverse complement strand
ACTGCGGACTTCGAGCGCGTGGGGCGGCACGTCGACCTGTTCCCGGCAAGGACGACGGACGAGATGCGGGCGGCTCTGGTCGGCGACATTCCGGGCGCCGAGCTGTGGAAGCACCTGGCGCTGTGCGCGCTCGTGACGCTGCTGGGAGAGGTGGCCGTCGCCAGGTGGATTACGATCCAGCGCAGGTCGCACGTGGCCGAGGAGATCAGCTTCGGCGTGGAGGCCGTCGATCCCCGGAGCCTGCGGGCCGTGCTGGAGAAGCGGCCCGCGCTGCAGGACGAAACGACTGCCGGTGCTGCGAAGCCATGATGACGATCATGCAACAAGTGCGCCAGTTCCCCGACCTGTTCGGACGGGTCGGATTCTGCGTCCTGGCCGGCGTGGCACTGGTCCTGTGGATCGCCGTGCACCTGCGGGCGGAGGAGGCAGTCTCCGGACTGCGGGGGTTGCTGCGCGGGCTGGCTCATGCGGCCGTGGGCTTCGCGGCGCTGTTCTTGACGGCGCAGGCGGCCCGGCAGTGGCTCGTGCTGGCCACGCCCTGGCCCATATGGCTGATGGCGCTGGCGGGCGCCGTCGTAACGGAAGCGCTGCTGGCCTTCTACGGCGTCGAGCGCCGGACCGTCTCGCGGCGGATGGGTCGAGCGCTGGTCGCGCTCCGGATCCTGCTGGCGCTCCTGGTCCTGGCGATGCTGTGTCAGCCCGTGCTGCGGACGGACCGCCAGGAGGGCGTGCGCCGATACGTCGCCGTCCTGGTGGACAGGTCAGCTTCCATGCAGGTGCCCGACACCGCGTTGTCCGTGCCCGAGAAGGTTCGGCTGGCCGATCTGTTCCTGGGAGAGCGGATCGCGCGTCCCCATGCTCTGGAGACGGTCGTCCGGGAGCTCAGAGCCGTGGGGGCGGAGGTCGACACGCTGGGTCAATGGCTGGGGATGGTCCGCCGGCAGGGCCCCGAGCTTCAGCAGAGGCACCTGGCGGCGCGCCAGCAGGAGCTGGCCCGCAAGCTGGCGGGCGCCCACGAGGCCGTCAGTCGTCAGTTCGAAGCTTTGGACGGGGTGCTGGACGGGCCGCTGGGGCAGGATGAAGAGACGCGCGCGGCTGCCTCTGAACTCAAGCTGCAACTCGTGGAGAAAGTCGCCGCCGGACTGAAGGAGGGCGCCGAGCTGACGAGGCAGGCCGATGAGTCTGTGCTGGCGGCGCGGGCGGGTCGGCTGTCCGTGATCGTGGCTGCTGTTCAGAGCGGCCTCGCGAGGCTCACGGGCGACGCCGCGGAGCTGGCGGACCGCCTGGACGAGGCTTACTACGCCTCGGCCACGGAGGAGCGGCGCGCGATGATCGAGGAAGTCAGCCGCCAGACGCGCCTCGAACTGGCGCGCCGACTGCTGCTCGGTGGTAACGAAGGGGCCGGCGGCCTGCTCGGTCCGCTCAGGGCGGCCTATGGCGTCAAGGTCTATTCCTTCGCGCTGGAGGCGAATGAAACCGACGTGACGGCGCAGCCTGCATTGGGAGAGGCGGGCGACCTGGGGACGAACATGGCCGCCGCCCTCCAGCGGGCGATGACGGACGTGCCCGGCGAGCAACTGGCCGGCGTCGTTGTGCTCACGGACGGTCGGCATAACGCCGCCGACCGCGTCGAGCCGCTGGCCGCGCGTCTCGGCCTGCGCAAGGTGCCCGTCTGCTCGGTGGTGATCGGCAGCGAGAGGCCGCCGCGTGACGCGGCCATCGTGTCCCTGGAGGCACCCGAGACGGTCTGCGCGGAGGACAAGCTCTACGTGGAGGCGGAGGTGAAGCTGGACGGCATGGCCGGCAGGGAGGCCACCGTCATGCTGGCCCGCGCGGACACCGTCGTCCATTCGGAGACGATCGATGTCCCCACCGATCAGCACCGGGCCCGGGTGGAGCTGGTCGACGTGCCGACCGAGACGGGCCTGTACTCCTACCGCGTTGTGGTCTCGGCCGGCGAGGACGAGGTGGTACTGTCGAACAACGAGTTCCCCATCACGGTCAGCGTCACGCACGAGCGCACGAACCTGCTGATTATCGAGGGCCGGCCCCGGTGGGAGTTCCGCTACCTGAAGAACCTGTTCGCCAGTCGGGACAAGACCGTAAAGCTTCAGTAGGTCCTGTTTGAGCCGGATCGCGTCGAGGGGGAGGCGGCCCGTCCGCGAATTCCGGCGTCGGTGTCCGCTCCGGATGACCGGGTGGCAGCGACCGCGCTGCCGGAGAGCGAGCTGGAGTGGCTCAACTTCGACGCCATCGTGCTGGGCGACGCGGATCCGACCGTGCTCGGGGCGGCCGATCGGGAAGCGTTGCGCCGCTTCGTGGTCGACCGGGGCGGGACGCTGATCGCGATCGCAGGCCCCGAGTTCATGCCGCACGCCTACGTGGGCTCGCCCCTGGAGGAGATCCTGCCCGTCCGCGTCAGCCCCCTCTCGGAAGGCTACGCGAAGAGCCCGGACGCGGCCTTCCGGCTGGCGCTGACTGCCCAGGGCCGGGACAGCGTGTTGATGCGGCAGACGACCGACCCGGAGGAGAACGCCCGGGCCTGGGACTCGCTGCCGCCGATCCGCTGGCGCTATCCCATCCTGGACACGAAGCCGGGCGCGACGGTGCTCGCGTACGCCGTGCCGGAACCGTCATCGCCGGATGCTGCCGGCGAAGAGGGTCCGGCGGGGGGCGCCGAGCCCGAGGACAGGCGCCAGTTCGAGCGGACCCACGCCCTGATCGCCGTACACAACGTCGCCCTGGGCCGCGTTGTCTTCTTCGCCTTCGACAGGACCTGGCGCCTGCGGTACCGGGCCGGCGACGTCCACCATCACAGGTTCTGGGGGCAGATGCTCCGTTGGGCAACGGCGAACAAGCTGCCGGCCGGCACGGCCCTCGTCAAACTTGGCACGGACCGGCCGCGCTACGCCCTGCACTCGCGCGTGCTGGCGCGCGCCAGGATAATGAGGGCGGACCTGACGCCTCTGGTCAGCAACGAAGTGGTGGTGCTGCTGTCGAGGGATGGCGAGTTCCTTCTGCGCACGAGGATGACCTACGACGGCGACGTCCCCGGCTCGTACCGGGCCGATCTGGGTGAGCTGCCTTCCGGCACTTACAGCGTACAGGTGATGGGCCCGGAGGTGGACGCCATCCTGAAGGCGGACGGCGTCGAAGCCGTCTCGACCGAGTTCTCGGTGGCGCCGTCGAGTTCGATGGAGTTGACGGAGCTGGCGGCCGACCCTGGCCTGCCGAAGCGTCTGGCCGAGGTGAGCGGCGGCGTG
>CAZSET010000357.1:0-3286 GCA_964605915.1 uncultured candidatus Brocadiaceae bacterium | reverse complement strand
GAACCCCCCGGTGATGGAAGCGGTGCGCGTGCCGCCGTCCGCCTGAACCACGTCGCAGTCAATCCAGATCGTGCACGTCGGCAGCCGGTGCAGATCCACCGCAGCGCGCAGCGATCGGCCGATGAAACGCTGTATCTCCTGGGCCCGTCCGCTGATCCGGCCTTGCAGGCTGCGCCGCTCGGGGTTCGCGCTGGGCAGCATGCAGTACTCGGCAGTCACCCACCCCTTGCCCTCGGCCAGGCAATGGGGAGGGACGCGGCTCTGCACCATGGCCGTGCAGATGACGCGCGTCTTGCCCGCCTCGATCAGCACGGAGCCTTCGGCGTAGCATGAATAGTCCCGGCGGATCGTCACCGGCCGCACCTCGTCGGGCATCCTGCCGTCTGTTCGCAATGTCCGATCCTCCCCTACTCCGGTCGGCGGTGTAATTGCCAACCTACTCCGCCATACTAGCAGCTAGCCGCGGGGAATGAAAGCTCGGACCGCCTTCAGGCCCCTTCCGGGGCACGCGTACGCGCTTCCGGGCTCAGCAGCCGCTTCAGCCTTTCCGGCTCCATGCGCACCCGCATGTTGCTGGCGTCGGAGTAGCTGACCTTGCCCCGCCCTGCCCCCTTGAGCCGGCGCACGTTCTTGCACTGCGCATAGACGATCTCCGCATGTTCGGCGCCGCGTATCTTGGAGAAGTGGACGGCCAGGTGTGCTGCATCCAGCAGGGCCTCCTGGCTCACGCTCCTGTCGGCCGACTTGCGGATGATGACGTGTGGCCCGGGCCAGTCGGCCAGGTGCAGCCAGTAGTCGTTCCCGCGCGCGATGGTGAACGTGAGGCGCTCGTTCTCCTCGCGACTCCGCGCGAGGAGTATCTCGAGGCCGTCCGCGGAGCGGAACGCCCGCGGGCCCGCAGTGCGCCTTCTCCGCGCCCGTTCGGTGCGCTCCTCCGGAAACGTGACGCCCAGACTTCGGCCCTGCTGCCGCAGCTCCGACAGCCCGTCGAGTGTCTCCGCTGCTGCTGCCCGCTCCGCCAGCTCGTCCAGGGTCGCCAGCCCATCCCGGGCCCGAACGGTCCGGGCAGGCAGCGTTTCCTGTGCGGCCTTCGCCTTCTTGTAGCGTGCAAAGAGCCGGTCGGCATTCTGCTGCGGCGACAGCGCCGGGTCCAGCTCGATCACGACTTCCGGACGCTCGGGCTCAAACAGGTCTTCGACGACGGCTTCCCGCTGGCCGGGCTCGAGATCGGGGAGTGCGATCATCAGAAGCTCGGCCTGCCGCCGGATGGACTCCGCGTTTCGCGCCTGCTCCAGGTCCGCCTCAATGTTGCCGAGGCGCCTGCGTGCTCGGCGACGCGCCGTGTTCAGGGCACCGCTCAACTCCGACCGCAGGCGTTCCACCTCGGCCTCCGCCTCCAGCCGGGCGTAGTGCGACTGGATGGCCCTGCTGAGGGCCAGCGGATCGTCGGCACAAGTGAAGTCCCGGAAGCGGTTGGCGCGGGCCTTCTCGGAAAGCCTCGGCGGCGGCTCAAGGGGCTCGTATTCCGCTCCCGACACCAGCCGACGGCGGCCCGACTCCCGCCGCAGAAGCACGCCCAGTATCC
Organism: uncultured candidatus Brocadiaceae bacterium; assembly: GCA_964605915.1. GTDB lineage: Bacteria > Planctomycetota > Brocadiia > SM23-32 > SM23-32 > DAOVRD01. The sequence goes on along the minus strand of CAZSET010000357.1, from coordinate 1,701 downwards.
GCTCGGACTCGTCGAGCAGAAGCAGGTTGCTGCGTGTGCCGATCAACTCGGCGACGAGTGTGACCCGGTGGGGCTTCAGGAGGCCGTTGCGCTCGACCGACTCGATCAGAACGACGCGGTCGCCAGGCATCTGGCGCAGGGCTACGATGGGCCCGCTCGTCAGGTGCTGCCGGACCAGGTTGCAGAACCCGGCGGCGGGCCTTCCCTCCTCCGGGCGTGACGTCAGCAGGTGGATGCGGCTGAAGCGGGGGTGGGCGCACAGCAGGAGCCAGTAGCGTTCCGCGTCCTTGCGTACGCTCAGGATCAGCTTGTGCCGGTCGGGCTGGTCGATGCGCTCGATCCTGCCGCCTTCGAGCTTCGGCTTCAGGTCACGCACCGCGGCCTCTATCTCTGGGGTCGAAAGCGCCATGCGCCACGGGGGTCAGAGGTAGGGTATAACGTCGTCTCAGCGGCGTCCGCCAGGTGTCAGGTTCAGCTTATCGCCTCCTACCGGGGAAATCAAAAGGGAGCCGCCCGCTCGCGCCCGGCAAATGTTTTGCAATATCGGGCACGAGCACGTATAATCGGCGCAGTCCGAGCGAGGCGGGCTGATCTGTGCCTCGTTGGCGTATTGAGCTTGCCCTTGCGCTGGGGAGGCGATGAAATGGTGGCTTTCATGGGGCTGCCCGGCGGCTCCGAGTGGTTCGTCATACTCATCATCGCCTTGCTGCTCTTTGGGTCCCGTTTGCCGTCCGTGATGCGTTCGCTGGGCAAGAGCCTGACCGAGTTCAAGAAGGGGATTCACGAGGCCGAGGACGACATCACGTCCGCCGCGCGGTCGGCGGAGGACGAGGAGGAGGACGACTCGGCATCCCCCGTCGGCTGACGCTGCTGGTCCCGAGATCGTCCCTGCCCTGATCTCTGCTTCCATCTTGTCCGTCACCAGGTGCCGGGGTGCGCGATGCCACTGTCCGTCTGGAAAACCGACGAGCCGGACTTCCGCCGCCGGCTCTCCGAGCTAGTTGGCAAGCTCAGCCTTGAGCGGGGCTTGCAGGCTGCCGGCGCGGCGGCGCAGGAGCCGCCCCAGCAGGCAGTTCGCCGGATCATCGCCGACGTACGAGAACGCGGCGACGAAGCGTTGATCGAGCACACGGAGCGCCTGGACGGCTGCAGATTGACGCCGGCCGACCTGCGAGTGACCCCGGAGGAGATCGACGCGGCGACCAGGCAATGCCCCGCCGAGCTGCTTGCGGCAATGGGCCTGGCTGCCGAGAGGATACGCGCATTCCAGGAAGCCGTCCTGCTGCACGATCCCCCGCCCCTCACGGCCGGGGGACGCACGCTGGGGCTGCGATATCGCCCCGTCGATTCGGCGGGCATCTACGTTCCGGGTGGTGCGGCGCCGCTGGCATCCACCGTCCTGATGGCCGTCGTGCCGGCCCGGGTCGCCGGCGTCGGGCGCATTGCCGTGACCACTCCCCCGCAGCGCGACGGCAGCGTGTCCGCCGATCGGCTTGCGGCGGCGCGGATCGCCGGTGCCCACGAGGTCTACAGGATCGGAGGTGCGCAGGCCATCGCCGCCCTTGCATTCGGCACCGAGACGGTCGCGGCCGTGGACTTCATCGCCGGGCCGGGCAACATCTACACGACGCTCGCCAAGAAGGAGGTCTTCGGGCAGGTGGGCATCGAGCCACGCCTTGACTTCGCGGCGAAAGTCCTCTG
>CAZSET010000356.1:0-3357 GCA_964605915.1 uncultured candidatus Brocadiaceae bacterium | reverse complement strand
ACTTCCAGTCCCTCGACGAGTCTGCCAAAGACGGAGTGTTTTCCGTCCAGACGGGGCGTCGGCCCGAGGGTGATGAAGAACTGAGAGCCGTTCGTGTCCGGCCCTGCGTTGGCCATTGACAGGACGCCGACGCCGTCGTGCCGAAGGTCAGGGGCGAACTCGTCCGCGATGCGCCAGCCGGGCCCTCCCCTGCCGGTCCCCTCGGGGCACCCCCCCTGGATCATGAAGCCGTCGATCACGCGATGGAACGTCACCCCGTTGTAGAAGCCCTTCGAGGCCAGATGCACGAAGTTCGCGACCGTGTTCGGAACGCGATCCTCGTACAGCTCCAGCTCCATCACGCCGTGGGAAGTTTCCATTCGGGCCACGGGGTTCGGTGACGAAGCCCCGCAACCCGTCACCGCTGCCAGCAAAGCGCCTGCCGCCAGCAAGAACAGCCCATGTTTGAGCCATGCGAATCTGCCCATCATGCCTTGGTCGCCCCCTTTCTCCACGAGAGGTATCGGTGCGCCCGGTTGCCGGATCATCTTCGCTCATCGCGGCGTGGGCGTCAACCGCGCGTGCGTTGCCGAGGCCCGCGACGGTCTCTTGCGCCGGGCGGCTGCGTGCCGTACCATCCGACGCCGCCGGTATTCTTCCCAACGGAGGAGCGTCTTCTCAAGAGATGAGACTCATTCCGCGGACCAAGAAGGCCCGGCTGGCGCTGGCGATCCCGGTGCTGCTATTGTCGGGCCTGGTCGTATACCTCGTCCTCGTGCCCTTCGTCCGCTACTCCCAGTACGAGCCGGAGGAGGGAGACATCGTCTTCCAGTCCCTCCCTCGCGTGGCCCTGGTCAGGACGATCCAGGGGGCGACGCACTCCCCCTATTCTCACTGTGGGGTGGTGGCGAGGGAGGACGGCGAGTGGATCGTCATTGAGTCGCTCGGCAAGGTCAAGAAGACGGGCCTCTTCCGATGGGTTCTGCAGGGACGCGGCGGCAGGTTCGCGGTCTATCGGCTGAAGGAGCCCTATCGCCAGCACATTCCCCGATTCTTGGCCGAGCTCAGGGCCTTCCTGGGCACGCCCTACGACCGGAAGTTCGGCATGGACGATGAGGCCCTCTACTGCTCCGAGCTGGTCTATAAGGCGTACCGGAACGCGACGGGAGAGGAGCTGGGAAGCGCCGTGCGCCTGGGCGACCTGGACTGGCAGCCGTACGAGGAAACGATACGCGATTACGAGGGCGGGCCGGCCCCCCTCGACAGACTGATAATATCGCCCCGACACCTGTCGGAAGCAGATCAGCTCGACAAGGCCCTGAGCGCGGGGCTCTGAGCCGGCAGGCGCGCCCGCACAGGCGCTCGCCGCGCGCCAGTGGGATGCCGGTTCTCTTGAACTCGGCAGGGGCTGCGTGGTAGCCTGCCTGTTTGCTCTGCCGCAGCGCCGCTGAAGGTGTCAACCCACCGGTCGGCCGGACGTGCCGCCAAAAGGGATTCATTGGGATGTTAACTGACAACATACTCGATCTGATCGGCAACACGCCGCTCCTGCGCCTCAACGGCGAGAGCGTATTTGTGAAAGCGGAGTTCCTCAACCCCGGCGGCAGCATCAAGGACCGCGTGGCGCTGGGCATGATCGAGGGCGCCGAGCGCGACGGCCGCCTCAGGGCCGACTCCATCATCGTCGAGCCCTCGTCCGGCAACACCGGTATCGGCCTGGCGCTGGTCGGCGGCCTGAAGGGCTATCGGGTGTGCATCGTCATGCCCGAAGGCATGAGCGAAGAGCGCAAGAAGCTCATCCTCGCCCTCGGCGGCGAGCTGGTTCTCACGCCGGACGAAGAAGGCATCGCCGGCGCGGTGCGGCGCGTGGAGCAGATGGCGGCGGATGACCCTCACATCTTCGTTCCGCAGCAATTCGAGAATCCCGATAACCCGCGGGTGCACTACGAGGAGACCGCGCGCGAACTCTGGTGCCAGATGGGCGGCGACGTCGCCGCCTTCGTGGCGGGCGTGGGCAGCGGCGGCACTTTGCAGGGGATCGGCAAGTTCCTGAAAGAGCACAAGCCCGACGTCAAGATCGTGGCGGTCGAACCGAAAAACGTCTCCGCCCTGCTGGGTCACGAGCCGGGCCTGCACCAGATTCAAGGCATCGGTGACGGCTTCGTGCCGGCCGTGCTGGACGTCTCGCTGGTGGACGACGTGGTCGAAGTGACAGACGACGACGCCATCGAGACCACGCGCGAGTTGGGCCGCGAACACGGCCTGTTGGTCGGCATCTCCTCCGGCGCCAACGTGTGGGCCGCGCGCCAGCTTGCCAGGACCATTCCGGGCAACATCGCTACTGTCCTGCCGGACCGTGCCGAACGCTACTTCAGCACTGCCTTGCTGTAGTGCGCGCTCGAGGCCTGCGGCGGTCCGCCCGAGCTCGCGTGATTACGGCCTATGCAACCAGAAACCAGCCGAGGCCGCAGTTGTGGGCGGGCTACACACGCCTTGCTCTGGCTCTGCCTGATCGCCTGGCCTGCGCTGCACATCGGCCTGCAATCCGCCCTGGCCGCAACGCCTGAAGCCGGCTCGCCTCGCGCCCACGCGCCGGGCAAGACGGGTGTTGTCTACGATGCCGTTTTCCTGCGGCACGATACGGGTCCGCGCCACCCCGAGAGGCCGGAGCGCCTGGAGGCCATCATGAATCGCCTTCGGGCCAGGGAGCTCGGTTCCCTGCTCCCTGACGCGACGGCGCGGACCGACGCGATCGAGTGGATTCTGACCATCCATGAGAGGGCCTACATCGACCGGGTCCGCCGGAGCTGTCGGGAGGGCCTGCCCTTCCTCGACTCGCCCGACACGCCGATATGTAGAGAATCCTACGAAGTGGCCGTGGCAGCCGTGGCGGGGGTGCTGTCGGCCGTGGACGCCGTGGTGCGGGGCGAGGCAAGGAACGCCTTCTGCGTCGTGCGCCCGCCCGGCCACCACGCACTGGCAGACCGGGCCATGGGCTTCTGCCTGTTCAACAACGTCGCCATCGCAGCCCGCTACGCCCAACGCAGGCACAACCTGGCGAAGATACTCATCGTGGACTGGGACGTGCATCACGGCAACGGCACGCAGCGCGCGTTCTACGACGATCCGACGGTGCTCTACTTCGGCGTCCACCGGTATCCCTTCTACCCCGGCACGGGAAGCGCGGACGAGCGGGGAGCCGGCGCGGGCGAGGGCCGGACGATTAACGTGCCGCTGCCCGCCGGCGCCGGCGACGCCGAGTTCATCGCCGCGTTCCGCGAGCGGCTCAGGCCTGCCGCGCTCGCATTCGGGCCGGACATGGTGCTGGTCTCCGCCGGCTTCGACGCCCACAAGGAAGACCCCCTGGGCGGCATGAAC
>CAZSET010000355.1:0-3361 GCA_964605915.1 uncultured candidatus Brocadiaceae bacterium | reverse complement strand
CCCTCCAGAACAACAAGGACATACGCGTCGCCTGGTGGGGGGCGGATGCGTCCGAGGCGCAGGTGGACGGCGCCCGCGGCGAGTTCGACCCCGAGGTCTTCATGGAACTCAGCCGCGGCAGGACCAACACGCCCGTGGAGGCCGTCCCGCTCGATCGGACGGATACGGCTGACGGCGCTTTGAGTGCCGGCGTCAGGAAGCGCATCGTGACCGGCACCGACCTAGAGCTGTCGGCGTCCACGGACTACGAGCGGGACCTCGACCCGGACGAGGAAACTTACATCAACCCCACCTATGGCCCCGAGGTCAAACTGGTCCTCAGCCAGGACCTGCTGAAGGACTTCGGCGTCGACGTGAACCGCACCAACATCCTGATCGCGCAGAACAACTGGAAGATCTCCGCGGAGGAGCTCAGGAGCACCGTCATCCAGCGCCTGCTTGAGGTCGAGGAGGCGTATTGGGGCCTCTACTTCGCCCTTGCTGAACTGAAGGTCAGGGAGATGCAGTTGCAGCTCGGCCAGGAATTGGTCCGCGTGGCCGATCTCCAGGAGGAGGTGGGCATCAGCGCGGCGATCGACGTGATGAGGGCCGAGTCCCGCGCCGCCGAACGCGCCACGTCGATAATCGGCGGCCGGAACGACGTGGCCAGGAGCACGCACCGCCTGCTCAGGGCGCTGGGCGTCGTCGACGTGGAACACGTCCAGGCCGACTTCGAGCTTGTGGATGCACCGACGACCGAGACCTTTGAGACGGACGTGGCCGAAGCCCTGCAGGTCGCGCAAGCCCTGCGGCCCGACTACTTGCAGGCCAAGCTGGCCGCCGACAATGCCGGGCTCGAACGGAGCTTCTACCGGAACCAGCGGCTGCCGTCGTTGCAGCTCTTCGGCGAGTACGCGTTCGCCGGCCTGGATGACGACATGGGCCAGAGCTGGGAGGTGCTCGACGACGGCGACCACGGTAGCTGGCTGCTGGGGCTCCGCTTCAGCTACCCCATACCGAACCGCACGGCGCGCTCGGATTATCGGGTCTCAGAGCTCCGCCATCGACAGGCGAAGCTGAGGCTGGACGCCCTGACCGAGCAGATCACCCGCGAACTGGCCGACGCGCTGTCGGACCTTCACGCCGCCGAGGGGCGCATCGAGACCACGCGCAAGGCGAGGGAGCTTGCCGAGCGCCTGCTGGAAGCTGAGCAGAAGAGCTTCACGTTGGGCCGGTCGGACAGCCTGGACGTTCTGGCCGCTCAGGAAGCGCTCGGCCGCGCCGAGACTGCGGAGGCGCGCGCGCAGGCCGATCACGCAACCGCCCTGGCGCGCTTGTTCGCTGTGCAGGGGAACCTGCTGGAGCGCAAGGGCATCGCGTTCGCCAGACCCACGGAACGCTGACGGGCCACGCCTGTCCCGCGCTTGAGCTACGTCGGCTGACGCGCCCCGCTGGCCGCACGCCCCGGAAGGAGATTCCCACCGTGGCCGAATCCCCGTTTTCCGTCCCCCTCGAACCCGACTGGCAGGGCCTCGTCCGTTGCATCATGCGCGAAGGGACGCCGGACCGCGTCCACCACGTGGAGCTCTTCCTGGACTGGGAGGTCCAGGAGGAAGCGTGCCGCCGATACGGCATCCTGGAGGGGCTCGATCCCGACGCTCCCGATTTCCCGCTCAGGCGGCAGGTGGCTGTGCAGCGATTCCTCGGCTACGACTACGTGCGCTGCGGGCTGGACGGCCTCGAGATGCCGCTCAAACGCACGTCCATCCAGGACACGGCGGCTCTGGCGCGGCAGGGCGGCCGGAACTACATGGAGGAGCACGCCGGCCCCATCACCAACTGGGACGAGTTCGAGGCGTACCCCTGGCCCGACGCCCAGGCCGCTTCCACGCGGTCGCTCGATTGGTACTCCGAGAACCTGCCCGAGGACATGTGCATCATCGGCAGCGGCGGCTTCGCCCACTTCGCCGAGCACCTCACCTGGCTGATGGGCTACGAGACCCTGTGCTACTCGCTCTATGACCGGCGCGACCTGGTCAAAGCCATCGGGGACCGACTGCTGGAGATGTACCGCATTGTGGTGCGGCGCATGTTGGAGTTCGACCGCGTGGCGATGGTCATGGGCAGCGACGACATGGGGTTCCGCACGGCGACGCTGATCAGCCCGGAGGACACGCGCGAGTTCGTGCTGCCCGGGCACAAGCTCATGGCCGAGACCTCCCACGAGGCGGGCAGGCCCTACCTGCTGCACTCTTGCGGCAACCTGGAAGAGATCATGGAGGACCTGATCGAGGACGTGGGCATCGACGCCAAGCACTCGTTCGAGGACGTGATCGAGCCTTTCGAAGAGACTTACGAGAAGTACGGCGACCGCATCGCGCTCCTGGGCGGCATCGACGTCGACTTCCTCTGCCGCGCCGACGAAGATCAGATCCGCCAGCGCGTGCGCCATACCTTGGAGAAATGCCTGCCCGGCGGGGGCTACTGCCTGGGCTCCGGCAACAGCCTGGCCAACTACATCCCCTTCGACAACTACGTGGCCATGCTGGACGAAGGCCGCAAGTTCGCCCCGCTGGCGTGACCCACTGAGCCTAACCAAAGCGCGATCTTCCACTCATGTTCTGTTCATCCGCGTCTGGTACTATAACGGAGACTTCGGAAGCCGGGCACAGCTATGGCGTGCACATGATCATAAGGCAACCCGAGAGAACATGGGCGAAATCCCTTCGACGCGGCGATTGGAGAGAATAGGCTTATGAAAAGGACAAACCGGCCCCACTACCGGTGGTATAGGCTACGGGGGTGGCTGATGCTTCCATTGGTCATCGCAATGACCATTTGCACGTGGTACGAGACGGAGCTCGACGCTTTGACGTTTTCCCTGGGCGGAGCTGTTTTCTGTATCGGAGTCCTTCTGCGAGTCTGGGCTACCATGCATGTGCGCTACCGTCTGAGGGTCAGAAAGAAGCTCACCACCACCGGGCCCTACACCTATACGCGCAATCCCATCTACATTGCGAACACGTTGCTCCTGGTTGGCATTTGTGCCATGTCGGAGGTGCTATGGCTATGTCCTCTGGTCCTAGTGTATTCTGCCGTAGTCTATACCTTCGTCGTGCGCTACGAGGAGACGCATCTCGCAGCCAAGTACGGCGCGCCGTACCTGGACTATGCTCGGCGCGTGCCACGGTGGGTTCCGTTTCGCAAGGCTGCCTTAAGGCTGGCAAGCGTTGACACCCGTGCATTTCTGCGTCCAAGTATCAAGAGCGAGCTTCACGTTTCCCTCCTGTTGGTCCTCCCGCTATTCAAAGAATTGTTTCATAGCCTCTAACACTACAACGTGACACTTTCTTGGTCGCGGTAAGTGGCCTTCCAGTAAAGG
>CAZSET010000354.1:0-3364 GCA_964605915.1 uncultured candidatus Brocadiaceae bacterium | reverse complement strand
CGGTGCGCCCCGTGCCGTCGGGCGCGACGATCGTCGCCACCAGCAATCCGCCGAACCCTCCGGCGAGCATGATGCTTGCCAGGTCGCTCCATTCCATGCCCAGGCTCTGCAGCACGACGCTGCCGGCGGCGTAGATGGCGCCCTTGGCGCGCACCAGGTTGTCCACGTCGGCCTGGGTCAGGACGACGTCCGTCCCCGCGGCGGAGCGTTCCGCCGGCACCAGAACGTAGCAGTACTGGCCTTCTTCCTCAACTACGCCGGGCGCTCCTGCGATGAAGCGGCCCGTCTTGTCCATCACGCCCTCGGCAAGCAGCGTGGCGAGCAGATCAATGTAACCCGTGCCGCAAATGCCGACGGGGGGGCTGTCGCCTATCGTGCGCCACCTGACCCCCTGCTCGCTCCAAACCGAATCGATGGCCCCCGGCCTGGCCCGCGTGCCCGACGCGCTGCCGGCGCCTTCGAAGGCCGGCCCCGCCGAGGCGCTGCAGCAGATCAGGAACTCCCGGGAGCCTATGACGATCTCGCCGTTGGTGCCCAGGTCTATCAAGGCGCACGGCTCCGCCCTTTCCGCCAGTCCGGTCGCCAGGACGCCGGCGGTGATGTCCGAGCCGACGAACGCGCTCACCGAAGGCAGGCAGTAGACCCGTCCGGCCGGGTTGATGCGCACGCCTGCGTCGGCGGGCCGCACAGGCGGGGGCAGGTAGGCGCATCCCACGTAAGGCTCCCGCCTGATCCACGCCGGGTAGAGCCCGAGGAAGAGGTGCATCATCGTGGTGTTGCCGCTGACCACCACGGCGCACACGTCGTCGCGGCGCCAGCCGCTCGCCTCCAGCAGGGCTTCTATGAGACGGTTCACGTCGTCGACCACCGTCTCCCGCAGTCGTTCGCAACCTTCCGGCTCGTCTTGCTGGCAGTAGATGATGCGCGAGATGACGTCCGGCCCGAACATCGTCTGCGAGTTGTAGCAGGAGGCGATCCAGCGGGCCCCCGGAGCCAGCAACCGCGCCTTGATGGCGGTGGTGCCGATGTCCACGGCCACCATGCCGCCCAGCCTTCCCGCCGCGGCTCCCACGTGCAGGACCCTGGCGCCCCAGGGCTCGACCGAAACGGTCACCTCAGGTTGCCAGTCCACCTGGCGGAGGCGTCCGGGCAGATCCCTCAGCACCTCGAGCGGGACGTGGTACGGGGCCTCCCGCCATCTGCGCAGGTGCCGAAGCAACCGTTCGCTGTCGGCCACGTTGTCTTCGAGCGAGGGCGGATCGATCCGGAGCCGGACCCGTTCGACCAGGGCGCCCTCGGGGGGATAGTCCGCAGGGAAAGGCTCGGACTCGAGGACGGTGACCTCGGTCTCGGCGGCCCGGCTCTCGGGCGGCAAGAACACCTGCACGTCCGACTGGCCGACCAGCGTCCGGCAGGCCAGGTCCAGGCCCTGGGGTGGTGTGCGATGGGCGGCCCGGCGCTCCACGTCGCCACCCCTCACCTGGACGACGCAGCGACCGCACACGCCCTGACCGCCGCAGTCATTCCGGATGGCGATTCCCCCCTGCCTGGCCGCGTCGAGCAGACTCGTGCCCGCCTCCACTTCGACGCTGACGCCCGCCGGCTGGAAACTCACCACAGGCATGCGGTCACTTCCCCACCAACTGGGGCCACTCGCTGTTGAGGAACCGGGATATCCCGCTTGCCTCCTTCGGCCCCACGATGACCTTCTGCTCGATCTCCTCGGAAAGCTCGCCGCTGATGACGGCCACCAGCCCTGGGATGACGGGCTTGCGGTAGCCTTCGGCAAGCTGGTCGAAGACGCCCGACTTATCTATGGCTGCCTTGATCTGCTCGGCGCCGAACTTGTCCGCCGCCCAGGCTGTCAGGACGCTCGTCCCCTCGGTGTCCACCGTGAGGATGCGTGCAGGCACGCGGCTCGCCTCCACCTCGCCCAGGACGCTGTAGTAGGTAAGGGAGAAGTTCGTCGTGATCAACAGAGGCGACGTGTCCGTGGGTTCGTTGACTTCGTGCACCTTCGCCTCGACCTGGACCGGCACCTGCGGGTCGATGTAGACGCTCTGGCGCGAGACGAGCACAGGCATGACGTATTCAGGGCTGTCCACGCTCAGCACGACGATGCCGGCGTACTTGAGGACGTAGTGCATCCCCTCCAGGGATTGCTGCAGCGGGTCCTCAGACCAGGCCCGGGCGAGCACGGGGAACCCCAGCGGACGATAGGTGCGCTTGACGGTGGCACGCCGCGCCATGGTCATGAACTGGAGCGTCTCCAGCGGGCCGGCCTGCCCGGGGCAGAGCACCATCTCATCGATGCCGGCCTCCTTGGCCCTCTGAGCGTCGGCGTCGCACTTGTCCAGGTCGCCCTCGACCACCAGCGGCAGGCCGGTGCGCGCGGCCAGATCGATCAGGCCGTCGGACGGACCGCCCCGCTCCCACAGCAAGGGGCGAGCGTCCTTGACGGCTTCGGCGGCCGGGGCGATCTGCTCGGCGGAGCCCGCAATCAGGACCATGGGCAGACCCAATTCGTCATTGAGCTTCTGGGCGGCTTCCTTCAGCTTCACCCCGTCCCCGGAGGCGCAGTTGACGGCCGCCACGTCCACGGCAATGACCTGGCCGATGCGCTCGAACGAAAGGGCACGGATGACCTCCGCCTTGGCGGACAGGTCGTCCGTGTCATTGACCAGCACCGCCACGCCGCACGGATGGTGGAACTTCTCCTCGTGGCGGAACATGACCGTCTCGTTGCCGATCTTGAGGGCCGAGTCCCCGGCGCCGATCGTGACGAGCTTCTGCGGCGGCTGGCTGGCGGCGCCCAGCGCCTGCTGCGACTCCTCCGTCACGTGGGGGCATTCCTCGAGGGCGGCCTGTTTAGCGGCCACCTTCATCGCGAACGCCAGACACGTGGGGACGCCGCAGTCGCCGCAGTTCGTCCGAGGCAAGAGCTTATAGATGTCCAGTCCGCTCACGGCCATGCCTTGGCTCCTCTTGAGTCAAACGGAAGTCGTGTGGCAGATCGCAGGCTCCGAGCCGTGGCGGACACTTCCGGGCCGCCACGCTGAATGATGCCAGCCATATGTCGAGCATCAACCGGGGACACGACGGACGGCGGGCCCGGCTGACCCCGTCTCAGTCGCGTCGCGAACCGGGAATGTCGAAAAGAGACTCCATCTCGATCGCAGGATGCCCGACCTTCTGCAGGAACTCAACGAGTGCCACCCCGTCGGTGGCAACTGTCTCGTCGGCGATCTTGTCCACGAAGTCGGGCATGCCAAGCCCCTCCGCACGCGCCTGGAGCTGCTCCTGCATGTCGTCCTTGAGCGCCCTGGGCAGCCAGACGATGCGCTTGAAGCCGCCCTCGTAGCTG
>CAZSET010000353.1:0-3395 GCA_964605915.1 uncultured candidatus Brocadiaceae bacterium | reverse complement strand
ATGAACCAGTTCAAGGACGAGTTCTACGGGCGGGGCGACAGGACGCTGAAGCGCGCGGCCACCTGCCAGAAATGCCTCAGGACGGGCGACATCGAGAAGGTGGGCAAGACGGCTTGCCATCAAACGTTCTTCGAGATGCTGGGCAATTTTTCCTTCGGCGACTACTTCAAGAAGGAAGCCATCGAGTGGGCGTGGCAGTTCCTGCTGGAGGAGATGGGCGTGCCGCCCGAGCAGTTGGTCGTCAGCATCTACGAGGGCGACGAGGAGGCCCGGCAGGTCTGGCAGGATGTTGTCGGCGTACCCGAGCAGAAGGTGTTCCAGTTCGGCGAGGACGAGAACTTCTGGCCGCCCAACGCGCGGACCCAGGGCCCCAACGGGCCTTGCGGCCCGTGCAGCGAGATCTTCGTCGACAGGGGCGGCGGCTGCGGCAAACCCACGTGCGATCCGTCCTGCGACTGCGGACGCTACGTGGAAATCTGGAACCTCGTCTTCCAGCAGTACGACCGGAAAGAAGACGCCTCGCTCGACCCCCTGCCGATGCAAAACATCGACACGGGGATGGGCCTGGAGCGCATCGCCGCCGTGATGCAGGGGGTCGAGAGCAACTTCGAGATCGACATATTCCTGCCACTCATGGATGCCATAGCCGACGTGTGCGGCCGCAAGCCGGCAAGAGGGGATCAGGCTGCCAGATACATGCGCCGGATCGCGGACCACGTGCGGGCCGTCGTCTTCTGCATCGCCGACGGGGTGATTCCCAGCAACGAGGAGCGCGGCTACGTCGTGCGCCGACTGCTGCGCAGGGCGGTTCGCGATGCCTTCCAGCTCGGCGTGGCCGAGCCCTTCATGACCCGGCTGGTCGAGCCCGTTGTCGAGTCCTTCGGTGACCCCTACCCGGAGCTGGCCGAGAGCTGCGCCCACATCGAGACGGTGATAGCAGAGGAGGAGCGATCCTTCCAGAAGACGGTGAAGCGCGGCTCGACCCTCCTCTCGCAGCAGATCGCCGCCCTGAAGAGGCAGCGGGGCGCGGTGCTGCGGGGCAAACAAGTCTTCGACCTCTACCAGACCTACGGGTTCCCGGTAGAGATGACCGAATCCATCCTGGCCGAAGAGGGAATGCAGGTGGACATGCAGGGCTTCCTGCGGGAGATGGAGGCCCACCAGCAGCTTTCGAAGAAGGGCGCCTCGTTCGCGGACGCCGTCTTCGTCACGGGGCCTTTGTCCCGCCTCCAGGACGCACATGGGGCGACGGAGTTCACCGGCTACGCCACCCTCGAGAGCTCGGGGACCGTCATCGGCATCATCCGCGGGGATGAACTCATCGACTCGGCCGACGAGGGCGACGAGGTGACCATCGTCCTGGATCGGACCCCCGCTTACGGCGAGGCGGGAGGGCAGACGGGCGACCGAGGCAGGATCACCCCCGAGGAGGGCGATGGGGCGGAGTTCGAGTTCGGCACAACAAGTCGGGAACGGGGCTTCTTCCTGCACACGGGCCAGGTGAAGCGGGGTCGGTTCGAAGCCGGGCAGCCCGTGAGGTGCTCCGTGGACAAGGATCAGCGCATGGCCGTGGCCCGCAACCACACGGCCACGCACCTGCTCCACTATGCCCTGCGCAACGTCCTGGGCGAACACGCCACGCAGAGCGGATCGCATGTCTCGGCGGAGCGGCTGCGCTTCGACTTCTCCAACCCGACCGAGCTCGGCCCGGACCGCCTGCACCAGGTGGAGGACCTGGTCAACGCCCGAATCCTGGAGGACGAGCCGGTCACCAGCACGCGCATGCCCCTGAGCGAGGCCAGGGAGACCGGCGCCACTGCGCTGTTCGGCGAGACCTACGGGGACATCGTCCGCGTGATCAGCATCGGCGATTACAGCCGCGAGCTGTGCGGGGGCACTCATTGTGAGCGAACGGGCCAGATCGGCCTGCTGCGCATAACGCGCGAGAGCAGCGTGGCGGGCGGCGTGCGCCGCATCGAGGCCGTCACCGGCCGTGGCGTTCTGGACAGATTGCGTCACCGGGAGGAGCAAATCGGCCAGCTCTGCGAGACGCTCAACACGCAGGACCAGGACGTGCTTCGCCGCGCCGCCGAGCTGCTCGAAGAGATCCGCTCCCTGCAGAAGGACCTGCAGCGGGAGAAACAGCGCGCCGCCAGGCAGATGGCTTCGGGCGGGCTGATCGAGCAAGCCGAGCAGATCGGCGACGTCCGCCTCGTGCTGGCCACCATGGAAGGCGGCCACGCCGAGCTGCGCAGCGCGGCCGACGTGCTTCGCCGGAATAACTCGAACCTGGCCTGCCTGCTGGCATCGACCGACGGGGGAAAGGTCTCACTGGTGGCCGGTCTCTCGCAGGATCTGATCGAGCGCGGCATGAGTGCCCGAGAGATCGCCCAGGAGGCCGCCTCGATCGTGGGCGGCAGCGGCGGCGGCCGGGACGACCTGGCGCAGGCCGGGGGGCCGGACACGGAGCGCCTGGACGAGGCGTTCGAGAAGGCCAGGAAACTCGTGCGGGCCAGGGCTGAGGGGTAGACGGGCGGCCGCTTGCGAGCGCCGCAGGTCTCTTGACACCTGACGACCGGGGGGCGTAGAATCGCTCGTTCGTGGGGGTGGATAGCTCAGTTGGTAGAGCACAGGACTGAAAATCCTGGTGTCGCCGGTTCGATCCCGGCTCCACCCACCAGCTAACTCACGGCGCAGGAAGCAGTTACAACCTGCGCCGTTTCCTGGGCCTGAACCAGCTCGCGGGTTGAATTCGGGGTGACGCCGCCCCGGGAGGACGTCGAGGACGTCGACGTGATCGCCCGGCGACTTATGCCCACTCTCCTGCTCGAGGGTCGCCAGCTCAAGCTGTCCGCAAAGGACGTCGAGTACCTGAGGGGCTACGACTGGCCGGTGAACGTCCGTGAGCTCATCAAGGTGCTCAAGCGTCCCCTGTACTTGGACATCCCGCTCGGCGACGCCATTGACGAGGAACGGCGCCTCGACCCGCTGCTCGAGCAGCCAGACGATGCAGCCGCGCTCTGCCCCCTCTGGCCGCTGGCAGCACACCAGGTCAGGTCTATCGAGGAGGTGAAACGCGAGTATGCCGCCCGAGCCCTGGAGCTCAACGGCGGCAACTGGGCCCCCACCGCCGGGCGCTCGGGATTGAGGTCAACACCTTGAGGTCATATCTGGCGGACCAGGCAGCCGACACAAGGAGGTAGCCGAGATCGTCGCCCTGGCCGGCCCAGCCGGGACGCGTTTGGACACTCTTCTTCTCCACGACCGGAGTGCGACCGGATGGATCGGAGGCCCGCGGATAGGCAATCCGCGGGTCCTTGGCGCCGGCTGGTGAGCCCAGGCGGTGCGGCCAGATGCGGCGCCCTGTGGTCGAGTCAACCGCAGAATGCCAGCTC
>CAZSET010000352.1:0-3408 GCA_964605915.1 uncultured candidatus Brocadiaceae bacterium | reverse complement strand
GCATCCACATCATCTTGTCCGTGCACCAGACGCTGCCGTCACGGTCCAAGTGGTGCAGGTAGCCGCCGCACTGGCGGTCGAGGGAGTGCCGCAGCCAGAACGGGACTATGTCCTCGAGCAGGCCGGCGCGGTATTGCCGCGCAATGGCGGCCCAGTTCAGGTCACCCATCGCCGTCTCCGTCGGAAGGGAGGCCGAGGGGCTCGCACTGGCGCGTGAACATCCCCCTCCTTCGTGCGGTTCGCACACATCGCTGCGGCCGAATCCTACGAGGGCCAGCGGCCGTCGTCAAGGCCGTGCGGGAAGCGCGGGAGAAGGTTTTCGTTCTCAACTCGGCGGAGGGCGGGGCTGTTGCCTGGCAACGCCAATGGATAGGCAACGTCAGCGCCGTCAAAGGGTATGCGTGGCACGTGCCGGACTGATCAGCGTTGCGCCGGGTGGGAGGTCGACAGTCTGCCCCTGTAGCCATAGTGGTGGCGGCGGGAAGGACGCGTCAATTCCAGCAACTGGTCATCCGCGCATCGCCCGCTGAGGCCTGCCAGGAGCCTACCGGCATGGTAGGGCCAGGCACGGGCAGCAGCGGAAGCGATATGGCTTTGGACGCCGGCTGGACATGCTCCCGCAGAGCGCGATAATCTCACCCGCAGGGGGATATTGCTGTACCTGATACGCTAAGGAGACAGCGGCATGGCGCGGAACAAGGAGCGGGCTGCTGCAGAGCACGGAGCAGAGACTGGCTATCTGGTCTGGCCGCTGTTGCACTTCGAAGCTGAACTGGCCAGTGACCGAACATGACCCCGGGCAATCCGAACGGCTTACGCGGAAGCAGCTGATTGACCCCAAGCTGGAGGCCTGGGGTTGGACCGTCGTTCCGTTCGAACTGGCCGCATCGGCACGTCCGGGCTGCTACGCCATCACCGAGCACCCTACGGCCAGTGGGCCGGCCGACTACGCCCTTTCATCAGACGGCAGGGCGCTGGCCGTTGTGGAAGCCAAGAAGCTCACACTCGGCCCGCAGGGCGTGCTGACCCAGGCCGAACGGTACCCTCGTGGCCTACGGGCAGGACCATTTGACTTCGACGGTCTACGCGTGCCGTTTCTCTACTCCACCAACGGCGAGGTCAGGAGTGCGTTGCCGGCCCGCCCGGCCGTCTCAGCGAAGCGCGCCACGAGCAGGTCGGAAACCACCCGGGAAGAGGCTGGCGCCGGAGGATTCCATGAGGAACGCCAGCGCGATCGGCGCGTTCGTCCAGCCGGAGTAGATGCTTCCGGCGCCGCCTTCGAAACGGTCTCCGCCGCCCCAGCGCCTGGTCCGCATGTCGTACGCCCCTCGCCAGCATCCCCGCAACCATGGCTCAGGCGAGTCGTCCTGTATGTGGTCCAGAAACTCCAGTGACCGCACGCAGGCCGCGCGGTAGTCGGCGCAGTCGAACAGCCGTCCTGCATGCAGCAGGCCGAGCGTCGCCCAGTTCTGCGTGTAGATGAGGTCCGCCACGTGTTCGCCCCTGGGCGCCTCGTCGTGCTCGGAGGGAAAGTGCCCTTGGTCCGACTGACGCCGTATCAGCATGTCGGCCGCTTCCCGCGCAACGGTGCGGATCGCCTCGTCTCCGAACTGGTGCGCGCACACCGACGCAGTGAGCGCGAGGTAGGCGTACTCCGAAAGCGTCCAGCCCAGTCCGGAGGGCGAGGTGCGGATTCTGCGGCCGGCCTTGTGCGGCCCCGGAAGGACAAGGTCATGGTAGACCACCACGGTGCTCGCGTAGTCCGTCTCGGGATCGGCCGCAGCGGCGTGGGCCAGGGCCATCGTGACGAGTCCGAGCCAGTGTGGGTTAAGACGCATGCCGCTCATGGGCGCTCCGTGGAGCCGGGACGGAGCGCCAACGGCACGGATCTCGGCGAGAAACGCTGACATGTGGCGGTTCAGAGAGCGGGCAGCGGCTATACCGACCTCCCGTAGGTAAGGCCGGCCGCGGCCCGCCAGAAGCAGGGCGATCGTTGTCACCCATGCATTGTCGTCCGTCCAATAGGAACTCCGGTTCTTCGGGTTCGCCCAGCGCCACAGGCCGCAGGTGGCGGACGCTGGGGCCTCGTCGCGCAGACAACTTCGGCGCAGAAGGTAATCGAGGATGTGGTCGGCCACGCCCCGTATGGCCGCGTGGCCCAGCACGTCGGTGGCGAGTTCGAATAGAAGGGCTGTCTGCATGTTGCAGTCGGGCCGGCGGTTCTCCAGGACGACGACGCTCGAGGCGAGCGGCGTCTGCGAAGGGAACGCGCGGCGGATCTGCGCGGCGGCCTCATTGTGGGCGAGCAGGGCAATGCGCTCCGCGACGCCCCAGAAGCCGTCGGCGGGGCGCATGATCCCCGAGTTGAGGAACCACGTGATGCTGCGATGGACAATCCTGTCAGTGTCCACTGCTTTCGTCTCCGATGTCCCTTGATATGAGCTGACCCTTCCCGGATTCCGGTGCCGTCTGGTACCCCGGTCTGGACCCCAGACGGACCACATCCCTCTGCTGCCTTGCTGCTGCAACTCCTCTTTACGGAATGTGGTCCGACAGACCTCACGCGTACCGCCAAGCCGAAAAGCCGCGCGGCTTCGCCGATTCTGGCCGTCTGGCCACGCGCCGGCTGCTCCAGGTCCGCCGGTCACCGAAAGATCCTGCTATCGGTGCAAGGTTCCACATGGCGAGGAATATCTACAGCTCCGGCAGCGCCATTTCAAGCCTCAAGTGTAGAGGTCCGCCGGTCAGCAGTCCAGGCTGATTCTGGCCAGAAGCACAACCGTAGACGAAGCCCACGGCACGCTGCGAACGAAGACGCCGACGGCGGTGGGTATACGTCCCGGCGACGAACTGGCCTACATGAGGGGCGTGCGCGACTACTTCGACGAGCTGCTGAAGATATGGTTCGACAAGATGATGGCCGAGACCAAAGCTCTGTTGGAGCGCGGAGTCAACGTGATCTTCGGCAGCTGGTACTTCGCTTCGATGAGCGTCGGATGGGGGCCGGCGATCTACCGCGAAGTCTTCCTACCCATGGTCAAGGCTCACGTGGCCCTGACGCACTCTTACGATGCTGTATACAGCTACTACGACGACGGCAAGTGCATGGGCACCGCCGACATGGTAACGGTAGCCGGGGGCGACATCTTCGAGACCATAGGTCCGCCACCGGTCGGCCACGTGGATCTTGGAGAGCTCAAGCGGCGCATCGGCGACACCGTCTGCCTGATGGGCTACGGGGATATGCTCTACGTTATCAAGAGGGGTACGCCTGAGGATGTCGAGCGCATGGTGAAGTGCGCCATGGAGACGGCAGGCCCCCGTGGTTTCATCTTCGGCACCTGCGACAGCATCCGCGAGGAGACGCCGCGAGAGAACGTGAGGACCTACTTCGAGGCGGCGCGCAAG
>CAZSET010000351.1:0-3420 GCA_964605915.1 uncultured candidatus Brocadiaceae bacterium | reverse complement strand
CCACGCGCGAGGAGCAACTGGCTCGGTGCGGCCTGGACGGGCCCGGGCTGGCCGCGCGCGTACGCGAGCTACTCGCCGCCAGATGACCTGGACGGACGTGACAGACCTGGCCATCCTGAACGCGAAGATCCGGACCCTCAACGAGACCCAGCCGACGGCCCAGGCAGTCGCCGTCGCCAATGGACGCATCGCCCGCGTCGGTTCAGACGCGGAGGTCAAGGACGCGATCGGGCGGGGCACGGGGGTCATCGACGCGGGCGGCCGGCTCGTCCTGCCCGGCTTCAACGACGCCCACGTGCACTTCCTGGAAGGGGGCCGGCATCTGGAGGGCGTCGATCTTCGGCCCGCGAGAAACGAACGAGAGTTCGCTGAACTGCTCGCGGCCTACGTCGCGACCGTTCCCGAAGGGGAGTGGATCACGGGCGGCCGGTGGGACCACGAAGCCTGGCCCGGCCGGCAGCGTCCGAGCAGGCAGCTTGTGGACCGTGCGGCGCCGCACAACCCCGTGCTTCTCAGCCGGCTCGACGGGCACATTGCCGTGGCCAACACGCTCGCGCTCGAGCGGGCCGGCGTCGGCAGGGATACACCGGACCCGCGGGGCGGGCACATCGAGCGTGATCCGGACACCGCAGAACCGACCGGCATACTGATCGACGCGGCCCAGGGCCTGGTCCGCCGGGAAGTGCCCGAGCCGAGCGACGAGCAGCGTGCCCGCGCCGCCGATGCGGCCATGCGGCACGCCGCGTCCCTCGGCGTTACGAGCGTTCAGAGCATGGGCCCGGCGGACGAACTGCGCCTGTTGCGGCGGCTGGAGGAGGCGGGGCGCCTGCACGTGCGGGCGCGCGTGGCCCTGCCGGATGTGGGCGCAGCCGTTGAGGAATCGAAGGCCGGGGCGGGGGGCGAGTCGCTCGTGCGGGCCGGGGCGGTGAAGCTTTTTGCGGACGGTTCGCTCGGCGCCGGGTCGGCGCTGCTCTTTGAGCCCTATGACGACCAGCCGACCAGCAGCGGCCTGGCGATCTACGACGAGGAGGAACTGCGGAGTCTGGTGGCCGAGGCCGACGCGGCGGGGCTGCAGATACTCATGCACGCCATCGGGGACAGAGCGACGCGCATGGCGCTCGACGCTTTCCAGCACGCTGCCGAGCGTAACGGCCGGCGGAAGGCGCGCCACCGCGTCGAACACGCCCAGGTAGTCCAGCCCGAGGACCGCGCGCGGTTCGCCCGACTCGGCGTCATTGCGTCGATCCAGCCGTCCCATTGCACGGACGACATGCGATGGGTCGGCAAGAGGCTCGGCGCCCGTACCCGATTCGCTTATCCCTACCGGTCGCTTGTCGATGCGGGCGCTCGCGTGGCGCTGGGTACGGACTGGCCCGTCGAGGCGCTGGACCCGCTCATCACCATTCACGCGGCCGTCACCCGCCAATCGCCGGACGGGGAGCCGGAGGGCGGATGGCATCCCGAGGAGCGCGTCAGCCTGGCCGAGGCGGTGCGTGGTTACACGCTGGGTTCCGCCTTTGCCGAATTCCAGGAGCACAACAAGGGCTCCATCGAGGCCGGCAAGCTGGCGGACATGGTTATCCTGTCCCGCGATCTGTTCGCGATCCCGCCCGAGGAGATTCCGAGCGTGCAGGTGGAAATGACCATCCTGGGCGGCCGGGTCGTCTATGAGCGGGCCGGCAGCGGACTGCGGTAGCTACTGTGCGCGTGTGGGACGAGGCCGCGTTCAGGAGCGCACTCGAGGCGCACGACTTGGCGGCGAGCGTGCGATCTTGATAGCTGGCGCCGCCTTCCCATAGACTAAACGGCCACAGATTCCTTTGTTGCCGGCCGAGGTTGAACCGTGCAGGACGCAGCCAATCTCAGGCACGAACACGTCTGTTCGGCGCGCCGAATCGTCATCAAGGTGGGCACGAACGTGCTCGCAGCTTCCGGCACGCCTGCGGGCGGGCTGGATGACTCACGGGTCGGCGGCATCGTCGACCAGGTGGCCGCGCTGGTCAAGGCCGGCCGGCAAGTGGCGCTGGTGACGAGCGGCGCCATCGGCTGCGGCATGTCGGAGCTGGGGCTGAAGGACCGGCCCGCCACGCTGCCCATGAGCCAGGCGGTGGCCAGCGTGGGGCAGGGCGTTCTGATGGCCCACTACGAGCGCCATTTCCGTCGCCACGACCTCCATGGCGCGCAGGTGCTGCTCACGCACGAGGACTTCGACAACCGCGAACGCTACCTCAACGCCTGCAATACGATCCACACGCTGTTCGAGCTTCCGTGCGTGCCGGTCGTCAACGAGAACGACACGATCAGCACCGAGGAGATACGGTTCGGGGACAACGACCGGCTTGCGGCGCTCATCACACACCTGATCCGTGCGGAGCTGTTGATCCTGTTGACATCTGTTCCGGGGCTCTACAGTGAGCGGCCCTCGCGGGGCTCGGGAGGGCAGGTCCTGGACGTGGTCGAGCGGGTGGACGAGAGGATCGAGTCGCTGGCCTACGACGACCGAGCGCCGCTCGGCGTCGGCGGCATGAAGAGCAAGATCGAAGCCGCCAGAGCTACCACGGAGGCCGGCGAGGCCGTCTTGATTGCCGACGGGCGCGCCCCCGACGTCATTCGCAGGGCCATGGCGGGGGAGGCGGTCGGCACGCTGTTCCTCCCTCAGGCGGGGCGGCTGAGCAGCTACAAGCAGTGGATTCGGTTCACCAGTCGCCCCCGCGGGGCCGTGCAGGTGGACGCCGGTGCCCGCGCTGCCCTGGTCGAGCGGGGCAAGAGCCTGCTGCCCAGCGGCATCATTGCGACCGAGGGCGGCTTCCAGCGCGGGGACGTGGTGCGCGTCAGGGGGCCGGAGGGAGACGAGTTCGCGCGGGGCCTGTCCAACTACTCCCAGGCCGAAGTCGAGCAGATCATGGGCCGTCAGACCTCCGAGATCGAGAAGATCCTCGGCCACAGCTACTACGACGAGGTCATCCACCGCGACAACCTGGCCCTGGTGAACTGAGGTTCACAGCGTCCTTCCGACGGCCTCGGCCACCGGCCGGAGTTCTTGCATCAGCTTCGCGAAGCCTTCGCACGTGAGCGACTGCTGCCCGTCCACCAGCGCCTGCTCGGGCCTTGGATGCACCTCGACCAGCAGCCCGTCCGCGCCGCACGCCACCGCTGCTTTGGCCATGGCGGGCACCAGGCTGCGGCTGCCCGTGGCGTGGCTGGGGTCGACGATAACGGGCAGATGGGTCACCTCCTTCAGGTAGGCGACGGTGCTGAGCGAGAGGGTGAAGCGGGTGTGCGTCTCGAAGGTGCGGATGCCCCGGCAGCAGAGGATCACCTGGCTGTTTCCGGCCTTGAGCACGTACTCGGCCGCCAGCAGGAACTCGTCCACCGACGCGCTGATGCCGCGCTTGAGCAGGACGGGCTTGCCGGTGCGGC
>CAZSET010000350.1:0-3423 GCA_964605915.1 uncultured candidatus Brocadiaceae bacterium | reverse complement strand
GTAGCCCCGGACGTACGGCATTGGCCACTGATTTCCACTGATTGACACAGATGAAGCATGCATCGCTTTCGCCGGCGAGGCCGCCGTTAAGATCAGTGCCAATCTGTGTAAATCAGTGGCCTGTTGCCTTTGCGCCGTATCCGTGGGAATCCGTCTTATCCGTGTCGAACGCCGCTGTTGCCGTCGCTGTGCCGGGTGAGTCCCCCGTCCCTCACGGCAGGCCCGTGTCGATGATCCACTTGACCACGTCGCACTGCCGCTCGACGTGGCTCTCCACGGTGAACTCGTCCAGGCGCTCGACGCCCGGCCTCTCGGTGGCTGCCTCGGCGTCCTCGGCCGAGCGCATCCGGATCGTGACCGTCATGGGGACGGCCGGCTTGTAAGGCGCGGGTGGATCCGTGCGGAGCTTCTCAATGGCTTCGGCTACTTTCTGCGCGGTCAGGCGGCGGGCCGCCTCGGGATCGAGTCCCGAGCACAGGTCGCGGTTCTCGGCTCGCTTCACGCACGCCGTCACGATGCCGGGGAACTGCTCTTCCGCCTCGCGGCAGGCCGACTCGTCGCCCTGCATCAGCACGGTCGGCACGTCCCAGTAGCCCGCGAAACATGCCTCGATGCCCATCTCGCCGATGCTCTGGCCGTTGACCCGGAAGTCGGCCCACTGGAGCGTCCACGTATGCGGCAGGAACGCGCCCTCCGTGCTGGCCTTCGCGTGATGGCCCGGTACCATGAAGCCGTCGACGCTCTCGTCGAGCCCCGGCAGCCAGCGGAACTGGCCGTCCTGGTATCCCCGGGAGCGCTCCAGGTAGGTGATGCGCGGGTCGGACAGCATCCGATCCAGCACGATGTTGTTTCCGCCGTGGTGGGTGTCGCAGATGATCAACTCGTCGACGCCGGCTTCGAGCGCGGCGGCCACAGCGGAGTTGACGTCGGCCATGAGCAGGTCGCGCCCCTGCTGGCCGACCTCCTCCCTGACGCCTTCCTCCCAGTACCAGACCTGCTCGCGCGTGAAGATGCCGCTGACGCCTTCCATGTCCCAAAGCATGAAGATTTTCACGGGTCGTCCTGCCTTTCTGTCTTGTGCCGTCGTACCGATAGTCGAGGGGCCGTACCGCTATGGGATGGGCTGCCAAGGTTCTGCGCCCGGCGTCGGGCCGGGTTGCGTCGCGGCCGGCGTGGCGGCCGTGACGGGCAGTCCCACGCCCGCCCACTCGGCGGAGCGGAGCCTTCCCGCGATTTGCTCGCCTTTCAGGGGCACGGGTCCACTGACCAGTTCGGGCAACTGGTAGAGCTTGATGTTCGACTCGTAGAACTCGGGATCTTCCTGCGGCAGAAGGAAGGGCTTATGGACCATGCCGTCCCGGTCGACGTAGCAGAAGTAAGGCCGCAGGAACAGGCCGTCTTCGGCTTTGCTGCTGAAGACGAACCAGCGTCCGTCGCGCGACCAGGAGTGCCACGACTCGCTGCGGTCGCTGTTGCACGGCAGCCGCTCGTAGCTGCCTGTGACGAGGTCCACCATGTAGAGGTCGGCGTCCGGCTGAAGCGCCGGGAAGCTGCTGTGCTGCGACATGCAGACGATCATGGACCGGCCGTCGGGGGAGGGGCGGGGCTGCGTGATGCTCATGCCCGTGTCGCGCGCCAGCAGGACAGGCTCCACCTCGCCCCACGTGCCGGTGTCGATGTCATAGCCGATGCGCATCAGGTCGCAGATGGCCTGGTCGTAGTGGGCGGGGGGCACCTCGTCTACGTCCTCCCAGGGAGTGGAGGAGCTGGAGAAGTAGAGCTGCCGTCCGTCGGCGGACCAGGCGGGCCAGGATTCGAGCCGGTCCGGCCGGGCGATGGCCTTCGTTGAGGTCACCTCTTCCGAATCCAGAAGGTAGAGGGCCAGGTCGGACCTCAGGTCTATCCCCTCGCGCCCCTCGACGCGGGTGGTGTGGAAGAACTGCCGCACGCGGTTGATGGAGAACGCCACGGCGCGCCCGCTCGGATGCCACGAGGAGAACGCAGCAAAGCCCGGGTTGATCTCGGTGCGCGTGTCCACCATCGAGAGCTTGTCGTCGACTATCAGCAGCATTCCGGCGCCGTAAGACTTACGGCCGCTGCGCATCTGGATGAGCATGTGGTCGGTGCCGCTCTTGAGGAACGTGTGGCAGTTGACGCAGCCGTTGCCGAACGCCCCGTTGTCCAGGATGACGGAGTCAGCGTAGTCTTCCAGGCAGCGCTGGCGGATCTGCATGCGGTGGTAGAAGTTGTACACCACGTTGATCTGCCGGTAGACGATGTAGGCGTCGATCTCTTCTTCGGCGACGGCGTTGCGAACGGGTCTGAAGCGCCGCCAGCTCCCCCCTGCGTCCTGCACGCAGACGTCGAACTCGAGCGCACCGCCCCGGTTCTCGTTCAGCAGCTTCCGCCAGGCGCCGAGCGGCAGGGCGATGCCGGGCTCACGGCTGAATACTTCGATCTCGTCGCCCCGGTTGCCGCGCACCTTGACCAGGTACGCGGTGCCCTGTTCTTCGACGATGAAGGCGGGGGCCGAGATGTTCGGGGGAAAGACCGTGTCCGAGTAGTCGGGGCGCATCCTGGGCGCGCGCTCCACGGCGGCGTAGTCACGGACCTCCGGCGCTTCGCTGCGCCGGCCGTACGCCAGCAGCGCCGCCGCAAGGGACGCGACCACAGCCAGAGCCGCCATGATGAAGTGGCGCCGCGTCATTGCTCTATCCGGGGAAGCCGCACGTAGAAGTAGTAAAAGTAGGTGTCGCTGTAGTCCTCCAGCGCTCTTGCGGCGCGCGCATCGCCGCCCACGCTCCGGGACCACGTCTCATGGAACGCGTAGAACCGTTCCACCGTTTCCCTGCTGATGGTGCGCCCGTTCAGATCGACCGGCACGCCCGCGACGGAACGGCAGACCAGGATCGCCTCCTCGTAGTGCCTGGGGATGCTTTCGTAGTCGAAGTCGTCCAGTCGGGGCAGATTCCGGGCGAAGTCCTCCAGCCTTCCGAAGAGCATATAGTAGGCCATCAGGTACTCGAACGCCATGCGGTTATGGCTGTTACGCTCGAGCAGACGGATCAGCACCTGCTCGGGGCCCTGCCATCCGGCAACGTTCCGCTGGATCCTGAGCGCCCGGAGGCGCTGCATCTCGGAATCCTGGGACAGCAACGGGTCCTCGTCCATTCTCCGCAGCAGCTCGCGCGCGGACCGTCCGTGCACGGGGTCGTGGCCCATCGCTCCGAGCAGGATGCGGGCGGCCCGGCTCTCGTCCTTGGCCAGGCGGATGAGGGCCACCCGCTTGAGGAGGCGAGGATGGTCGCCGAAGAACTCCATCGCTTCGTAGGCCACGTGCTCCGACTCGTTGATGCTGCCCAGGTCGAACAGGATGTCGCTCAGCTTGACCCACGCGCGGTGCCCCAGCAGCAGGCTCGGCAG
>CAZSET010000349.1:1783-3450 GCA_964605915.1 uncultured candidatus Brocadiaceae bacterium | reverse complement strand
CCCAACTGGCTGAACGAGCACTGCCCAGAAGGCTCCGGATGGGGCGGTCAGCAAGGTCCTCCTCCCGGCGGGCCGGCGCTCCTCGTGCGTCCAGCGTGATGCGCGGACGTCCAACCACTGCAAGCGCACGTCGCCCTGCACCGCCGAACAATCGAGCTGCACTGCGCCTCCGTTCGGGAAACAGACGGCATACGCACGGCCGGGATCGGCCAGGCAGTAGGCCTCCAGGCCCCAGCCCATCGAGTCCCTCATCAGTTCTGGCTGATCGGTGCTGCGGCACAGTTCCACCAGCCGGCTCATGCCCCAGTGCATGTTGTCATCGAGCAAGTCCGGTCGCGGCTCGCAGGTGAAGGCGTCCAACTCGTCGGTGAACATCCGCAGGCTGCGGATGTGGGACTGGGCTACTTCGTTCAGACCAAGGCCGCCAGGCGGGCGATGGAACCGCACCGCGGAGACGCCAGCGAAGACGTTCCGCCAGAAGCGGTTCTCACCGGCAACCGGTGGGCCGGAGTGAGAGTGCCTGGGCTCAGCGCCGTAGACCTTGTCGCAATTGACCGGCCTTGGCGCGCCGCGGCCCTCGAGCTGCTTGCGGACCCACAGCGTGGCCGCGTAATGGGTGCGGCCGAGCTGGGTATTGGTGTTCGATATGTCAACAAACGTGTAGAGGCCCGGGTTCTCAAGGGTCACGCGCACGCAGGAGCGCATCAGGTAATCGCGTCGGTCGGCCTGGATGCGTATGCCAGGGATCGCCCCGTCGGTCGGGTCCCACATGTTCCACATCTCGGTCACCTCGATTTCGCATCCCTTGCGTTTGGCGGCCGACTTGACGAACTCAGCCCAGTATCGGCTCCATGCTGGATGGGCGTTTGTCTCATTGTTCATGCAGTAGAGCACGTGGTCATGGGCGAGCGAGATAGACAGCAGTTTCTCGACGAATGCCTCTTGCTGACGGCGGATAGCCGGTAGGTCTCTGAGAGCGGGCACGCTCTGGAAGAAGGGCTGTACCTGGGTGTTCTGAGGGCGCTCTACGACTTCCTGGAGGCCCGACTCCTCCGCAGTGTAGTTGACGTTGTTCTTGGGGTTGAACGGATGGGTGCCCCAGACGCCGTAGTAGTCGTAGGTGGCCCAGAGTTCGATCTGCGGGATGATCTCTCTTTCGGCCGTCAGATCAAGGAACTTGCTGAAGCGCCGCCAGTATTCGTCATTCTCACGGTCGAGGTCGTAGAGCCCCGTCGCTTCACCGCGCGCAAAGGGCTGCACGTTGCCTTCGTCCCGGGCCGACGCTGACGGCCGCGCGCAGGGCCGGCATCGCCGTCTTTCACCTCGCACAGCAGACCTACGCGCCGAGGTATGCCACCTACCGGCGGATCGCCGAGGACGAGGGGCTCAGGCCGCCGGCGCCTTCCGTTGGGTGCAAACGCTGCGTTCGCCCGCGTCCGGTCGAGGAGCAGTGGGCGGACGAGTACAGCGAGGAGTTCCCCGGCCCCGTCTGGGTGACGCATAAAGAGAAGTTCGACATCGCCCGTGCCGTGCGCCCGGAAGGCTCTGAGCCCGTCATCGTCGACGGCTGGCAACTCAACGGCCTCTGCCGCCGGGGCGACATCGGCACGCTCGTCTACGCAGGCTTCATGGCGGATCTGTGCCTGGTGAACATCCCGGGGGCTGTC
>CAZSET010000349.1:0-1773 GCA_964605915.1 uncultured candidatus Brocadiaceae bacterium | reverse complement strand
GGAGATGGCGGGCAAGTTCGGCTATCGCTGCATCGTCCTGCGCGATTGCACAACGGCCTACGAGTTCGCCGACACCGTCGAGGGCGGCTGGATGACGCAGGCCGCCATCCGCCTCATCGAGACGGGCATGGGATACTCGGCGACTTCGGATGACTTCGTCGCGGCCTGCGAGAGAACCGGCGGTACGCGGTGAACCACGTTCCCGGCAGCCGCGCCGGTTTGCCGCCCGTTCATCACCCGACAGGACGAGGACACGATGGCCTGGTATGAGAATGCGACGATCTTCTACGACTGGATCCGGTACGCCGAGGACCTGGACGAAGCATATGCCCGCCACCTAGTCCGAAAGACGCTCGACTGCCACTGCGACACGCTGGCCTTCTGCGTCCAGGTGGGCGGCTACGCGCTCTGGGACAGCAAGGTAAGCCCCTCCTACGAACGGCTGGGCGGGATGGACCTCATCGGGGAACTCGCCCTCCTCTGCCGCAAGGAAGAGCTGCGCTTGGTCCCCTGGTGGCTGGCCACCGTGACGGGCGGGGTGCGCCGGTGGGTCGAGGAGAACCCCGACTGGCAGCTCGTCGGGCCGCCGGTCGAGGGACGGGAGCAGGCCCGGCACAACTACGTCTGCTACAACTCGCCATACCGCGACATCCTGTACGAGGAGGTGCGGGAGGTGCTGGCCGGCTACGAGGTCGACGGCATCTACTTCGATCAACTGCCCGGCAGTTGCTACTGCCCGGCCTGCCGGGGCAAGTTCCGCGAGGCGTACGGCGAGGAGGTGCCGATCGTCGAGGACGAGTTCTTCGTCTACAACACGGCGGCCGGGTTGCCTCCCAGGCTGCGCGAGTTCCGGGACGCCTGCGTGCGGGAGTTCATGGTCGGCATCCGGCGGATCGTGGACGAGACGCGGCCGGGCGTCTGCTACGCGCAGAACTGGGTGCGCAACCAGCAGGCTTACCTGGCGTGTGGCTATGCCGATGTGCTCCTGCCGGAGTTCTACCAGAAGGAAGACCTCGTCCCGCTCGGCCTCAAGCATCGGCTGACGAAGGCATACTTCGGCGGCGGGCCGATCTGGGGCAATGTCCGCCACTCGGCGCAGCACGACGCCAGGCACAACCCGATCCGCGGCACGAAGATGCTGCTCGTCGACTGCGTCGCCAACCTGGCCTCTCCCCTTATGTTGGACCTCTGCGCCATGGACTTCGATCCCACCGGCGCGGAGGCCCTGGCCGAGACCTTCGACCACATCCGGACGATGCAGCGGCAGGGTGCCGGCGCAACGGAGGTGCGCTACGCGGCCCTACTGCACTCCCGCCGTTCGCACGAGCTGTTCCGGGAGCGATTCGATGCCGCCTTCGAGGGCCTCTACCGGTTACTGTTTGAGAACCACGTGCCGTTCGACATCGTGACGGAGGACGCAGTCCGCGACGGCTGCCTCTCCGATTTCAAGGCACTGGTCCTGCCCGACGCCATGTGCCTTGCGGACGAGACGGGGACGGCGATCCGGGAGGCCGTTGGTGGTGGACTGGGGCTCGTGGGCACTTTCGGTACGGGCATGTTCGATCATGAAGGCAGGGAACGCCCTCAGCCATTGCTGGCCGACTTGTTCGGGGTAGAAGTCGACGCCATCGCCCCCTACGACACCGGCCGCCGGGGGCGCTCGATCCTGTGCTTCGACTGCGGCAGTACGACAGTCCCGTCCACTACGACGGCAGCGCACGACCCGGGCACGCCCTGACCGCGGGCATCCCGCCGGCGGCCCGCTTTGCGTTC
>CAZSET010000348.1:0-3456 GCA_964605915.1 uncultured candidatus Brocadiaceae bacterium | reverse complement strand
GTCAGCCTTCAGGATCCACCCCGACGCCATACGCGATGCCCGCCGCGGGCCGTCGCGCGTTGCCTTTGCCCGTCAGGTCGCGATCTATCTTTCTCACACCCGTCTGGGACTCACCTATCAGGAGGCCGGCACGGCTTTCGGCCGCGACCGGACGACGGCGGCCCACGCCTGTCGAACGGTGGAGGAGAAACGGGAGGATCCCGCCCTCGACGCGATTCTCGATTATCTCGAACACGCGGTTGATGTTTGGCCGTTCGGTGGCCAGGGGCGGGGCGAATCGTGAGCGCCGGCGCGTCCGACCAAGACGCCGTCCGATTGCTGCGCCGGCTGTCGGTCCGTGGCGTCACGCTGATGCCGGCAGGAGACGGCGGCTTTCGTTTTACGCGGCGGGTCCGCGATCGGCGCCCGCTGCCGGGCGACCCCTTCTACCCGAAGTTGCCCAAGGCGCTGCCCCGTGTCACGATCGGCCTCAACCAGGAGGCCGTTCTGGATTTCAAGGCGCCGCTCGACAAGGGCTCCGTCAAGGTGGAGAGGAGCAAGGCGGGGGGGGGCGAAGATCTCGTCGACGTGATCGGGCACCCGGAGGACCACGACTATACCCGCGTGCGGATACGTAGCCGCGACAAGGAGGGCGATGTCTTCGTCGTGGGCGAGGCGGGAGGGCTCAAGCACGAACTGAAGGTTTACGTGAACGCGAACGTGGGCAAGACCGCCTATGCGCCCAAGGAGATCGATGCCCGGCCTGGACTGGGCGTCGTGGTGCTGCGGATCGCGCCGGACCCCAGGAACGACGACGACGAAGTCGAGGTACAGGGCTACGAAGTCTGGCGTCGCGACTGGGCCGATCCACTGGGCGATTACAAGAGGCTCCAGACCGTGAATGTGGGCGCGGTTGGGGTCGGCGCGGTGGGAGCAGCACGGTTCGCGGCAGCCCCGCGGAGCCTGACGACCCGGGCCGGGGCAGGGGCGCGGACGGGCCTGGAAGGAGCCGTCGAGTGGCAGGATCTTAAGGTGGAAGCCGGTCAGAGGTACAGCTATAGGGTCCGCACCATCGGCCTGAACACCTACCCCAAGGAAAGCGACTTCACGGCGTCGGCGTTCGTCGAGGTGCCGCCCATGGTTGACTTCCGCGTTACCGGCTCCGGCCCGGACACGCTAGGGATCGAAGTGGCGGAGCTCTCCTCTGCGGGCGGCGTCTCGCAGGGCAAGTTCTGGGTGCATTCAGGCGACGAGATCGGCGGTGTCGTGCAGAATGCCAGAACGGGGCAAGTCAATAACCTGCTGACCGACTGTGTGCTGGTGGACTTCCACCGAAACGTCATCCAACCCGGCAGGGGTCTGATCTCCGACCGAGCGATCTACATCGACGCCGAAGGGAATCTGCAAGCGGCTTGGCGTTGGCGTACAGGCACGGAATCCAGGTTCTGGGAACTGGTCAAGCAGGGCGGTGCCCGTCGGGCACGGACGGGGCCTTTCATGGGTCCTACGGGGCCAATGGAACCGGCCTTTGGCCCAACCGGCCTTCCGCTCGGCGCGAGGCCCACGGGTGGGCGGCGCGGCAGATGATCTTTCTGGACATTGTGGGCGCGCTTACTGAGGCAGTGCGACTGTGACCGGCGACCTTGTGTGGTGTGTGCGTCGTTGCGGAGCGGGAGCGAAGCAAGCCGCATGTCGGCGTGCAGTCGTTCTGCTTTGAGGATCTTTCTGTGAGGGATGATCATGCAGCGTGACAACAATCTGCTGTTCTTCCTGTCGGCGGCCCTGATCCTGTGCGGGGTGCACCTGGCCGGCTGCGCGGCACCGCAAGAACCGAGTGTCGGCGCAGAGGCCGCACCTCCGCCCGAACAGCAGGTGGCAGAGGCCCAGGAGGCACAGCCTGCCGAGGCCCCGCCGGCCGTGGCCGAAGCCCTCGAAGGCCTCCAGCAGGCAGACCAGGCCTATCAGGAGGAGGACTACCAGCGCGCTCGTGCACTCTATGCGGCATTGGCTGAGAGCCCTGAGGGCCTCTCCGAAGAGCAGATCGCGGAGGTCCGCGCCCGGCTCGGCCGGATAAGCGCCCTCCTCCAAGAGCGCAGTCTGGACGAACGTAGGAAGCAGGCGCAGGAGATGCTGCACCAGGTGGCCACCCTCGTCGACGAAGGCAAACATGACGAAGCCGTCCAAAGGCTGGTGGCACTGAAAGAGTCGGCCGATCTGCTCACGTCCCAGGAACGGGCCGAGTTCCAGCGCCTTCGTGAAGCGGTCGCCGCTGCGACCGGCATCATGCCGGGCATGACCGACGAAGAGGCCGAGGCAGTGGCCGAAGGCCGGCTGGAGGCCGTCCTGGAAGCCTATGAGGCGAAGCGCTACGGCGAAGCACAGGCCGAACTGGCGAGAGCAGGCCTCCTGGAGCAGTATCTGGGTTCCCGCGACAGGCGCAGGCTGCGCGAGGTCCGCTCCACGGTCGAGGACACGCTTGCGCGCCTGTTGGCTGACCTGGCGGGGGCAGAGGACCGGCTGGCAGCGGAGCACTACGCGGAGGCCGCAGACATCCTGCGGTCGATTCAGGCGACGGGCGTCAGCATAGGCGCCGAGCGAGACGGGCAGGTGCGGGACCTGCTGGCCCAGGCGGAGACGGGGATTGAGGAGCTCCGGCAGCGGGCCGAGCAGGAGAAAAAGGACCAGGCGGCCGAGCTGCTGACCCAGGCCAAAGCCCTGAACGCCGAGGGCAACCACCAGGAAGCAGCGCAGAAACTCGCGGCCTTGAGGGACTTGGAGGACTGCCTGAGCGCCGAGCAGATGGCCGGGTTCGAGCAGGCACGCGAGACCGTCGAGGAGGCGACCGGCATCCTGCCCGGCATGACGGCCGAGGAAACGGAGCAAAGGGCAGAGCATTACTTCGAGCGCGGAATCGACGCGTACAAGGACAAGGACTACGCGGAGGCCAAGACCTGCCTGGATAGGGCAGCCATGCTGGACGTGAGCCTCGGCTGGTGGGATAACCGCAAGCTGCGTAAGACCCGGGCCAAGGTTACCGAGAAGCTCGAGGAACTCCTTGCTGACTACGAGCGCGGCAAGCAGCTCTTCTCTGAGGGGCAATACGCGGAGGCGAAGGGCGCCTTGGAGGCCGTCGGGTCGAGTGGAATCAGCATCGGCGCCGACAGGGACCGGGAAGTGGCGGACTTGCTGGCCGGGATAGATGAGAAGATCGCCGAGCTGCAGCGGCAGCAGGAAGAACGGAACAAGCAGCGTGCAACCGAACTGCTGGCCGAGGCCCGGAAGCTCGGTGCCGACGGCAAACATGAAGAGGCGCTGACCAAACTGGACGCGCTGCAGGAACTGGCCGGCTACCTGACCCCCGAGCAGGGGGCACAGGTGGCGGCGTTGCGTGCCTCGGTGGAGTCCGCTGCTGAGATCGCGATGATCGAGACGGCGCAGCAGCGGGCCGGAATCGGCGCCGCCGGCTTCCGATTGCGT
>CAZSET010000347.1:0-3481 GCA_964605915.1 uncultured candidatus Brocadiaceae bacterium | reverse complement strand
CGCCAGCGCATCTTCGACCTCTTCCAGCGCGAGTCGCAGCTCAGGAATCAGGTTCAGGTGCTGGCCACCGAGGCCCGCACACTCAGGAACAGGCTGGAACGGACGAAGAACCGCCAGGACGAGATCGACCGGCAGTTGAGCCAAATCGAGGGCGAGCGCAGCAGCACCCAACGCCGGCTCGAGGAACTGCAGGAAGAAGGCCGGGGGCTCCAAGAGGCCATCCAGCGGGTCAAGGCCGACCTTTCGGCAGAGCAGGAGCAACTGGCAGAGGCGGCTGCCCGCGAGGCCGACACCAACGCCGAGCTGAGCAGCAAGGTCGGCCGCCGCGACGTGCTCCAGGACCTGGAAGAACGGGCCGAAGGGATCGGCACCGGCGTGAAGAAGATACTGGACGCCGCCCTGCCCGGCACGGTGGGCCTGGTGGCCGACGTGCTCAGGGCGCCGCTGGAGCGGGCCGCCGCCGTTGAGGCGGCACTGGCCGACCGGGCGCGGGCGGTGGTGTTCGAAACGGCCGACTCCGCCCGGCAGGCCCTGCGGATCCTGGCGGAGGGAGAGCGGGGACGCGCCGAGCTGATCGTCATCGAGCGATTGGCCGTTCCGCAACGAGTGGACCTTCCGTCGGCGCGCGGCGTTCTGGGCCGCCTGAGCGACCTTGTCGGCCACGATGCGAGCGCGGGGGGCGTCGTTCAGTTCCTGCTGGCCAACACGTTCCTCGTCGAAGATTCGGACGCCGCCGAAGACCTGATGGCCGCAGGCCTGCCGGCGGGTGCCAGACTCGTCACGCCGTCCGGCGAGCTCTTCGGCGCCGACGGTGTATGGGCCGCCGGGGAGCCGGAGACGCCGAGCCTGATCAGCCGGCGCAGCGAACTGGCCGATCTGGAGCGACAGATAGCCGAGCTTGAGTGCCGGCGCCGCGCACTGGCCCACACGCGGGACGATTGCGCGCGGCAAGTGAAAGCGCTCACGGAGGAACGAGAATCCCTGGCCATCCGCGCCGAGAAGCTCGGCAGCGACGCCGGTGACGTGCGGAGCCACCTGCGAGTGGCCAGCAGCCGCGCCGACGAACTGCGAGAAGAACTGAACCTGGCTCGGGCCGAACAGGTCGCCATCGAGCAGGACATCGACGACATCGAGGACCGCAGCGCCCGCCTGGAGACCGAGTGTGCCGCGGCGGCACAGGAACGCGCCGACGCACAGAAGGCCGTCGCCGGCCAGCAGGAAAGCCTGCGCGCACTCCAGGAACAGCAGCGGACGCTCACGGACACAATCAACTCCCTCGGCAGCGAACTGGCGCGCGCCCGCGAGGAGCAGCGCGGGCTTCAGTCCCTCCTGGAGCGCCTGCGGGCCGACAAGGGGCGAATCGAGTCGGAGATGGGCACCCTCCAGGCCGAGCGCGAGGGCACAGTCCGGCGACGGCAGGAGGCAGAGCAGGCAGCCGAATCCGCCGAGACCGAAAGACGCAACCTGGAGGCCAGGAGGAGTTCCCTGGCCGAAGCCCTCGCAGGCGGGTCCGACAAGCTCCAGCGCCTCCGTGACCGCATCGGCGAACTTGTCGAACATGCCAAGGAGCTCACGCACCAGCGCGAAGAGGTCGACGAGCGCCTCCACGCCCTGCGCATGGCGGAGAACGAGACGGCCATCAAGATGCAGGACCTGCTCGAGCGGACCACCGAGGCGGACGGGGTCCGTCTGCTCTCGCTGGAGATGGACCCGGAGACGTGGCGCGAGAACCCGCCCTTCGCCGCCAGAGACATTCGCGAATTCACCGACCACGCCCCGGAGCCCCCACCCGCCGAGCCAGTCGCGGCCTGGTACAGGAAACTCGAAGGGGAAGGCGGCGCCGAGCAGGACGAAGAGGACGAAGGACCCGAGCCCATCGGCCTCGAGGAGGCGATCGGGCTCCGTCAGGTGGTGCTTGACCTGGCCGACGATGCCGCAACCGACTGGACCGCCCTCAAGACGGAAATGGCCCGGCTGAAGGCCACGGTGGACCGCATCGGGAGCGTAAACGTTAATGCCATCCGCGAGCAGGACGAACTGAGCGCGCGTCTTCAGTTCCTAACCGACCAGAAGGAAGACCTCGAGACCGCCCGGCGCCACGAGCGCGAGATCATCCGGGAACTGAACAAGAAGAGCCGGGAGAAGTTCCAGGAAACGTTCGAGCAGGTGCGGCAGAACTTCCAGGTGCTGTTCCGAAAGCTGTTCGCCGGCGGCAGCGCCGACCTCCTGCTGCTCAACGAGGAAGGAGAGGACGTCCTGGAGGCCGGCATAGACATCATGGCACGGCCGCCGGGCAAAGAGACCAACTCCATCACACTGCTGAGCGGCGGCGAGAAGACGCTGACGACCATCGCCTTGCTACTGGCCATGTTCCAGGCCAAGCCCAGCCCGTTCTGCCTGCTGGACGAGGTAGATGCGCCGCTGGACGACAACAACGTCGAGCGCTTCCTGATGCTGCTGGACGAGTTCCGGGGCAAGACGCAGTTCATCGTCGTCACGCACAACAAGCTGACGATGAGTGTTGCGCAGGTCCTCTACGGCCTGACGATGGCCGACGGCGTGAGCAAGAAGATATCGGTCAAGTTCGAGGAGGTCGACCGCGAACTGGCCGAAGCGGCCCCGCGCGCCAAAGCCGGCTGAAGCTGACGGATCCCCACCCACCCCCCCGTGCCAGCCTCGCCTACCTCCAGGCTCGCCTACACAGCAGAAGGTGTGCCCTCTGCACAGAGCAGTAACGTCGTCCCTGTGGCGAACGCCCTGCGGCGCACAAGACAAACGTTACGTGCGCAAATAAACTAGACAAATGACCCGTATCAGCTATAATGCCGCTAGCCAGGAGGATCTGGCAGCGACGTGCCAGCAAGGGGGCTGTGGCGGATAGTGCACCGTCCAGCGATGTCTTGGCCCGGGGCACAGGGGCTGGCGGCCTTCGGGTGACAGCCTGTTAGCCGGGCTGAGATCGACCAGACTTCCGAGTTGAACGTAGCCAGCGCGGCCATCTACGAACTGTCCCCGACGGTGCCGGGGATAGGCCCGTAGCCCGCCGAGCGCTGCCTTCCCGCGTTACGGCACCGGGCCCACGGGTAACGTGAACCCGAACGTGCTGCCCCGGCCCGGCTCGCTCTCCACCCAGACCCGCCCGCCCGACTTGGCCACGATCTCCCGGCAGATGGTCAGGCCGATGCCCGTCCCGGGCGGCTTATCCGTCAGCCCGCTGCGCCGAATCGCAGATGGGGCTGGCATGCAAGCCGGCCACGAGCAGTCCTTTTCAAACAACACAAGAAAGGAGGTCAGCGCATGTTCGTCCCGCCGCATCATGCCAGCGGTGGACGTAACAGCAGACCCAGATGGGAAGGAAGACAGTCACAGCAGAACATTTGACACTTGATAACAAGAAGGCCAAGAGCCATTTAGCCAGGACTGTTACGCATGACATCGAATGCCCGATCGGTAAGCGCGAAGCCGCTGAGATTCTGGGCAT
>CAZSET010000346.1:0-3498 GCA_964605915.1 uncultured candidatus Brocadiaceae bacterium | reverse complement strand
TGGACGGGGCGAAGTACCTGGGCCGCATGGCGCAGGACGCGGACGTTGCGCGGTTCGACTGGGAGGGCCGGTCGCTGCTCGAACTGCCGGAGGACTCGGCGGCAAGCCGCGCCGTTGGCCGCATCCTGCAGGCGGCGGGTTACTAGCGGAGCTTCGAGACGGGACTGCCGCGTAGGCACACTTCGGTTGCGTGCCACAGGGACACGGCGCGCCGTGCCCCTACGAAAACAGGTCGGACTTGCTGGCATCGGCGGGGGCGCAGGGGCATGGGAGGGCCGGCGCATGGGCTCTCAGCCCGTCACAGCCGTCAGCAGTTCGCGCAGTCGTTTCGCGTCGCCGACCGCGTGCCCGCCGATGTCGTTGTTGAAGAAGGCGTAGATGCCGCGGCCCGCCCGCCACTGGGTCGCCATCCACTCGGCCCATCCGGCCAGCGTCTCGTCGGGATAGGAGCCCGTGTAACGCCTGGCCGGCCCGTGGAACCTGACGTAGGCCACCGGCCCGACGCCACGCCTGGGGGTGTAAAGGCGAGGCATGTCGTGGCTGCAGAAGCAGGCGCCCTCGCCCGCGAGCAGTTCGAACGTTTCGTCGCAGCACCAACTCTCGTTCCTGAACTCGAACACGCTGACGACGTCGTCCGGCACCAGGTTCAGGAACGCCGCCAGCGTCTCCAGGTCGCGTTCGACGCGAGGGGGAAGCTGGAACAGGACCGGGCCCAGGTGGTCTTGGAGGATGCGGGCCCTTCTGAAGAACTCTTCGACCGCGTCTTCGGCCCCCCTCAGCTCCCGGGTGTGGGTGATGAAGCGGCTCGCCTTCAGGGCGTAGACGAAGTCCTCCGGCGCCTGCTCGCGCCAGGATTCCATCGTTGATTTGCGCGGCAGGTGGTAGAAGGTGCTGTTGACTTCGACCGTGTCGAAGTGCTGCGCGTAGTGGGAGAGCCACTCGCGCTGCGGCAGCTTTTCGGGATAGAAGATCCCGCGCCAGTGCTTGTAGCTCCAGCCCGAGGTGCCGACGCGGCATTGCTGGGGCCAGCGTGTTGCGGCCATGACGGGCTGCCTCCCGCCTGCGGTCGCCGTCATCTTATGGGCTGGCGGCCCGAGCGTCAATGCGGCGTGGCGGCGAATTGTTGTGTTGGCCTCAGGCGTTGCACTATAATCGCCACCTCCGAGGCGGCCTTGGTTCCCTTTCGCTCGTGCTGGCGCGGCCCATGAACCGTCTGGACCGATTCTTCAGGAAGATCATCCCGCCGCGCGCTCAGACATCGGCGGTTGGCACGACCGTTTTTCTCGCGGGCGTCGTGGGGATCCTGGCCGGGCTGATGGCGCTGCTGATCAACTACCTCATCGGCGCCATGAACCGGGAGGCCTTTCTGGAGATCGGCAGCCGCACGGATGCGCTGCCGGCGCCCTGGCATCTGCTGCTTGTGCTGATCCCTCCGTCGGTCTTCCTGATCGTCGCCTACGTCATCCAGCGCTGGGCTCCCGAGGTCCAGGGCACGAGCATCGCGCGGGTGATGAGCGCCGTCGGGCGGCGTGGCGGCTACATCCGCGCCCGCGTCATCGGCCTGAAGCCGCTGGCCACATCCCTCTGCATAGGGGCCGGCGCGCCCCTGGGGATGGAGGGGCCGGTGGTGCAGACGGGGGCCGCCGTGGGCAGCCTGGCCGGCCGACGCTTCAAGATGGGCGTGTCCAACATCCGCATCCTGGTGGCGGCCGGCGCGGCCGCCGGTCTGGCGGCCACGTACGGCGCCCCCATCGGCGGCGCCGTCTTCAGCGCGGAGCTCATCCTGGGCAGTGCGAGCACTGCGGCCCTGCTGCCCCTCATCGTGGCTTCGTTCCTTGCGGTCGTGACGCGCCACGCGGTTCTGGGCAACGTGCCCGAATACGTCATCCCGGCCATGGGCACGTTCCATTACCTGGACTACGTGCTGTTCCTCGGCCTCGGCGTTGTTGCGGGAGTAGCGGGGGCGTATTTCATCAAGGCGATCTTCCGCACCGAGGACGCCATGGGCCGCCTTTTTGCCCCTTGGTGGGGGAAGGCCATCTTCGGCGGGCTCCTGGTCGGGGTCGCTGCCTTCCTTTGCCCCGGATTGCTGGGGACGGGCAAGCCCGTGATCCAGAAGCTGCTGGACGGCGGCGAGTTCCCGATCCTCCTGCTTTTCGCCTACGTGCTGCTGAAGCCGCTGCTGTGCTCGGCAGCGATCAGCGCGGGCGCCAGCGGCGGCATCTTCGGCCCTTCGATCTTCACCGGGGCGGTGCTGGGCGCCCTTTACGTCGGCTCGGCGGGGGACCTCCTGCCGGTTGATCTGGCGCCGGCGGCCTACGTCATGGCCGGCATGGCGGGCGTGATGGCTGCCGTGATGCGCGCCCCTTTGCAGGCCATCCTGGTCACGTTCGAGCTGACGCACGATTACTCCATGATCCCCCCGTTGATGGTCACCTGCGTCATCAGCATGAAGGTGGCGGAGTTGTTCGAGCCGGAATCCGCGTTCACGCGTAGGCTCGTGCGGTGGGGAGAGAGGGTCAGCAGCGGCATGGACTTCTCGCTCCTGAACGGGCTGACCGTGCGCGAGGTCATGGAGGAGGACTACGTGGTGCTGCCGGCGGAAGCCACGATTCGCGACATAGACGATGCCGTCCGGGCTTCGGAGAACCGCACTTTTCCCGTGGAGGACGAAGGCGGACGGCTGAAGGGCATCGTCATGCTGGCCTCCCTGATAGCTGGCGCCGTCCGCACCGAGGGCTCGGACAGGGCGCCCCGGGTGGCCGAACTGCTTGAGCACGACGTGGTGTACCTGAGTCCCGACGATTCGCTCTACGTGGCCTGGCAGACGATGGGCAACTACGACTACGATTGCCTGCCCGTCTGTCGCTCGGGGCCGGATGGGTTGGAGGTCGTCGGCATCTGCGAGAAGGAGGCCATTCTGGAGCTCTACGACCGACAGGCATTCATCCGTATCGGGCGGGGGCGGTCGGGCTGAGCGGGCGCAGGGCGGCAAGGCGGGAGGGGTTCCCGCCGGGCGTTCAGTACTCCTTGCGGCGCCGGGAGGAGGAGATCGCCAGCAGTTTTCGGTACTTCGAGACGGTTCGGCGTGCGATCTCGATGCCCTGCTTGGCCAGTTCGGCGGCGATCTGCTCGTCGCTGAGGGGGTCGGACTTGTCCTCGTTGTCCACGACGTGCTGGAGCTTCTGTCGGACCACATCCCAGGACTCCATCTCGCCGTCTTCCTTCTCGACGCCCCCGGTGAAGAAGTGCTTGAGGGAGTAGAGCCCCCGAGGGGTCTGGATGTACTTGCCGGAGATGGCGCGGCTGACCGTGGACACGTGAACGCCGACCTGGTCGGCCACGTCCTGCATCTTGAGGGGCTTGAGGTGCAAGGTCCCCTTGTCGAGGAAATCCTTCTGGTCCTCGACGATGGCAGTGCTGATGTTGAACACCGTGCTGCGGCGCTGCTGGATGGCGTCTATGAGCCACCGGGCGCCCTGAAGCTTGTCCTTCAGG
>CAZSET010000345.1:0-3515 GCA_964605915.1 uncultured candidatus Brocadiaceae bacterium | reverse complement strand
TGGCTGCTCCCGAGGCGTTGGAGGTCATGAAGGCCCTGGGGCCGCCGGTTCTCGTCCGCGAGGAGCGGGAGGAACGCGCCTTGTGGAGCTCGTGGCAGTTGCTGGGCCTGATGCTGCTGGCTGCATCGAGCGAATGGCTGCTGCGCAAGAAGGCGGGATTGCCATGACGGACGAAATGGCTGCACACGCCGGAGGCGTGCCGGAGCCGATCGTGCGCACGTTGAGGCGCCTGATACGGCGGGCGCGGCTGGTGATCTTTGTGCGTGGCGTCGCGGCCCTGGCGGCCGTCGCGGTGTTCTCCCTGCTGGCCGTCATGGCCGTTGACGCCGGCGTGACGCTCTTTTCGGTCACGGTGCGTTACGCCTTGACGCTGGCCGCACTGGCCCTGACGCTGCTGGCGGCGGGGGCGCTCTTCATTCGGCCGCTGGCGCGCAGTTTCACGCTCAATGGCATCGCCCGAGCGATCGAGTCCCATCACCCGGAGCTGCAGGAGCGCATCAGTTCGGCCGTGGAGCTTCTGAGCAGCGACGACGCGCCGGAGCTGCGCGGGTCGGCGGCGCTGATCGCCGCACTGGTCGACGAGGCCCGCGGCGACGTGCGCACGCTGGCGCCCCGGCACGAGATCACGTTCCGGCCGGCCCGCTTCTTCCTGGTGGTGGCGTTTGCGGGGACGGCGTTCCTGGGCTGCCTGCTGGTGGGATGGCCTCGCCCCGCCGTGCGCCTGCTTGCCCGGGCGGTCGCCCCGTACCTGAACCTGGCCAACGTGGCCGCCGATGACCTGGCGATTGAGCCCGGCGACGTCGTCGTCACGAAGGGGCGGTCCCTTCGCATCGACGTGCAGGTGGCGAACGCGGCGGTCAGGAGCGCCGAGCTCCTTGTGGCCGGCTCGGACGCGGAGGAAGCCGCGGAGGAGATGACGGGCGTCTTCAGCGCCGACGATGAGGTGAGGCGCTTCGTGTTCACCTGTCCTCCGGTCACGGAGAGCTTCCGCTACCGCATCCACGCGGGGGACGCCCTCAGCCGCTACTACGCCGTGCAGGTGGTGCCTTTCCCGGCTGTGACGCGGGTGGACCTTCGCTACGAATACCCGGCCTACACGCGGCTGGATCCGGCGACCGAGGACGATGCCGCCGGCGAGATCAGCGCCGTGGCCGGGACGAACGTGGTCATCACCGCTAAGACGAACACCGTGGTGCAGTCGGCGAAGTTCGTGGTGAACGGGGAGGAAGTCCCCGGGGTGCGACCCGGCCTGAGCATCGCCCAGGACGGGGCGTCGGTCTGCACCTTCAGCGTCCAATTGACACGCGAGCTGGCGGGTCGCTGGCGCGCGGAGATCGCCGACGGGCACGGCTTCACGAACTCCCCGCGCGAACGGGCCATCACGGTGCTGCCGGACGCGCCGCCGACGGCCGTCATCCTGCACCCCGAGGAGAGGGAGCTTCGCCTGAAGCCCACCGACCAGTTGCCGGTGCTCTACGCGGTGGGCGACGACTTCGGGGTGGCCGGGGCCGAGTTCGCCGCCGAGACGGAGCGGGGGAAGCTGGCCCCCGTGCCCGTTCCGCTGACCGAGGAGGGACGGGCCGCCGGGCCGCTGGCCATGGGAACGGCCGTGCTGGACCTGGCCAGGCTGCCGCTCGGCAGGGCCAGGCAGCTCACCGTCCGGGTGCGCGCGAAGGACGGCCTGCCGCCCGAGATGGGTGGGCCTCAGGAAGGGGTGTCCGAGGCGCTGACCATCGAGCTCGACCGGGAAGCGCCCTCCTACGCCGAGCGCGCCGAGGCGGCCACCGAAGATGACGTGCGCGAAGGCCTGGAGAGCGCACTGGAGGAACTCCGCGCCGCCAAGGAGCAGTCCACGGAGGTGCTGCCAGCGGTCTCGGCTGCCGGGGAGCTGGCGGAGGACGCCAGGGAGCAGCTCGACCAGATCGCCGGCCACCTGGACGCCGCCGAAGGCACCGTGCGCGAGCTGGCGCGGGACGTTCGATGGGGCACCTACTCCGTGCTGAGTCCGCGGCTGCAGGCACTGGCGGAAGATCACATCGCCCGCGCCGAGGACCTGGCCGGCCAGACGAAGCTGACCGACGATCCGTGGCAGCGCGCCGACCTGGCCGACGAGGCGGACCTCCAGATGGACCTGGCGATGATGACGGCCGAGGACCTGCTGAGGGACTTCGCCGACCTGGCGGAGGCGGTGAGTCGTCACGAGGATCTGGCGCGGCTGGCGCGCCGCCAGGCGCAGCTCGCCGAGGCCAGGCAGGGCATGGATGCGGCAGCGCCGGCCGAGGCCCAGGCAGCGCCCGGCGAGGCCCAGGCAGCGCCCGTCATGACAGCGGAGCAGTGGCAGCAGGCCCAGGACCAGGCCGCGAGCGAGATGGCCGACATGCTGGCCGAAGGGGTGCGTGAAGACCTCGCGCGGGAGGGTCTGCCGAGCCTGGCCGAGCGGGCCCGCCAGTTGCAGCAGGACCAGACGCGGCTGGCCGAGAACACGGAAGGGCTGCGGGCCTTCCAGGAAAACGACGAAGCGCTGATGCAGCTCGCCCGGGACCAGGAGGCCCTGGCCGAAGACGCATCGGCGGACGATCGGGCCGCCGACCAGCGGGACGAGATGATCCAGGCGGCTCAGCAGATTCGCAGCCACGACCTGACGCAGGCCGCCGTCAACCAGTCCGCAGTTGCCGGAACCCTGAGCGGACGGTCGACCCAGCTCCAGCAGGAACTGGCTGCGGTCGAGCTCACCCGGCAGGCGGAGGCGGCCGCCGAGCAGCAGCGCGAGCTCGCCCAGAAGACGCAGGAGGCCCGGCAGAACCTGGCGGCGGCGCAGGCGGCCGCGCAGTCTGCCCAGGACCCCGAGGAGAAGACGCGGCAGGAGAACGCGGCCGACCAGGCCGGGCAGCAACTGGCCGCACAGGCTGAGCCGCAGAAGGCACTGGGGGACCAGATGGCGGCGCTGCAGGAGCAGTCCCGGAGGAACATGTGGGAGGTGCGGCAGGCGTTCGATCGCTTCAACCCGGCCAATCAGATGAGACAGGCGTCGGCCGCTGTGGAGGCCGGCAACGCCCAGCCCGCCGAGCAAGCAGCGGCCCAGGCTGCTGAAAGGGCGGACAGGCTGGTCCAGCAGCTTCAGAACATCCAGCGACGATTCGCGGAGCTGCCCGACAAGCAGCAGAGGTCGGAACGTCTGGCGGAACTCGGCGCGCGGCAGCGCGAGCTCGAACGGCGCACGCGCGACCTGGCCAATCGCAGGCAGCAGACGCTGGCACAGGTTGACCGGGGACAGACCGAGTGGATGCAGGCCGAACAGGCGGAAGTCGCGCGTGAGGCGGCCAACCTGGTGCGCAGGACCGAGCAGCTCGCGCCCCAGCCGGACAGAGCCGAACTGCGTGCGGCCCGCGAGGCCAGTCGGGCGGCCAGGAGAATCCGTGAAGGCGAAGTGGCCGAGGCAGCCGAAAGCGCCCGGGAAGCGGCCGAGGACCTCTCGGACCTGGCGCAGCGCCTGCACGACGCCGCCGGCCGGGACC
>CAZSET010000344.1:0-3520 GCA_964605915.1 uncultured candidatus Brocadiaceae bacterium | reverse complement strand
GGGCACCGGCGCGCGATCGATCGCAGCTTGAGATTTTCCATACACATTCTTAGAGATACGGATACCTCCTACCTTGCGGACTCTCACGTCGACGACGGACTGTCCAGCGGCCCATACGTCTGCCTGGAAGTGGCTGACACCGGTTGCGGGATGGACGAGGAGACGAAGGCGAGGCTTTTCGATCCCTTCTTTTCCACCAAGTTCACGGGCCGCGGTCTGGGGCTTGCGGCCGTGCTGGGGATCGTGCGCGGCCACGGGGGGGCCATCCGCCTGGAGAGCAAGCTCGGAAAGGGGAGTACCTTCCGACTCCTGCTGCCCATCTGCGACGCAACCGCCCTGGAACTGGCCGAGCCTGAGGTGGTGCCCGAGGGGGAACTCCGTGGGCACGGAACCGTCCTCGTCGTCGACGACGAGGAGGCGGTCCGCCGGGTCAGCAAATCCGCACTGGCGCGGTCGGGCTTCACCGTCCTGACGGCTGAGGATGGTCCGCAGGCCATCGACGCCGTCAGGGCCGACCCCGGGCGGGTGCAGGCCGTTCTGCTGGACCTCACGATGCCGCACATGGGCGCGGAAGAGGTCGTCAGGGAACTGCGCCGCCTTCGGAAGGACTTGCCCATCATCCTGTCGAGCGGCTACAACGAAGACGAGGCCGTCCGTCGCTTCGCGGCCGAGGACCTGGCCGGCTTCATCCAGAAGCCTTATGATCCGGCGACGCTGATCCAGACGCTGCAGCAGATCATGCGCGGCCAGCCGGCCCTTTGAATCTCCCTCCGGGCCGGTGCTCCGTCCTGTTGAACCCGGCTTGGCCTTGCAGCAACGTCGGTTGAGCTTCGCCTGCCGGAGTGTTATACATGCCTGGAATCCGGACCAGCCCGAGCACGCGAGGGCGGCAATGAACGGTTATGAACGGATGATGACGGCCGTACGCCGGGGCCAGCCAGATCGGGTGCCCCTGTGGGAACTGATCATCAATCGGCCTGTGATCGAGGCGCTCTATCCGGACCTCTTCACGGAAGACCGGCAGAGCCGTTACGAGCGGGGCTCGCAGGGCGCCTTCCTGCTCCAGGCCGACTTCGTGGAACGGGAGGACCTGGACGGCATCACCGTCTTCGAAGACGGCCACGTCGATTGGGTCGACGAGGTCAACTACCGCGATGAGTGGGGCATTACCTGGCGGGTCCCGCCGACGGGGATCCCTTACGCCGTCGGGCATCCGATCCAGGCGGAGGCAGACCTGGAGGACTATCGGCCTCCCGACCCGGAGGCCGATCACCGCCTCCGGAGCCTCGAGATGGCGGTGGAACGCTTCAAGGGCCGGAGGGCCATCGTCTTTCTCGGCCACGATGCATTCGAGTTCTCCCACTACCTGCGCGGCCTGGACAAGCTGCTGATGGACTACGTCCTGAATCCCGGTTTCGTCCAGAGGCTTGCCCGGATTGTCATGGACTATAAGCGCCGCGTCCTGGAACGGGCCGCCGAGGTGGGCGCCGACGTTCTCT
Source organism: uncultured candidatus Brocadiaceae bacterium (assembly GCA_964605915.1). Classification (GTDB taxonomy): domain Bacteria; phylum Planctomycetota; class Brocadiia; order SM23-32; family SM23-32; genus DAOVRD01. The sequence continues at coordinate 2,021 of CAZSET010000344.1, read as the reverse complement.
GCACGGGGGACGACTACGCGCACAACCGCGGCCCCATGATGTCCCCGGCCCATTTCGAAAGGTTCGTCCTTCCGTATCTGCAGGAGGCTGTGGACGTGGCCAAGGAGAAGGGCGTCCCGTTCCTGAAGCACACGGATGGCTGCCTCTGGCTGATCCTGGACATGATTGTGGATACGGGGATCGACGTGCTCGATCCGATTGAGCCCGTGGCGGGGATGGACATCGGGCGGGTCAAGGAGGCGTACGGCGACCGCGTCGCGCTGGCCGGCAACGTGGATTGCAGCCACCTGCTGCCGAACGGCACCCCGGAGCAGGTGACCGAGGCGGTCAAGGAGACATTGGCGAAGGGCGGGGTCGGAGGCGGCCTTATCCTTGCCTCGTCCAACAGCATTCATCCGGCCGTCCGGGCGGAGAACTACAGGGCCATGGTCGAAGCCGGCCGGCAATACGGCCGCTATCCGTTGGATCCGGCCATGGTGGAGGCCTACCGGCAGAAGGACTACGTCGGGGAGCTTATGGCGTGCCGGAAAGACACATGACCCCATGGGAGCAAACGGGGATGGCGGACTCTGTGGGCGGGATTGCTCCCTCGAGGGCCACGACGGCGAGGCTGCGGGCCGCCGCGTACGGCTTCTTCTTCCTGTCGGGGGCGACGTCCCTCGTATTCGAGATCTTGTGGAGCCGTCAGTTCGTCACGGTCTTCGGCAACAGCTCCTACGCCATCAGCGTCGTCCTGTGTGCCTTCATGGCCGGGCTGGGACTTGGCGGATGGCTCGGGGGACGCCTGGCGGACCGGTTCCGGGATCGACTGCTCTTGTACGGCGCGGTCCAGGCGACGGTGGCGCTGCTGGCGCTCGGCATACCGCCGGCACTGGCGCTGCTCCGGCAGTTGGCGCCTGCGATCGCCATGCTTGCGCCGCGCTCGGCAGCGCTCACGCACCTGGTGCGCTTCGCTGCATCTTTCGCGGTGCTGGTCCTCCCGTGCACCCTGATGGGAGCAACGCTGCCGCTGTTGAGCCGTTTCTGCGTGGACTCCGCGGAGGCTATAGGGAAGCGCGTCGGGCTGCTCTACGGCGTGAATACCCTGGGCGCGGCTGCGGGATGCCTGGCCGCCGGCTACTGGATGATCGACTCGCTGGGCCTGTCTTTGACCAATCAGTTGGCGGCCGGCGCGAACCTGGTCACGGCCGGGGCGATAGCGTTGCTGGTGGGGTGGAGGCGCCGGGCGGCAGCCGCAGGGGCTCGCGCACCAGTCGTGCCTCGGCCCGCGCAGCCGACGCTGGGCAGCTCAAGCCCGAACGAGGTCGAGGACGCTGCCCACAGGGCGAGCGGACTGCTGCTCGGAGTCGCCTTCGTCTCGGGGCTGGCGGGCCTGGCCAGTGAGGTCCTCTGGGTGCGCTACCTGGCGTTCCTGGACAACGCGGCCTACTTGTTCCCCGCGATACTCGGCATCTACCTGCTGGGAACGGGCCTGGGCAGCATAATCTACAGACTGGCGCTGGCGCGCCGCCGCAGGCCCATACTGGTTCTGGCCGTGGCCGAGCTTTTGCTCGGAGTAGCCGTGCCCGCCTGCTTTGTGGTCTCGGCCGCCGCGTTCTCCTCCGGGCCGCCGGACTCGCCCGGTGTGTGGTCGATGACGGTCCTTACCGTCCTTGTCCCGACCGCGCTGATGGGCATGGCGTTTCCCCTCATCTGTGCCGCCTACGCTCGTCGCGTGGCGACGGCCGGGCGCCGGATCGGCGCCGTCTACGCCCTCAACACGCTGGGTGCCATCGCCGGTTCGCTGATCCCCGTCTTTCTGCTTATCCCGGCGCTGGGCATCCAGGCGAGCATAATGCTTGCGGGGGGGCTGTACTGGTTGCTGGGCCTCGCGCTGCTGTGGGCCGGGGCAGGGCGCCGACGCCTGCCGTCGCTGGCGGCAGCCGGGACGGCCACGGCTCTGCTCGTGGCGGTTGCCCTCCTGGGGGTCCCCCGGGACCTGTGCCGGGGGACGAACAGGAGGGCAACCGCCACGAGCAGAG
>CAZSET010000343.1:0-3522 GCA_964605915.1 uncultured candidatus Brocadiaceae bacterium | reverse complement strand
CGCGCCCGGGCCATCGAGGCCATCGGACGGGCCGACCTCGTGATCCTGGCCCTCCAGGGGGAGCACTTCGTCGAGACCGGCTCTGCGCTCAAGCGGATGGCCGATGAAGCCGGCAAGCGGGTCATTCTGCTGAGTCACATGGGGCAGATCTGCTACGTGCCTACCCCCGACGCGTTCGAGCACGGCGGCTACGAGGTGGAGAGCGCGCGGAGGAAGGGGCTCGCCGAGGACGCCCAGCAGCGGATCCTCGAAAGCGTGCGTGGCGAGCTCTTCCCTGCGTAGGCACGCGGGAGCATGCAATGAGAGAGGAGCTGTCTGACGGGCGCGTGCGCATCCGCCCCTATTGCGCGGACGACGTGGATGCCCTGTTCGAGGCCGCGACGGAGTCGATCCCGGAGGTCTCGAAATGGCTGCCCTGGTGTCATCGCGGCTATGTTCGCGAAGAGAGCGCCGAGTGGATCGGCTCGCGGCCCGAAGCATGGGATAAGGGCCTCTCCTAGCGCATCCCGCCTATGACCTGCTCGCGCAGAGCCCGCTCAGCAAGCTATTGAGGGCAGCGTAAGCAATGTTGCGGCCAGCCAAGGTCTGTCATTCCGAGGAGCGGCGAAGCTGGCGACGAGGAATCTCGCCCCGAGCGGCCTCGACGCCGGTGCGGGCCAGATTCTTCATTCGCCGTACGGCGAGTTCAGAATGACATCATTACTTTGACCGGGCTCAACAGTCCCCGTTCTCTGCCGGTTCCTATTTGGTTGTCCGACTTCCCACTACTCGCCCGGATGGGTGTAGGTAGCGGAGAAGCTCCTCGTGGGCTGTCGTGATGCAAACCGGCTGTATGCTGTTGCGGTAAGGTGATACTCGACTCCCCGCCTGGCCGAGCCCCAGTCAAAAGTGAATGGCTCGGTCGTGTCCGTGCCCACGGGCACGTTGTCAACGTAGAATGTGACGAACCGGACATTCTTCGGATGTGCCACCGCTGCCGTGAGGCGCAGTTTTCCGGGAGCTGTGACTGCAGGCGGCTCCAGTGTCACGTCATAGGAGTAGTCCGTACTGAATTCGAATGCCCCGATATCCGGCCTGGCATCCTGGTAGGCCAGGACGACCGGGGCGCCCTGCTGCCAGGAGATGGGCGGGCTGACGGTCAGCGTGTTCGTGTCATGGTCGACTCTGACCACGCGCGTCACGGCATTCGCCCCGACCCAGATCAGGTCCCCCAGGACCAGCGTATGCCCGTCGATGAAGAAACCGGCCTCCCCGACCGCAAAGCACGCCCCCTGACCCGCAGGCGAGGTGACGACGGTCAAAGGCCTACCCGCATCGATGGCCCGTGAGTTCCCCGCCAGGTACAGGACATCGTTGGCATAGTCTGCGAAGTTGATGTCCGAGGTAACGACGCAGCTCGCGTGGCCGCCGGACTTCTCGCAGGCGTTGTGGCTCAGCTCGGCCTGGCATCCCTCGCCGACGTAGATGATCCGGCCGCCCTTGGCTCGGCACACCGCGTAGAAGATCGTGTTCAGCACGTAGCTGCCGACGCTGGGATTGTCGCCCTCCTTGTTGAAGCCGATCGTCACCCAGCTCTTCCTGTCCGGCCTGGCGACACACAGGTCGACGAGCGTGTTGTTGTAGAAGTGCACGTTGTCTATGGCCCCGAACTGACACGCATAGCTGCCCATGCGCAGGGCAACGTTGCCGCGGATGACGAATTCCTTTTCCCCTGAGCGCGGCCTGGTTTCGTCGCGGATCTGGTTGAAATGCGAATTCAGCTCCAGATTGTCCGACGTCCAGTTGCATTCGAACACATTGTGGTCGGACGGTTTCCCGGGCACGCCGAACGGCTGCCATATGTCAACATGCGCCCTATCGCCGCTTCCATCCGGGAAATCGGAGTTCTTGAAATCGTGGAAGTAGTTGTTGCGGATGATGTTGAAGCCGCCGTTGGTATCCACGAAGTCCTGCACATGGGAGATGTCGTTGTATTCAATCAAGGTGTAGTTGCACAGGAGGTTGATCGCATTATGGCCCTTGGCTTCTCCGGTTAGCCCCTGCGGATACCCGGTCCATGCAATCACATTGCCGCGGATCACATTGTGGTCAGAGGTGCCGTAGTAGGCGTTGTTGCGGATGGCCTGGCCGAGCGTGTGGTGGATGTAGTTGTTCAGAAGCTCGCAATGATGCGAGTTGTATACCTCGATCCCGTGACGGTACTCCTTGCTGTTCTGCGTGATCTCAAATCCAATGACCCTGACGTGGTCCTTCCTGAGGAGTATGACGTGCCGGACGACCGGCTTCCGGTCGCCGCCTCTGGCAACGTAGGTAATCGGAGCCCCGTCAGCCCCGCTGTTCTTCGGGGCGATCTCTTCCTCGTATGTTCCCGCGCCAATGACAACCGTCTGCCCGGCTGTCAGCGTCTCGTTGGCCTTCCCAATCGTCTCCCACGGCAGGTCAGGTGAAGTCCCGGGATTGCCGTCGCTGCTCCGCGGATGCCCTTGATCGACGTAGAACACATCCGGTTCTCCAACGTCGGCAGCCCCTTGGGCTTCGCCGGCGTCAGCAATGTCAGCTTGAACGGCATCCTCGGCAGCGCAGGCGCCGGCCATGGCCAGCCATAGCGTCAGCACAGTCGCGGCCAGGCGTGCTTTGAACCGTGTTTGCAGGAATCCTGTTCTCATTTCCAGCGCTCCTGACATTCCAGCACTCCCCTTCCCGTCGGGCTACTCTCGCCATTCACTCAGGTGTTGGGGCCGGCACCGTCGCCCGGTAGCCGTCCGGGGAGTTGTCCTTGCCGTCCGGCGGCAGCGCAAAGATCCTGACGCCCTGCGTCCCGGGGGGCAGCTTCAGGACCCGCGCGTCCGTGTAGATGTGCCCCTCCCTTCCGTCCTCGGCCAGGGCGACGATCTGCCGCCAGTAGCTCTCCCTGAAGTCCACGGCACGCAGCGGCACGCCTTCGGCCCGTAGCTCCAGCCCTTCCGCGTCCTCGGGGCTCCGCCAGACGAGCTCGACGCGCTCGGCGCCCTCTCCCACCGCGTCCACGACGGCGCAGCCGTGCCGGAACTCCTCCCAGCCCATGATGTCCCTGTAGACGTCGAGCAGGACCGTCGTGGTCGCGTCCTCAACGTCGCCGTACTCCTTCTGGCGGAACAGGCCGAGCCCGGCCCTGTCAGTCAGCTCGTAGAAGGTAGCGCTGCCGACGATCTCGGGATGCCGGCGTATCCACGAGTAGACTTCGTGCACCAGGTGTGCCTGAATGTCGGGCCCGTGGATGTCCGCGTCGAAGTTCAGCTCGCCCAGGTCGATGCGGACTTCCTCTCCCCGCATGTCCGACACCGTCCGCCAGAAGAGCGTGATGACGTCCTCGCACAACTCGCGCGGGGTAAGCGCAAAGGCCTGGTGCTTGACGTCGTCCACCTCCCCGATGACGGGTGGGTCCTCGATCTTGTGCGCGGGCCAGCCATAGTGCAGGGATCCGTACTGGTCGAGCGAGACGATGGTGTCGGGACTCATCCCCGATTCCACCAGCCCGCGCAG
>CAZSET010000342.1:0-3532 GCA_964605915.1 uncultured candidatus Brocadiaceae bacterium | reverse complement strand
GCACACAACATGCGGACGCGCCGGGCTGCCTACTTGCTGCCCACAACGGGCAATGTGGTTGCCGTACTCTGCGGCGCTTGCATGCGAAGCAGACCCCTAGAATGCGGGCCAGGCGAGAAACGGACGGTCACCGCGACAGAGTTCCGCTGATGCACAAGTTAGGCGACCCAGGCCGTAGGCATTCGTGCGGTTCGACGCGAACCGGCAGGTGACCGGCTACAACGTGCGGAACGATCGCGAAGGGGGCAACTTGCTGAAGCACCCATCTGCTGCGCGTGGCACAAGGAGAACGAATAACGCACGACGCGCGGCCTCTCACCGACGTGGGAAGACCGTGGCGGAGATATCGCCCGATCCCTCCGTGCCTTTCGGGATATGTAAGGAGGCCGCGCTTCGCTCTGAGCAGAAGCCCCGCGTTGACACTTGTGTTGGCTAGGATACGACCATTCAAGGCCATACAGCCCAACGCGGGTCCCGCACGGGCCTTCTCAGCAAGTTCCAGCACGTTCTCAAAGGCTTTCTCAAAAACGGCTTGACGGAGAGGCGCCCATTCTCTCTGATATAGGCCGCCTCGGCGGGCGCGGACGCGCCACAGCCCTTGCGGACGCGCGATCAGCGCCGCTGGGCCAGGCATGGTTCCCTTCGTCCTTCCGGTCTGTAGGAGATGTGTCCGAATGGAGAGCTTCAGCGTCAGAACAAGCAAGAGAACCGAGTTCGTTGATATCACTCCCGAGGTCCAGGACGCCGTCTCGGCCATTGGTGTGGAAGAGGGCGTCTGCATCGTGTTCGTGCCTCACACCACGGCCGGCGTGACGATAAACGAGAACGCCGATCCCGCTGTCACGCGCGACATGCTGAAGGAGCTGAACAAGATCGTGCCCTTTGAGGACGGCTACACCCACGCGGAGGGCAACAGCGCGGCGCATATCAAGTCCAGCCTGGTCGGTTGCTCCTCCACGATTCTGGTTCGCGGAGGACGGCTCGCCCTGGGCACGTGGCAGGGGATCTACTTCTGCGAGTTCGACGGGCCGCGGTCACGCCAGGTCTGGGTCACGTGCACGTAAGGGGCCGATTTGGGCGGCGACAGCAGCCGACAGCGCGGGAAGGGCAGGGGGGATGCCGAGCATTACCGCGCCCCCAAGTCCGTTCCCTGGGGCGTGCCGGAAGGCGTGGCCCTCCTGGCGGCGTTCCACCTTCTGGCGCCCCTCCTCGCAGCCGCTCTCACCATGCGATGCCCGGAGCACCAGAGGGACATGCTGGCGACCCTCCTGAGTGACGTCGCCATGCTGGTCATCGTGGCCCTTCTGGTGGCGCGCTGGGCCGGCGGCCGCCGGAAGGGCTTTGCTGCACTTGGTCTCCGGTCCACATCTCTCCGCGACGTCCTGGGGGCGTGGCGCATTCTCGTCGTCGGGGCGGTGGCTTACATCGCCGTGGCGATGGCCAGCGTGCAGGTCGCCGAAGCCCTTGAGATGGAATGGCAGATCCAGCGCGTCGCCAGAGTCGTGCAGGCCGCGCGGACTCCGGCTGAACTGGCCCTGGCCGTTGTGGCAGCGGTCGTGGTCGCGCCACTGGCCGAGGAGATCGTCTTTCGGTCCGCGTTCTACCTGCCCTTACGTGCGCTGCTGGGTCCCGTCAGTGCGGCCCTCATCGTGAGCGTCGTTTTCTCGGCCGCGCACGTCTACCCCTGGGGCGCCGTGAATCTCGTGGTGCTTTCCCTCATCTTCATCGCTTTGTTCGAACGCACCGGCTCGCTCTGGGCACCCATCGCCGCTCACGTGCTCTACAACGCCGCTAACTTCGCCCTGATCCGTTTCGTGCTCCCCCCCGGCTGAGTCGCCGACGCGCGTTAACGTGCAATATGCCCTCAGAGGCGTTACACTTTGTGCGATAAGCCTGACCCTTCGCTGCACGAATGCGGGCAAATGGGCAAACTGACCGAATCCATCGAACGACAGATGCAGCAGATCCGCCGGGGCGCCGCCGGCATCGTCCCGGAGGAGGAGCTGATCGAAAAGATTGGCCGCTCCCTGGAGAGCGGGAAGCCGCTGAGGGTCAAGCTCGGCCTGGACCCGACGGCCCCGGACATTCACGTGGGCAACGCCGTGCCGCTGCACAAGCTGCGGCTCTTTCAGGACCTCGGCCATCACGCCGTTCTGATCATCGGCGACTACACCGCCACCGTGGGCGACCCGAGCGAGCAGAATGCGACCAGGCCCCAATTGACCCACGAAGAGGCCCTGGCGCACGCGCAGACGTACCTCGATCAGGTCGGCCACATAGTGGACCTGGCAGAAGCCGAGGTGGTCAAGAACGGTGACTGGTTCAGCAAGATGACGTTCGGCGGAGTCATCGCTCTGGCCGCGAAGCTCACCGTGGCCCGTTGCATAGAGCGGGATGACTTCTCCGAACGCATGTCCGCCGGGCGGCCCGTCGGCCTCCACGAGTTGCTCTACCCCCTCATGCAAGCCTACGATTCCGTGATGGTCCGGAGCGACGTCGAGCTGGGCGGCACGGATCAGACGTTCAACATCCTGCTCGGCCGCGAGCTCCAGCGCCAGATGGGACAGGAGCCGCAGGTCGCCGTCACCAATCCGCTCCTGGAGGGCCTGGACGGCCACGAGAAGATGTCCAAGAGCAAGGGGAACTACATCGGCATTTGCGAGTCGCCCGAGACCATCTTCGGCAAGGCGATGAGCATTCCCGACAAGCTCATGCGCAAGTACTTCATCCTGACCACTGAGCTGCCCGTGGAGCGGATCGAGATGCTCGTGTCGCCCGACGTGCATCCGCGCAAAGCGAAGGCCGAGCTGGCAGCGGCGATCGTCTCGCGTTACTACGATGAGGACGCTGCCCGGGCGGCCCACGAGGAGTTCAACCGGATCTTCCGCGACCACGAGTTGCCGCAGCAGTTGGCGGAAGTCCGGATACCCTCGGGCGAGCTGGAGGACGGGCGGCTGTGGATAGTCAAGCTGCTGCGGCTGGCCGAGTTCGCGCATTCCAGCGGCGAGGCCAGGCGACTGGTCGAGCAGGGCGGCGTGCGCCTCGGAATGGACGCCGATTCGCTGCGCGCGGTTCAGGACCCGGAGGCGGACGTGGAGGTCCGCGCCGGAACGATCCTGAACGTGGGGAAGAGGCGTTTCTGTCGCCTGACCCTCACGTGACGCGGCACCCCGTTGATAATGCGCCTGCCGTAGGTTAGCATCGTTGTTTTCCCCATTTCCCTGATGCTGCAGGGGAGAAAGGCAGCCGACGTGGCACTGACCAGATGGTTCCGCAGACACAGGCGCTACCTGCTGGCGGGGCTTGTCGTGATGCTCATGATTTCGTGGGGCATCCTGACCACCCTGAGCTCGCTGCTGCGTCCCCAGTCAGCGCCCCTGGGAAGCATTCGGGGGGAGCCCGTTGACCAGAGGGACCTCCATGATGCCGGCAGGACCCTCCAGGTGGCGCTCAACCTGGGAATGGCCGATGCGCGGACGATCTACCTGTTGCAGTTGGGGGGCGCGCCTGTTCACGTGCAGGCGGCGTTGAC
>CAZSET010000341.1:0-3545 GCA_964605915.1 uncultured candidatus Brocadiaceae bacterium | reverse complement strand
CCTATCCCAGATCGGTGGTGCACTTGCCACTCCAGCTGTACCACGCCAAGGCCAACAGAAGACTGGCGGCCGGCAGCACTGTCAACCTGAGCCCTGGCGGCCTTCTGGGCGAGTTCACCGACGGCAAAGGCAAGCTGAGGCAGGGCCAGCTCGTACGCCTGCACCTCGGTCCGCCGGCCGAGACCTGGCCGCAGCTCAACGGCTTCTTCAAGGGCAGGATCAGACGCATGGTTGGCGGCGGGAGCCACCGGTGCGGAATCGAGGTTACAGACGAGCCGCCGGAGTTCCTCTTCGCGCCCGAACTGGTCGGCACACATCCGAACATGATCAAGGTGAAGAAGGACCTGCTGAAGATAGCGCGTTACGACGTAAGCGTTCTCGTGCGGGGAGAAAGCGGAACGGGGAAGAACGTGGCGGCCGCCCTCCTCCACGCCTACTCGCCTCGGGCGGGGCGCCCGTTCGTCCGAGTCAACTGCCCTTCCATCCCCGACTCGCTTCTCGAAACCCAGATGTTCGGCCACGACAGGGGCGCTTTCACCGACGCTAAGGAGAGCCGCCCCGGCCTCTTCCGCGTGGCCAGTCACGGGACGATCGTGCTCGACGAGATATCCGCTGTCCCCCTCTCCACCCAGGGGAAGCTGCTCCAGGCCATCGAGGAGAAGCAGTTCCTGCCCATCGGCGGGAAGGAGATGGTCAAGGTAGATGTCCGCGTTGTCGTCACTACGAACGACAACCTCGAGCGGAAGATGCGGGAAGGGGCATTCCGCGAGGACCTGTTCTTCAGGCTCAACGAGATGGTCCTCGTACTGCCGCCCCTGAGGGAGCGCGCCAGCGACGTGCTGATCCTCTCCGAATACTTCCTCTACAGGTACTGCAGGCAGTTCGGCAAGGACTACAGCCCCCTGGACAAAGAGACGGCCGAGTCCTTCATGAAGTACAGCTGGCCCGGAAACGTCCGCGAACTCGAGAACACCATCAAACGCGGCGTGGTCATCGGGCATTTCGAGACATCCCGCCGCTCGAAGGGAGATCGCCCGCCATCCGAGTCCGATACGAGAACAACTGCGCTGTCTGGTGGCTTCGGTAATGGCTCTCGGCCGTCCCTGAGGGACGTTCGCCTGCAGGCCGAGCGGGAGGCCCTGATCGAAGCGCTCGGGGAAGCCCGATATGACCGGACCAAGGCGGCGGCGTTGCTTGACATAAGCTACCGGACGTTGCTGCGACGCATGAAGAAGCACAACATCCAGCTGTGAGCTGCACCGACCGGATGGCCAGACCGCAAGGCCTCATGCGCTGCTGCGACTGATTCACAAGCCCACGCCGGTGGCGTGGTGCAGACGATCCAGAGAAGCAGTCACACTCGGGAGCAACCGTCGATGAAGCTCTTCGTGCCCGGACGCATCTGCCTCTTCGGTGAACACACCGACTGGGCCGGCGGGTACCGCCGCATGAACCCCGAGGTGGAGAAGGGCTACACAATCATCGCCGGCACCAACCAGGGCCTCTACGCCGAAGTCTCGCCCCACCCTACTGCCCTCCTCTTTCGGTCGACGCTTGAAGACGGTACGCGCATGGACCCGCACGAGCTCCCGATGGAACCGGACGCGCTGCTGGCCGAGGCAAAAGAGGGCGGGTTCTTCAGCTACGCCGCTGGGGTCGCCTACCAGGTCATGACGCACTACCGCGTGCGCGGGCTCGAGATCGACAACTACGCCACAGACCTGCCGATCCGTAAGGGCCTCTCCTCCAGTGCAGCGGTCTGCGTGCTCTTGGCCCGCGCCTTCAACCGCGTCTACGACCTGAAGATGACGCGCCGGGGCGAGGTTACCACCCCGAGCCGTTGCGGCAGGATGGACCAAGGCTGTGCATACGGCAACCGGCCCATCATGATGGCCTTCGACGGCGACGCTATCGACATCAGAGAGTTGAACGTGCCAAAACCGCTCTACTTCTTCATCGTGGACCTGAAGGCGGGCAAGGACACGAAAAGGATTCTTACGGACCTCAACCAGTCCTATCCCTTCCCCGCTGACGAGCGTCAGAAGAGCGTCCATGCGTTCCTGGGACCGATCAGCTCTCGCATAACCGCTGAGGCGGCCGAGGCTCTGGCCGCCGGCGACTCCGAGCTCCTCGGACAACTGATGACCGAAGCCCAGCAGGAATTCGACGTCCATCTCAGGCCGGCCTGCCCGTCCGAGCTCACCGCGCCGGTGCTGCATCAATTGCTTGAGTATGGACCGGTTCAGCCTTACATCCTTGGCGGGAAGGGGGTTGGTTCCGGCGGCGACGGCTCGGCCCAGTTGCTGGCGCGGGATGCGGAGAGCCGACGGAAAGCCATTGAGATCATCGAGCGCGACCTCGGCATGGACTGCCTGGAGCTTACGCTAGGTGCGACGCGGCAAGTAAGGAAGGCCGTCATCCCGGCGGCGGGCTTCGGCACGCGGATGTTTCCCCTCACCAAAGCGGTCAAGAAGGAGCTGTTGCCCGTCATAGATGCCGAGGGCCGGGCAAAGACTGCCATCCTTGCCATCGTCGAGGAGGCACTGGGGGCCGGCCTGGAAGAAGTCGGCATCATTATCCAGGAGCGCGACCGCGGGGCGTTCGAAGAGCTCTTCTGCATGCCGCCGGAGGTCGAGCACCTGAACAGACTGTCCCGGGAAGACCAGGAGTACTGCCAATACCTCGATGAGGTCGGACACCGTGTCACCTTCATAATCCAAGACGCACAAGAGGGATTTGGCCATGCGGTCCATTGTTCCCGGGAGTGGGTCAGAGACGAGCCCTTCCTGCTGATGCTCGGCGACCACCTGTACCGTTCGCATACCGAGGTATCGTGCGCCCGGCAGGTCCTCGATGTCTACGAGAAGGACGGGCGGAGCGTGCTCGGGCTGAAGGCGGTTCCTGCCGCAGAGGTCTATCGGTTTGGCTGCGTCGCCGGAACGTGGTCGGAGGATCGCGAGGTACTTGAGGTGACCGAGGTAAGTGAGAAGCCGACAGAGGATTATGCGCGCGAACGCCTCCGTGTCGAGGGCCAAGAGGAGGATACTTTCCTGTCGGTCGCTGGTCTTTACGTCCTGACGGCCCGAGTCTTCGACTACATAGCGGAAGACATCTCGCGCAATCTGCGCCGGCAGGGCGAGTTCGAGTTCACGCCGTGCCTGGACCGCTTGCGGCGTGAGGAGGGCCTCAACGGAGTCGTTATCGATGGCGAACGGTTCGACATCGGGATGCCGGATTCCTACCGGCGCGCCATCGTGGAGTTCGGGGCTCCCACGCAGCAGTGGGAGACGGCCGGCCGATCGACCTCTCAGCAAAGGGCAGACACGGAGAATTGACACGTGGACCGTGGCAGTCAGTCTCGAGATTTCGCGTTCGCCGATAGCATGGTGCGAGCCGACCTGCTGGCGACAAACGCTCCCCGAGCTGCCGGCGGGGCGTGCCGCCTGCCCTGTGCAAAGGGCCGACCCCGCGCTGTGCATGTGCGGCGAATCGCCAGGCCCCGCTGGATCTGCCTTTGCGGCGCGCAGTGCGCGGTCTGGAGGCGT
>CAZSET010000340.1:0-3606 GCA_964605915.1 uncultured candidatus Brocadiaceae bacterium | reverse complement strand
GGGGGCCGTTAACGGCAACGAAGTCATCGATTCCGGAGTGCGCGCCCGGGACGGGTCTCCCATGGTCGGCATACTCCTGCGTTCTGGCGTGCAGGGCGTCCAGGTCGTGGGCAACACCGTCTTCAACTGGGGCGATCAGTGCCCCATGCAGGTGGGCATACGGGAAGACGACACGTGCCGTAGCAACCTGATCGCAATGAACAGCATCAACTACTGCGTCCAAGCCGACATCATCGCGGAGGGGGCTGACAGCGTGGTTAACGGCAACGTCGCCAGACGGGAGGAGGCGTACCAGCACATGGGGCGTCTGCCGTTTCCTGACTTCAACCGGCAGCGCATCAGCCGCTTCATTGGTGAATAGCCCTCCGCCGCTTGCCCAATTGGCAAGGGGCGTCCTGGCGACGGCACCTGGGAGCGGCGCGACTTGCAGCCACCCAGGTCGAGGACAAACACAATGGCCGGCAATCCCCTACGCGTCCGACGTGAGCCGCTCCTGAGCAGCGACTGGCTCACTCGGATCGAGGAGGCAACACTTGACCTGCTCGACCAAGTAGGCATCGCCGTCCTTGACGAGGGCATGCGAGAGCGAGTCCGGGCGCTCGGCTACAGGCAGAGGGAAGGTCGCGTCCTGATCGACCGGCGACGGGTCGCCGAGTTCCTGTCCGCCGAACGTCGCAGGAATGGTGACCAGTTCAGAGCGGGGATCGGGGCGCCAGGCGTGCAAGATGCGGAGATCCGGGTCTGGCTCAACAAGTATCCCCCGAACGTCCACGACGTCGAGACCGACCAGATCGTGCCGTTCACAACTGACCGGCTCGTCGAGGCGACGAGGCTGGTGGATGTGCTCGCAGAGCGGGGGCTTATGGGCAGTCCCCCCGGCTGCCCCACGGACGTCCCGCCGCATCTCCAGGCCGTCGTCCAATACTGGGTCGGCGCCACCTACTCGCGGCAGGGCCGATGGCCGCCGGACGTCAGGTCCGTGGAGGATTGTCCGTACGTCATGGAGATGGCAGAGGTCCTCGGGCACCCCATTCGCCAACTGAGCACGTGGGTCGCCAGCCCCCTCACGCTGGGGGGCAACTCGCTGGCCTACGTGATGGCCTTTGCGCACAGGGTGACGTCGGTCCACGTCGGCTCGATGCCGACCGCGGGCTGCACTGCACCGATGCATGCCGGCGACGCACTGGCAGTGGCTGCGGCCGAAGTCATCGGTCCGGCCGTGCTGCTCCAGGAGGTCCTGGATTTGCCGGTCCGCTGGACGGCCGGCCTCTGGCCCGTAGACTTCGTGAGCATGGCTCTGGTGGTCGGCTCTCCGGAGCAACTGCTCTACGAGCTGATGAGCAACGAGGTGAATGCCTACCTCCATGGTACCTCTTGCCAGCCGGCGTGCACGTGCTTCCACACCATGGCGAAGCTCCCCGGTCCGCAAGCGTGTGCCGAGAAGGCCAGCTCGATGACGATGGGCGCCTTGCTGGGGGCCAGGCGGTTCGGCGTTGCCGGCACCCTCAGCCTGGACGAGGTTTTCAGTGCCGAGCAGCTTCTGTACGACCTCGAGATCAGGGACCACGTTCAGAGGCTGGTTGCCGGCATGGACGGCGACTGCGATGCGGCCCGGTGTCTGGCGGACGTGCTGGCGGGCGTCAGCGAACGGAGCTTCGTGGGGCTCGACTCGACACTCGACTCCTACCGCAGCCTGTCCTGGCGCCCCGCGTTGTTCGAGCGCGACCTGCTGGCCCGTTGGACGACGCAAGGTGCCAGGACAATCCGCCAGCAAGCACGCGCTATGATTGCCGACCTGATCGGCCGACATGAGTACGAGCTTGACCGCGAGACGCAGGCGGGGCTGGACGACATCCTGGCCCGTGCCCGTGTCGCGCTGTCCTAGCGACGGAGGACGCGTTGCGTCCGTCGGTTTGACATTGCCTGAGGAACCGGTCTCTCGGAAGGAGATGTGACGGTGGAGAAGGTGCAGATCAAGCCACTCGCCAGCAGGATCAATGGCCCCTTGACGGTCTGCAAGGAGAACCCTCGGTTCTTCGCCGACCGCGACGGCAGACCGGTCTTCCTCTGCGGATCGCACAACTGGAGCAACATTCAGGAGATCTTCTCTCCTGACCCGGACGCGGAGTTCGACTATGCTGCGCACCTTAAGTGGCTCCAGTCCTACGGGCATAACTACACCCGAGGATGGCATTGGGAAGCCACGAACTGGACCGGCTTCACCAGGCCGGGCGAGCTCACCAACGTGCGGCCCCTTCCCTACGCCCGAACCGGCCCGGGCACTGCCCTTGACGGCCGCCCGAAGTTCGACCTGACGAAGTACAACCAGGACTACTTCGACCGCCTCCGCCGCCGCGCGATCATGGGAGGGGAGCACGGCATCTACTTCAGCGTCATGCTCTTCGAAGGTTTCAGCGTCGACAAGCGCGCAGCGCATCCGACGGACAATCCCTGGGACGGCCATCCGTACAACGCGCGGAACAACGTGAACGGCACAGACGGGAGCGGCGGCAATCCATCGGGTGGCCGGGCCACCCACACTCTCAAGATACCCGAGGTGACCCGGCTCCAGGAAGCCTACGTGCGAAAGGTAATCGAGACGGTCAACGACCTGGACAACGTCCTCTATGAGATTGGGAACGAGCACTACGAAGACTCCTTCGACTGGCAGTGCCACCTGACCGGCTTCATCAGGGACGTCGAGCGCTCCATGCCCAAACAGCACGTGGTCGGCATCACGTCCGGAGGCGGATCGGACGATGCAGTCACCAACGCGCAGCTGTTCAGCAGCCCCGCCGACTGGATATCGCCGCGCCAGCGTAAGGAGGCGGTGCCCGCTCCTTACCAGGAAGACCCTCCGGCAAACGACGGCGGCAAAGTCATCATCGCCGACACGGATCATCTGGGGGGATTGTGGGGTGAGGTGCCCTGGGTGTGGAAAAGCCTGACGCGCGGCCTGAACCTCGCCTTGATGGACCCCTACGAGCCGCTTTGCGGTCTGGAGAACTACCCGCATTGGGCAGGCTACAACCACCGGGACCATCCTATGTGGGAACCGGTCCGGCGGAACATGGGATACGCGCGGTACTTCGCCGAGCGTATGGACCTAGCGGCGGCCCTGCCGCGCGTGGACCTCGCGTCCAGTGGGTTCTGCCTAGCCCAGCATGGGCGGGAATACCTCATCTATGCACCAGAAGGACAACGCGTCAGCGTCGATCTGGGCGGCAAAGGAACGTTCGCCGTCGAATGGTTCGATCCGGACAACAACACCCTGTACAGGGGAGATAGGCACGAGGTGAGAGCCGGGGAGGGCACGCCCTTCGTCGCCCCGTTTGCGGGAAGCGCAGTCCTGTACTTGGTCAGGAGCTGAAGAACGTGGTGTGGGTCGCGGGCAGAGGCGGAGGACAAGCGCTCGCCTCCGCCACAGAACCAGCCGGCGCACCAGGAGCTGTACGCGGTGCCGCATGACCTGATGTTCGGCCAGATAGACGGCGCCCATGCCGCCGGTGCCGATGTGACTCAGCAGTTTGTACTTACCGAGATAGAAGCCCTTATGACGGCCCTGGAGCAGCTTTTCGCTCTGCCACTCGGTCAACAATCCGGCCT
>CAZSET010000339.1:0-3628 GCA_964605915.1 uncultured candidatus Brocadiaceae bacterium | reverse complement strand
GGAGAAGGTGACCAGTGCGAAGGCTACCGCCACGCCCAGCAGTATGCCGGCGCCGAAGTGCTCCGGGTGCTTCTCCTTGCTCTTGCTCTTCTTGACCTTGGACTCGTAAGCCTCGCCGCTCTTGAGGTTTACGCCGCAGTACTTGCACTCGATGTCCCCCAGCTCCACCTCTTTTCCGCAACTTGGGCACTGCAAGACCACTTTAGCCATTTCCGCCTCTCCCCGCTATCAAGCCTGCAACGCTTAGACAACCTACGCATATTCTAACACACGCCCTCGGGCTGTCAACCGGCCCGGCCGCACGGTTCGCGCGCGGCGGCTTTCATGGTTGCAGGCGGCGCCCAAGCTTGCGTGCCCGAGCGCGCGATGCTACAGTGGCGCTCCCTTTATTCCTTCATGCGAGGCCACCCATGGCGGACATGCGTGCTCTGCGGGCGATCGTCCTTTTCTGGAGCGCCGGAGGGAACACGCGCAAGGTGGCGGAGGCCCTCCACGCGACCCTCGGCGAGCTCGGTTTGACGGCCGAACTTCGAGAGATAGACGACGGCTTGAGCATCAGCTACTACGACTGGGACTTGATCCTCCTTGGGGCTCCGGTCTACCAGTTCCTGCCGCCAAAGCCCGTCATGGCGTTCCTGAAGGATCGCAGCCGGACGGGCGGCCAAGTCTCGCTGGCGGCGCCGGAGAGGGCGGGCCGCTTCGGCGTCGTCTTCTGCACCTACAGCGGGCCGCACACCGGCATCCGCGAGGCCGTGCCGGCCCTCAAGTACATGGGCCAGTTCCTGGAGCACGCCGGAATACCCGTCGTGGACGAGTGGGCCGTGGTGGGGGAGTTCCACGGAGACGCCCACGCCCGGTCGAACCTGGAGGGCCGCCTGGGCGACATACGGGGCCGCCCGAACGAGGGCGATCTGAAAGAGGTATCCGAGAAGCTGCGCGGCCTGCTGCGGAGGCTGGAGCACAAGCTTCCCGGTTGACGCTGACCTACGGGGAGAAGTCTGCCTGCTATTCCGTACCGCCATGTTCGCGCAGCAGCCTGGCGATCTCCTCGTGGCCTTTGTCCAGCGCGAGCCGCAGGGGGGTCTTGCCCTCCCAGTCGCGCGGGTTGACGTGCGCGCCGTTGGCCAGCAGGACCTCCACGACGTCCTGATGACCCTCAAGAACCGCGAAGTGCAGCGGCGTGTGGTCGTTGATGTTTGCTGCGTTCGCATCTGCGCCGTTTGCCAGCAGAAACTCGGCGACGTTCGCATGGCCCTCGACAGCCGCAACGTGCAGGGCCGTATACCCATTGTCGCCGGCCGCGTTGATGTCGACACCCCGCTCGAGGTACATGGACAGGACCTCAGGGATGCCCTGGCGCACTGATCGGCGGAACCACGTCTCGTCTCCCGTCCTGCGTTGCTGCTCCCGGTGCGCAATGTACCGCGCGCGGTTCCACGATGCATAGAGGCCGAAGCCGGCGATGCACAGGGCCACTACCGTGGCGAGCAGGAGGCGCAGCTTGCCCCTTGGGGGCTCGTCCCACAGCTCGTCCACGCGCTGCTGGATCTGCTGCGCATCTGTTTCCAGAGGGCGGTTGAAGACCTGACGCATGACGTGCCCCCGCCTGATTACGAAGAACCAGTGAACGCCTAAGGCGCCATAGAGGACGGTAGACCACCCGGCCTGGCCAACGCGGCGGGCTGTCGCGTCGCTGACGAAGAACCGGGCCGCCGTGGTCAGCCAGGCCTCCATGCCGCCGGGCAGGATGACAACGATAGAGAGGGCCAGGAAGATCAGCCAGACGAGCAGCGCTTCCCGGGCCACCTGCGCGTTCCGGGCGCCCGTCGTCTTCCTGGCGAACAGGATGATCCCTGCCAGCCAGAGGGCAAGAATTCCGCACCAGAAGACGCCCAGAACGGCCCCCCAGAGGGGCTCGCCCCGGACCCCCCTGAGGAGCATGAGACCCAGAAGGAGCGGCACGGAGATCAGCAAGGCAAACAGGAACTCCCGACTGACGCGCCCATTCCGTGCGGCGCTCGCCTGCCTGGCGGACAGGATGCCCGTTGCCACCCAGATGACGAGGAGTCTCCAGCCAATTGCGCCCATGTCAACCCAGATGGTCCCGACCATACCCCTGACCCCGTCAGTTCCGTGCCATAACGTCTGTGATTCTATGCCATGCCGCAGGCTCCGGTCAAGCCTCGTGAAGTGCAGCAAAGCCGCGCGCCCACGTCTTGACTTCGGCGGCAGGCCGGGGCTAAGCTGTGCCGAAGAGACGCCGTCCTGTTCCTTTAGCCCGCTTCCGAGAAATGCGCGAACAGGAACAACCTGCGAAGGAACGTGAGCGCGCCGCCGAGCTTCGCGCGGAGCTGGCCGCCTGGGCCAAAGTGCCGCTCGAGCAAGTGCAAATCGTGCGGAGCCCGTACCGCATCTGTCCCCTCGGCGCGCACGTGGACCATCAACTGGGCGAAGTGACAGGCATGGCGCTCGACAAGGCGCTGCTTCTTGCGTTTACGCGCCGGGGCGACCGGCACCTCGTGCTTAAGAGCCACCAGTTCCCGGCCGTCAAGGCCGTTCCTCTGGACGCGCTGCCCGCAGAGGCTGAGGGGGACTGGGCCGATTACGCCCGGGGCGCGTCCTTCGCGCTGCAGAGGCGCCGGCCTCTCCAGCATGGGATCACCGGCATCGTCGACGGACACGACAACGTGGGCGGCCTGAGCTCCTCTGCGGCGGCCGGCGTTGCTTACCTGTTGGCCCTCGAAGCCGCTAACGAAGTGGACGTCTCGCCGGCTGAGAACATCGAACTGGACCAAGTAGTCGAGAACGATTACATCGGCGTGAACAACGGCATCCTCGACCAGTCCACCATTCTGCTCAGCAGGGCCGGGCACCTCACGCACGTCGATTGCGAGAGCGGCGAGGCGCAGTTGATTCCGTTCGGAGGCACGGAGGAGTTCTCCGTGGCGGTCCTTTTCAGCGGGCTGCGGGTTCGGTTGCCGGACACGGATTACAACAAGCGCGTGCGCGAGTGCGACGAGGCGGCGGCCGTGCTGCTGGAGGCGACAGGCGTTCAGGTCCATCCCGATCCGAAGCTGGGAGACGTCTCGCCGGAGGCATTCGAGGAGCACGCTCACCTGCTGCCTGAGGATTGGCGGAGGCGGGCGGAGCACTTCTTCGCCGAGCAGGATCGCGTGCGTCGGGGCGTCGAGCTGTGGAAGCAGGGCGACTTGGAGGGGTTCGGTCAACTAGTGAACGAGTCCGGTCGGAGCTCGATCGAGAACTACGAATGCGGCAACGCGTATCTGCGCACCGCGTACGAAGTGCTGCGAGACTGCCCGGGCGTCTACGGGGCGCGCTTCAGCGGGGGCGGCTTCCGGGGCTGCTGCATAGGCCTCGCGCGGCCGGAGTGCGAGGAGGAGATAGCGCACGCGGCGCTCTCGGCCTACCTGGAGGCGCACCCGGACATGGAGGGCGAGGCGGAAGTCTACTTCTGCCGGCCGGCCGAAGGCGCCGGGCTGCTTGAGCAAGACGCAGGCCGATGAGGTCCATCCGACACATCACGGGGCGCGTCTTCCCGAAACGCATGCCCTGGCACGTGCTGCTGCTGGCGCTTCTGCTGACGTGTATCGGGGCGGCTTTCATCCGC
>CAZSET010000338.1:0-3628 GCA_964605915.1 uncultured candidatus Brocadiaceae bacterium | reverse complement strand
CCCGGACGTGCGCGAAAGACGCTTCAACGACGTAATCGCCGACCCGGCCGGCCGGGTCTTCTGCGGCACCATGCCGACCGGAGAGCGTCCGGGAAGGCTCTACAGGCTAGACACGGACAGGTCGATTACCGCAGTGCTGGACGGCATCGGTTGCAGCAACGGCATGGGCTTCACGCCGGATCGGGGCCGGATGTACTACACGGACTCGCGGGCACGGGAGATCTACCTGTTCGACTACGATGAGACGAGCGGATCCATCGCGAACCGGCGCCTGTTCGTCCGGACCCGTAAGGGCGAAGGTGTGCCGGACGGCATGACGGTCGACGCCGACGGGTGCGTCTGGTCGGCGCGCTGGGACGGCGGATGCGTCGTCCGCTCCGCACCGGACGGCACGGAAGAGCGTCGCGTCCGCTTCCCCGCCAGAAAGGTCTCGAGCGTGACCTTCGGCGGCGAGGACTACGCGGACATGTACGTCACGACCGCCGGCGGCGACAAGAAGGAGCAGGAGGGCGCGGGCGCCGGGGCGCTCTTTCGCCTCGACGCGGGTGTCCGAGGCGTGCCGGAGTTCCGCTCTCGGATCGGGCTATAGACGCGCCGGCAGGCCTTTTGAGGAGGACAACGAGCCATGTTCAATGAGGAGTTGACGGCGAGGATCCGCGAGTGCGGGGCCGTGGCCGTCCTGACCGTGGAACGGGCGGAGGACGCCGTGCCCCTGGCCTGCGCGCTGCTGGCCGGCGGCGTCGACGCGATGGAGCTGACGCTGCGCACGCCGGCGGCCATCGAAGCATTGGCAGCGGTCGTGGACGAAGTGCCCGAGATGGTGGCAGGGGTGGGCACGATCCTGACTCCCGGCCAGGTGGCCGAAGTGAAGAAGGCTGGCGCCGTGTTCGGCGTCGCGCCGGGCACCAACCCCCGCGTGGTCGAGGCGGCGCGCGAGGCGGGGCTGCCGTTCGCCCCGGGTGTGGCCACCCCGTCGGACGTCGAACGGGCGGTCGAGCTGGGTTGCCGGGTCCTGAAGTTCTTCCCCGCCGAGCCCATCGGCGGGCTGCCCTATCTGAAGAGCATGGCGGCCCCCTACGCGCACCTGGGGCTGTGCTTCATGCCCCTGGGCGGCGTCAACGCGGGGAACATGGTCGCCTATCTGAAAGACCCCCTCATCCTGGCGGTGGGCGGCTCGTGGATCGCCCGTAAGGAGAAGATACGCGATCACAATTGGGCCGCCATCACGGAGACCGCGCGCCAGGCGACCGAGCTGGCGGCGGACGTCAGTCGATCAGCGTGAGCGGGCGCGCGCCCGCCGGCCATCCGCGGCGGGCCTCCTCTTGAGTTCTGAGAAAGGTGTTGTCTCCATGAGCAACCTGGTTACGTTCGGCGAGATCATGGGCAGGCTGGCGCCGCCGGGGTTCCTGAGGCTGCGCCAGGCCCTGCCGGGACCGATTGACGTCACGTTCGCGGGCTCGGAGGCGAACGTCGCCGTTTCATTCGTTCTTCTGGGCGGCCGCGCGTCGTTCGTCACGGCGCTGCCGAAGCACGCCATGGCGGATGCGTGCGTGGGCGCGTTGCGCAACATCGGCGTCGACACCTCGCACCTGCTCCGCACGGACGAGGGGCGCCTGGGCCTCTACTTCCTGGAGACCGGCGCAAACCAGCGCCCCAGCCAGGTCATCTATGACCGGGAAGCATCGGCGATATCGCGGACGCCGGCCGATGCCTACCGGTGGGAAGAGGTCTTTGCGGAGGCGGACTGGTTCCACGTGAGCGGCATCACGCCCGCCATCTCCGAGCGGGCTGCCGGCGCCGCGCTGGCTGCGGCCGAGCAGGCGAAGGCCTGTGGCCTCACGGTCTCCTGCGACCTGAACTTCCGCAAGAAGCTCTGGCGCTGGGAGCCAGGCACGCCGCCCCGCGAGCTGGCCGAACGCACGATGAGAGAGCTGCTCCGTTACGTCGACTTGGTGATCGCCAACGAGGAGGACGCGGCGAACGTGCTCTCGATCCGCGCGGAGGAGACGGACGTGGAGGCCGGGAAGCTGGCCGTCGACCGCTACCCCGACGTGGCGCGCCAGATCACTGAGCAGTTCGGCAACGTCACGAAGGTCGGCATCACGCTGCGGGAGAGCATCTCTGCGTCGCACAACAACTGGGGCGTCATGGTTTACGACGCGCCGAGCGACACGGCTACCTTCGCACCGACCGTGGACGGGCGGTACGAACCCTATCAGATCCGCAACATCGTGGACCGCGTGGGCGCAGGGGATTCCTTTGCGGCGGCCCTCATCTACGCGCTGACCACGCCCGAGCTTTCCGACCTGGAGACGGCCGTCTCGTTCGCCGCGGCCGCATCCTGCCTGGCCCACTCGGTGCCGGGTGACTTCAACTTCTCCAGTCGGGCGGAGGTTGAGGCGCTCATGAAGGGTTCCGGCGCGGGGCGCGTTATCCGCTGAGCGTTCGGGCGGCTGGCGGATGCGTCAGACTATGGTGTGGCCGCGCCCTGACAGGAGGACGGCGTGAAGATAACGGGCATCAGCACTTTCATCATCGGCAACCCGTGGAAGAACTGGGTCATCGTCCGCGTCGAGACTGACGAGGGCATCTCGGGCCTGGGGGAGGCAACGTCCCTGACGGCGCAGCCCCAGGCCGCCGAGGTCGGGGAACTCAGCCGTTTCGTCGTCGGCATGGACCCGCGGGAGCCCGCGCGCGTCTACGACGCGATCTTCAAAGGGCTGTTCCTCCGCAACACTGTCGCGGCGGGCGGCATCGAGATCGCGTGCTGGGACATCCTGGCCAGGAGCCTGGGCGTTCCGCTGTGGCGCCTGCTCGGCGGCAAGCTGCACGAGCGGCTGCGGGTCTATGCGAACGCGTGGTACAAGTGCCCGCGCGACCCCTCCGCATTTGCCGAGCATGCCGCCCGGGTCAAGGAGATGGGCTACACGGCGCTGAAGTTCGATCCCTTCGGGGCTGCATATCTCAACCTCGATCCTGCGGAGGAGAAGCTGTCGCTGTCCCTGGTCCGGGCGGTCCGCGACGCCGTCGGCGATGAGGTGGACGTCCTGGTCGAGGGGCACGACCGGTTCACGGCGGCGACGGCCGTGCGCCTCGGGCGCGCGCTGGCGGAGTTCCGGCCCGCGTGGTTCGAGACCCCCGTCAACTCGCAGGACGTGAAGGCCACCGCCGAGGTGGCGCGCGCCATTCCGGTGCCGGTCGCCAGCGGCGAGCGGCTGAGCTACCTGAGCGAGTTCGCCGACTTGCTGGCGCCCAGGACGGTCTCGATCGTCCAGCCCGAGCCGCTCCGCTGCGGCGGGGTGGGCGGCGCGATACGGGTCGCCGCGCTTGCGCAGGCGCACGGGGCGGTCGTCGCCTGCCACCAGGCGCAGAGCCCGCTGAACACCGCGCTGAACGCCCACCTGCACGCCGCCATGCCGAACTTCATGATCCACGAGTGCTTCGACGACTTCCTGGCGCCGTGGGCGCGCGAAGTGTTCCGGGGCGTGCCTCCGGTGAGGGACGGCTACATCGAGCCCTCCGACGCGCCCGGCATCGGCGTCGAGCTCGACGAAGAAGAGGCCGCCCGGCACCCATACGGCGAGGACAAGTTCATCCGGCTCTTCGAACCGGGCTGGGAGGATCGGCG
>CAZSET010000337.1:0-3673 GCA_964605915.1 uncultured candidatus Brocadiaceae bacterium | reverse complement strand
CTCCCCGTGGGACCACAGGAAGATGATTGCCGAGCTTCAGTTGATCGTGGCCGACCTGCGCGAGCCGGTGCCCTCGGAGGAGGTGCTGGCCGATGATCCTGGCTCAAAGCCCGACCTCAAGCTGTCCATGTTCCTCGTGCTCAAAGCGGTGAAGGGCGAGCCCAGCGAGGAGCCGTCGGGGCCGACGGCATCGCTCAAAGGCATTGACAACTTGAGCCCGGCGGGGTAAACCGGCATTCGCTGAATGATTCATTGCCTCGGACAGGGGGACTCGACGGTGAACGCACGGAAGGCAGGGATGCGCGGAACGCTTGCCGTCTTGCTGGCATGTTGCACTCTCCTTTGCGGCTGCTTCAAGCATACGGTAACGGTGGAGGTGAAGTCGCTGGACAAGGTGCTTCAGGAGTCCGGTCTGGTGGGGCAGAAGTTCGATCCGCAGGACCCCCTCTTGCGGAGGCGCGCGGTGTTCGTGGAGGGCCATCTTTCTCTCCCATCTGCCCACACCCTTTGCCAGCAGCTTGTCTACCTGGATGGCCTGTCTGCGGCGGAGCCCATCAAGCTGCTCATTAACTCCGGGGGCGGAGACTGCACGGCATACATGTCCATAAGGGCCGTCATGAGGGGCATCGAAGCGCCGGTCGAAACGGTGAACGTGGGCGTCTGCGGATCGGCTGCCGCCCTGCTCTTCCAATCGGCGACTGGGAAGCGCTACGCCGTAGAGGGATCCACGTTCATGCTCCACGAGCCGAGAGGGGAGCCCGCCGAGCTTGTGAAGACGGTCCGCGAGCACCAGGAGGAGCTTCTGCGGTCACGCTGCCGTCTGCCTGAGGGATGGCTCCCTTTGGGAAGGCGCATTTTCACATTCTCGGCGGAAGAGGCCCTGGAGTACGAGTTCGTCGACGCGGTGCTTCCTAAGGTGGTTCTCTGAGCTGGGCGTGTCCTACTGCGCATGCGCATCCGGGCGGGGCGCTCCCGAAGTATGGCGGATGGTGCCATGGCGAAGCCTCGTGCGGAGTGCATTATGGCAACTGAGGATAGAGAGTACCAAGACCAGGGGCATCCTTTTCCGCCATTGAGACCCGACATCGCGATTGTGGAGACGAAGAACAAGATAGACCACATAGACTGCATGGAGCTGCAATGGTGGTTTGCCATCCCCCAGTTGGGCGATCACACGATGTACGCTTCGTACGAGGTCGACACCGGTGAGCTGAGTGCCGTGACCGAGATGGTTGCGGCGACGCCTGCTCGGGTCCATGGACTTGATTGCGTCGAGATCGGTGTCAGCGAATGGTCACCGGTTGATGGTTGGCACCCCATGGTTAGCTCGTTCTACTGCACGAGGGCGCGAGGCGAAAGCAAGTGGCTTGCCGTCATCACCAGCCGTCAAGGCAGGAAGGTGGTGTCCACTTTCCGTGATAAAGGCTTCGATCTGAACTGGGGAGGATGCGGGAAGCAGCGCCTCCATGATGACGGACGCTATCAGACCCAGGCGGACGGTTCCTACAGGTTGACGGACCGGAAGGGACTCGGGGCCGGCGTGTATGACGTTGCGATAGGGGAGGCCTGCTTCCGTTGTCTTCGGGTCTTGGATCCGGGGGGCTCGGTGAGCGAATACGACGAACTCAGCGAAGCATACGTTGATGAGGGGACGGGGCGGACAGTGCTCTATCGGCAGTATCAGGGGCGATTGATGACGGCGGAGAAGGGCGATCTGACGGAGAAGTACCCGGCCAACCGCCGAATTGTCATTGACGGCTGTGTATATGTGCAATGTGACTGCACGGGTAGGGGCCACGACGTCATCACTAACACGGCACTGAAGATCTGACAGGCAAGCCGTCAGGCATTGGATGACCAAGCCCGATTGCGCGGAGACACGCGCTCTCCGTGCGTCGGGCTTTCCGTTTGGCAGGAGCCGTTTCTAACGGAGATGGACGGGCTCACCGGGCAGAAGGCCGAACGGGTAGGGGAGGGTCAGGTCTGATGCGCGTTGCGGCGGAGGAGCTCGGCTATCTCGGCCTTGCCGGCCCTGCCCTCGGCCACGTCGCGCGCCAGGGCTTCCAGCTCGGATCCGTCGGCTTCAATAGCAATGTCGTTCATGCACAGGAAGACGATGGCGGCCACGAGGCCCGTGCGCTTGTTCCCATCCACGAACGGATGGTTGTTCACGATGTGGAACACGTAGGCGGCGGCCATCTCGAAGAGGTCCCCGTGGAGGTAGTCATCTCCCGTTCCGGCCCGTGGCGCCGCCGTTGCGGAAGCCAGCAGGCCGATGTCGCGAACCCCCCGTTCGCCGCCGTAGCGCTCGATTTGGTCCTGATGAATGCGGACGACCTCCCACAGGTCCAGGAACATGGGGGCCATCGGCTACTCCGCCAGGTTCTTCAGCACGCGCCCGAACCGCCTGTTCGTCTCGCCCAGAGCTTCCTCAAACTTCCTCTGACGCTCCGGGTCCCGTTGCGGCGCAAGAACCAGCACGTCGCCGTCGGTTCGCATCTCGATTGGCGTATCCGGCTCGATGCGCAGCAGCTCCAGGATGGGCTTGTCGATGATGAGGGCGTAGCTGTTGCCGTGCCTGGTGAGCGTCTTGACCATGGCGACCTCCCGATGGCGTATACCTACCGTAAACACATTGTATTACGGGGGCCCCGCCCACGTCAACGGGCTGTTCCGCATCGAAGAGCGCCCCGGCCGGGTCGACCGGGGTGCGATTGGTGCGACGGCGCTCCCAGGTCTGAAGGGCCTGCGACACCGAGCCGGGCCTCGGGCCTACGGGCTCACGGCGCCGGCGTGAGAAGTCCCAGACGCCACGTGATGTCGGCCTGGCCTCCGTCCCGTATCCCAGATCAGGTGCGCTCAGGCCTTGATCCGCTCGACCTCGCGCCCCACGCGTCCGTGAACGAGATCGTAGGTCGTCTGAAGGTTCATCCAGAACTGCGGCGTGGTCCCCAGCGCCTGGCTGAACAGCCAGGCCGTCTGCGGCGTGACCGTGCGCCTGCCGTTCACGATCTCGTTGACGCGCTTGAAGCTCACGCCGATGTGCTCGGCGAAGGCCGACTGGGTGAGGCCCATCGGCTTGAGGAACTCCTCGAGCAGCATCTCGCCCGGATGGGTCGGATCCTTGGGAAGCCTGGCGCCCATAGTTTTACCTCGTCTCATCAGCCGTCAGTGGTACTCCGTCAACTCGACTTCGTAAGCGGCGTCACGCTCCCAGCGAAACACGAGCCGCCACTGGTCGTTCACCCGTATGCTGTGATAGCCCTCTCGGTCGCCCTTCAGCGCTCATTGGCCGAGGCTCACGGCGCCGGCGTGAGCAGTCCGAGGCGCCAGGGGATCTCGCCGTAGCTCCTGCCCCGCATCTGCGCGTCGGTGACGCCCTGGAAGAGGAGCCGCAGGTCGCCGGGGTCCACTTCCAGGTGCTGGTCGTGGCCGGCGCGGATCAGTTCCCCGTGGCTGATCGAATCCGTCCAGTGCGGCCCGGCGTCGCGCACGTTGGCCGCGCTGGCGAACGGGCTCTCCCTTGTCGCGGCCAGCGGCTTCCAGTCGCCGTCCAGCCGGTCCGCCACGTAAGCCTTGTAGTAGCGGCGCGCGCCGGCCTGCGCCTCGATGACGGCCAGGAACTTGTCCATGCCCCGCAGGCGGTAGACGTGGGCGGCCTCGAAGATGTCCG
>CAZSET010000336.1:0-3688 GCA_964605915.1 uncultured candidatus Brocadiaceae bacterium | reverse complement strand
CTCATTGGAGGTTTCTCTACAAGACCAGTGTAGCGGAAAGGTACAGCGGAACGGACCGACTATAGCAGAAAGAACCGGGCTGCGCAAAGTGCCGGCCCGGGAGCGCCGGCTCCGTACAAAATAGTGCGGGTGGGCTGGGGTGAACCCACCCGCAAGAGGGGCTGCTGCCGGGGAGGGGGGCGCTCGCCCGACAGCTCACGACGCTTTCATTTGTTGGTGGGAGCGCCGTGATTTTAGGGACAGGCAGCTACATAAAAGACAGCAAAGAATATGCCGTTCTCAGAAAACGCCGCTCTGTCCCTCCCCTGTAAGGCCCTCTTCGTTTCTCAACTGAACCGAAACCGACCGGTGTCAGACAGTACTTGTCTTCTTCCCCCGGCGTATTCCCATTCAACACCCCCGATTCTACCACTTCCGCCCCCATGTATGCAAGGGATTCCGCAAGTTTTTTTTCGTCCGGCCCGCGCAGGGGTCGCGGCCCGGTCAGCGCAGGTTGTACTTGCCTATCTTCCGATAGAGGGTGCGTTCGCCGATGCCCAGCAGCTCGGCGGCCCGCTCGCGGTTGCCGTCGACGAGCTCAAGGGTGCGGGCGATGTGGAGCCTCTCGATCTCCTCTAACGGCTGTCCGGCCATGGAGGCCAGAGTGGGCTCCTGCAGCAACTCTCCCGCCTGCTCCAGGACGTAGTCGGGCATGTCATCCTCGCCCAGGATTTCGTCCGTCGTGGCGACGATCATGTGCTCGATGCAGTTGCGCAGCTCTCGCACGTTGCCGGGCCACCGATACCGGAATAGGATCTTGTGCGCCTCCGGGCCTATGCCGTGCACCGTCTTGCCGTACTGCTCGCCGAGCTCCCGCACGAATCGCTCGACCAGCAGGGGCACGTCCCCCTGCCTTTCCCGCAAAGGGGGCAGGTTAATGGTGACCACGTTCAGCCGGTAGAAGAGGTCCTGGCGGAACGTGCCGTCCTTTATCTTCTGTTTGAGGTCCTGGTTGCTGGCTGCGATCAGGCGCACGTCCACGTGGATCGGTTCGTTGCTGCCGACGCGCACGATCTCGCCTTCCTCCAGCACGCGCAGCAGCTTGGTCTGGCTGGCGACCGGCATGTCGCCGATTTCATCGAGGAACAGCGTCCCGTGGTCGGAGTACTCGAACAGGCCGATCCGTGAGCTGACTGCCCCCGTGAAAGCTCCCCTCTCGTGGCCGAACAGCTCGCTCTCCAGTATCGTCTCGACCAGGCCCGCGCAGTTAAGGGGGACGAACCGGTTGTGGCGGCGTTCGCTGTTGTAATGGATGGCCCGGGCGACCAGTTCCTTGCCGGTGCCGGTCTCGCCCTGCACCAGGACCGTGGCGTTCGTTCGGGCGGTCTGCTCGATCTTCTGGTAGACCTTCTGCATGGGCCGGCTGTTGCCGACGATATTCTCGAAGCCGTAACGCGACACGAGCTCGCTCTGCAGGGCGGCGCGGTCGCGCTCCAGCGAGACCCGTTCGGCGGCCCGTTCGATGACGGCCGTCAACTGGACGGGGTTCACCGGCCCCTGGAGGTAGTAAAGTGCCCCCTCCTTCATCGCCGTGGCAGCTTCGGCCCCGCTTCCCTTTGAGCCGACCACGATGACCTGGCACTCGGGGTTGCCGAGACGTGCGGCGCGCAAGACCTCCAGCCCGCCCCCCTCGCCGAGCTGCATGGACGTGAGAACCACGTCGTAGCGGCCTGAGCGCGCCTCCCCGATCGCGGACGCCGGCTCGGCGACCACCGTGCAGACGTGCCCCGTCTCTTCCAGCGTGCTCTTTGCCACCTGGCTGGTCTCGGGATCGGCAGCCGCTATGAGGGCATTGACGTGGTCATCCATTGCGTGGTCCCTCCGAGGGCAGCATCCGGGGGGAGCCCCGCCTCGCCCGCCCCACGGCGGGCGGACGGGCGCACTGGCCTAGCTCGGGGCGCTCTCTTTGAGTGCGGCCTTGCGGCTCAGCCTGACCCTGTTGTCTTCCACGCTCAGGACCTTGACCTTGATCCTGTCGCCGACCTTGCAGACGTCCGAGACGTCCTTGACGTAAGATTCGTCAAGCTGGCTGATGTGGCATAGTCCGTCCGTTCCCGGGAACAGCTCGACGATGGCGCCGAAGTCCTTCGTGTCGGTGACCACCCCGTTGTAGATCGCACCGACCTGGACTTCCTTGCCGAGCTGTTCTATGTAGCCGGCGGCCTCGTCGGCTCTGCCGCCCTTCTGGCTGGAGACGGTGACGGTCCCGTCTTCCTCGACCTCAATGGTGCACTGGTAATCGGCTTCCAGCCCCCTGATCGTCTTGCCGCCGGGCCCGATCAGCTTGCCGATGTTGGCGGGGTCTATCTTGACCCTGATCAGCACGGGGGCGTAGGGGGAGATCTGCTCACGCGGCTTGGGCAACGTGCGGAGCATGGTTCTGAGGATCTCCAGGCGGGCCTCGCGGGCCTGTTGCAGCGCCTTGCGCAGCACGTCCGTCTTGATCCCTCCCACCTTCAGATCCATCTGGATGGCGGTCACTCCGTGCTGGGTGCCGGCCACCTTCAGGTCCATGTCGCCGTGATGGTCTTCGGCCCCGGCAATGTCGGTCAGGATATGGTACTCGCCCTCTTCCATGACCAAGCCCATTGCGATGCCGGCAACCGGGTACTTGATGGGCACTCCGGCGTCCATCAGGGAGAGCGTGCCTCCACAGACGCTGGCCATGGAAGACGAGCCGTTGGACTCCAGGATGTCCGAGACGGTGCGGATGGTATAGAAGAACTGGTCCGGCGAGGGCACCACGGCCCGAAGGGCGCGCTCGGCCAGCTCGCCGTGCCCGATGTCGCGGCGGCCCGGCCCGCGTATCGGCCTGACCTCCCCGACGCTGAAAGGAGGGAACTCGTAGTGGAACATGAACTTCTTCGGCGGCTCCTCCACCAGCGGATCCAGGATGCGCTGTTCGTCATGCACCGTTCCGAGCGTGGTCACGACCAGGGCCTGAGTCTCCCCCCGCGTGAAGATGGACGAACCGTGCGTCCGGGGCAGGCAGCCCACCTCGCAACTGATCTCGCGCAGCTCGTCAAGCCTGCGTCCGTCCGTGCGGCGGCCGGTTTGCACGACGGCCTGGCGCATGGCCCGGTTGGCCATCTCATCGAAGGCAGCGGCCACCTCGACTCCCGTCAGGGCATCCGCGTTCTGCTCGTTGCAGAACTCCTCTATGGCCTCGCTGCGCAGGGCATCCAGGGCCTCGGTGCGTTCTTTGCTCGGGCCGGTGTCCGCCTGACGGTACCTCTCGGCGTAGGCGGGCAGGACGCGGTCGATCGTCATCTGGCGCCGTACGTGCGGTTCCCAGGGGCGTTCCGACTTGCCGCATCGCTCGACCAGCTGGTTGATGACGCGGACGGTCTCGACGTTGGTGTCGTGTCCACACTGGATGCCGGTCAGGAGGTCCTCCTCCGGGATGGAATGCGCCCATCCCTCGACCATGACGACCGAGTCCCCTGTGCTGGCGACGACGATGCTCAGCTCGCTGTTGTCCCTCTGCGCGTAGACGGGGTTGATGACGAACTCATCATCGACCAGGCCGACGCGGCAGGCGGCGATCGGGCCGAGGAACGGGATGTCGCTGATGCTGAGGGCAGCCGACGCGGCGTTCAGGGCCAACACGTCGGGGTCGTTCTCCTCGTCGGCGCTCAGCACCCAGCAT
>CAZSET010000335.1:0-3706 GCA_964605915.1 uncultured candidatus Brocadiaceae bacterium | reverse complement strand
ACGGTGGTCAGGACGTCCTTCTCTGCATTCGACCTCGTGATTGCAGCCGCGGCCCGAATCTCTTCCCCTTGCCCCCTATACGTGGCGGCTACCTACCCTCAGTGACATCATCCTGGATAGCATCACTGAGCGTCCTGACCTACGCACCTCCGAGGTGTACCACATTTGGCTCGTTCCGATACGATCGCATCCAGCTCGGCGCCCAAGAGCGGCATCGGCCTTCGCTGAATCTGTCAGACACATGCCGCCCTCGCCCTTGAACTTCGCCCTCGGCCTCCCTATGCTGCACCGGCCCATGCACGGGAGGAGGCGCCGATGACCGACGGGGACGTGCTGCAGCTGGAACTGAGATCGCAGCGCCTGACGCGCGACAAACGCGGGCGCAACTGCTGGCAGGTGCTGACAGAGGCCCGCACGGTGCCGGCTGAGAGGGCGGCCCTGCTCCTGTGCGACGTGTGGGACGATCACCACTGCCGCGGCGCCGTCGAGCGCCTGGCGGCAATGCTGCCGCGCATGAACGAGCTGGTAGGCGCGGCCCGGGCGATGGGCGTCCACATCATCCACGCCCCGTCGGACACGATGGACTTCTACGCAGAAGCGCCCGCCCGCCAGCGCATTCTGGAGATAGAGCCCGTCGAGCCGGCCCCGGAGATCGACCACGCGCATCCGCCCCAGCCCGTCGATGCTTCGGACGGCGGCTCTGACACCGAAGACACGGGCGACCAGCCCTGGACGCGCCAGCATCCGGCCATTGACGTTGACCAGGAGCGCGACGTCATCAGCGACGTCGGCCGCGAGGTCTACTCCTACCTGCAGCGCGAGGGCATCGAGCTGCTCCTCATCACGGGCGTCCACACCAACATGTGCGTGCAGCACCGCTCGTTCGCCATCAAGCAGATGGTGCGCTGGGGCGTGCCGGTGGCGCTGGTGCGCGACCTGACGGACACGATGTACAACCCGGCCATGCCCCCCTATGTGAGCCACGAGGAGGGCACGCGCTTGGTGGTGGAGTTCATCGAGAAGTTCTGGTGCCCCTCGATCACGAGCAACCAGATCGTTTGAGGGCAGCGAGCGTTGTGGCCGGTTCTGCCTGTCCCATGACTACTGCGCTCCCCGCCGCGCGCAACGAAGCTCGGGCATCCCCTGATCGAGAACCCCGTAGCCACCCCGATGGGTGCACCAAATCCGACTCCTTCCGATACAGTCCTATCCGCCTCGGCGCCCGAAAGAACCGGCGTCGTTGCCCGGCGTTCAGCAGACGGCGCACTGTCCCTTGTCAGAAGGACCCAGGCGCTTGCCAGGACGATGAGAAGGCCTGCCACCAATGATCGCCAGGCCTCGCCACTTCCCGCTGGAGCGCATCTGGCGGCTCCCTCGTGACACATAGGCTTGCTGACTGAACCTCCGTACCAGCCGCAAGCGCTGCCTCCCGCATCGGCAATCCCCACATGCATTGCTGACGTTGTGCCACGCGCCATCACGGAGCGTCCCGGCCTTCCGACCTGCCAGGTGTACCACACCCGACTCTTTCCGAGACAGTCATGGCCGGCTCTGCACGCGAAGACGCGGATGAAATGGGAGAGACGGACGTGGAGCGCGGTGGCACTCCTTCGGCACCCACCTCAGCAAGAACGGTGTGGCGCCGCAGCGGGCCAGTATCGCCCTGGCCCGTTCAAGGTCGTCCGCTGGGAGGCCTCCCTGGTTCCCCCGAAATCGCCGTCCGGCTCCCGTGCTGCACGACCCGAACATCTGTGGCCATCTCGTCGCCTCCTGTCCTCTCGCCCTACCAGCAGAAGAACCGGTATGGGAAGTCCCATTCCTCCGGCACGTCCAGGTAGAGGCCGTCCAGCCAGCGCTGTTCCCCCTCCCGGACCGGTCGGGAGAGGTGCGCCAACAGCCGCGTCTCCCCCGCAGCACCCATGTTCGCCAGCAGACGCGTCGCGCAATATGAGAACTTGCGGAACGTCCGCTTGATGTTCATCTTCTCGCCCGAGTAATCCAGGTGCCAGGGGGCAAGCTGGCAGAAGACGATGTTGGCGCCTTCCACCTGCCCCAGCACGCCGTCACCCACCGCCCTCGCACCGCCCGAGACCAGCGGCAGTTCGCGCGGGTCGCGGTTGTGCACGTCCGCCGGCGAGACGCCGGCAAGCGGCGAATCCGCGCCAAACGGCTCGAAGTAGGCGGCGATGTGCTCGCCCGGCGTCGTGCGGAAGTCGGACGGCAGGAACGTGCTCACCTCCTCGCCCGTCAGGCCGAGGGCCAGCACGTGGCCGCCCGCCCGCACCCAGTCCTTAACAGCGGCTGCGTTCGCGACAAGCTGCTGACCGCCACCCGGACCGACCACGAGGACCTGGTCGGCGGACAGGTTACGGGCGTATGCCGTCGGCGAGAGGCCCGCCGCTTCCAGATGCTCCCGCCCGGCCTCTTCGCCGACGTAGACTACCGTCCGGCGCGGCGACGGCTGCCAGGACGAGACGTAACGGACAATGTTCCGCGCGAGGGCCTCGGCCGCCGGGTCGCTCTCTGTGCGACCGGTCACGTCGGTCTGGCAGAAGAGCACAATCCCGTTGCCCTCGCGGTACTCCAGCAGTGACGCATACTGGAGGGAGTAGCCGCAGTCGAGGACGGGCAGGAAATCGCCCACGGCCGGCTTCTCGATGAGCACCGAAGCGACGTTGCCCCGGTTGCCGCACCTCCAGCGCTCCGTGATGGTGATGTCACACCACTTCGCCATCGGCGAGTGGTACGTGTAGTCGTATGTGCCGCGCGGCGGCAGAAGCGTCGAGTCGCCCCGCCAGTTCCAGAAGTGCTCGTCGCCGAGGCCCGCCAGCAACGGGTGGTCCGGCACGCGCCGGAATACCCAGCGCATGCCGCACCTTGCTATGCGGAAGCCGAACCGTTTCTCGAGCACGTCGTCCGTCTGCTCAAAGATGATGACCTTCAGCCCGTCGCGCACGCCAGTGATGTCCGGCGCCCGGCCGTCGGGCGTCAAGGCGCCCTTGCCCACGACGAGGATATCGCAGGCGCCGGTGTCAGCATCGGCACGCACTGTCTCAAACGCGACCCCCAGGTCCGTCAGCGTCGCGGCGGTCTCGCCCTTTGGATCGAACAGGGCAATCCGGGCGCTTGCCTGGACGGGCTGCGGAGGCGGAAGGACATCGACCGCTAAGGAGTCCTCCTGCGTCTCGCCGTTGCTGAACTCGACCGTCGCATCGATCGCGTACTGCCCCGCCGCCAGGTCTGCTGGCAGCTCGAACGTGAGGGGGATGTGCTCCTGCTGGCCCGTGGGCAGCGTGATGGTTCGCACGCCGCTGACCGGCTGGGGCAGCTGGAACGACCAGCCGCAGTCAGCCGTAACCGTCTCGCGCGAGTTGTTGATGACGATGAGCTGCTTCTCGATGGTCTCGCCGGGCAGGAAGTTGTGGTCCTTGGTCGTGAAGGCGCCGGGCTTGCCTGCGACGTAGGCCAGCAACGGCATGTTGTTTCGGAGGATGGCGTTCGGGGTATGACTGAGGTAGTCGGACGGGTCGGTCGAGGACAGGCCCCAGGTGCGGAACGCGCGCCAGTTGTTGGTGAAGTACATCGAATAGACGCCCTCACGCTCCGGGAACGTGTGGTTGAGGCTGAACGGGTAGTCCCAGCGCTGCCAGAGCTGGCCGTCGCGGAACTTCTGGGCCTCCCAGCGCAGGTTTTGCGCTTCCTGTTC
>CAZSET010000334.1:0-3717 GCA_964605915.1 uncultured candidatus Brocadiaceae bacterium | reverse complement strand
CCGTTGAGTACACTTTGATCGCACGTTATTCGACTGACCTGTTTCCGTGCAACTTGCAGCGGTGGGCGCCCGTAGTAGTCATGACGCCCATCATCCTGTGGCTGCTCTGGCGGTCCGGAGGGGAGCCGCCGGAAAACTGAAGTCTAAGGTTCAGCGCCGGAGGGACGCTTGGCTTTCCGGTGACCTATGAGTGCCATGGAGGGGGAGACAAATGGAGTGCCCACACTGCGGGAAAGGAATTCACTACTCACCGACGAAGATAAGAATCGGTTGTGACAGCGAGGTATGCTGGCAGCTAGAGGGTGAGATCTGTCCCGAATGCACAAGACTGATTCTCTACCTCGAAAGCGGACAGGCGGTAACGGGCAGGAGCGGGCAGAAACCGGGGCCCCACATCAAGGTCGATGGCGACTGGCACGTCCCAACGGTCAACAAGATAGCCCGCAGACTTGTCAACCCGCCCGGTCCGATGCGACCGATTCCTCCTGAGGTCCTGCAGAGCGCCCCGGAGGTAGCCGAGGACTTCGTAGAGGCCTGTCTGGTGCTACCGTTCAGTCCCAAGGCCAGCGCTGCCCTCAGCCGTCGTTGCCTCCAGCACGTTCTGGTGAACAAGGCGGGCGTAACCTCCGACAACCTGCATAACCAGATACAGGAGGTGATCGATTCCCAGAAGCTCCCATCTATGCTGGCAGACAGTCTGCACCACGTCCGGGTTATCGGGAACTTCGCAGCCCATGCGAATAAGAGCAAGACCACCGGAGAGATCGTGGCGGTGGAACCGGACGAGGCCGAATGGAATCTGGATGTGCTCGAGTCCCTCTTTGACGTCTACTACGTGATGCCCGCCAAGGTGAAGGCCAAGCGGGATGCTTTGGACAAGAAGCAAAAGGACGCTCAGAAGATGCCCTGATTGGCTGCTTGGAGCACGGCAGATGACGGAGATTCGCGAGCGGCATCACCAGTACCCTACGTATCGGCGGGGATTCGAGGACGAGGAGCGGGCCGCCTCGAGGCGAGCCAGCTTGGAGGCGTATCTGACCGGCGTCAGGAAGGGCCGGAGCAACGGCTACCGCGAAGGCTACGCCGACGGCTTCGAGCAAGCCTGCCGCGCCGCCGCTGAGAGGCAGAAGCGATGAGCAACCCGAACGCCCAGAACGAGACCGGCAAGGACGATGAAGCGGGACAGGAGGTCCACGGCGTCGTTGAAGGCCCCTGCCCCAAGTGTCAGGAGACCATACCCGAGGGTACGCTTGCCTGCCTGCACTGCGGCTATCAGCGCAGCTTCAACCAGAACCAGTACGACATGCTTATCCAGTGCTCCGGTGCACAAGACATCTCCGAATGGAACGAGTGGCGCTGTGCCAACCCGCTCGAAGAGATTCAGCTCGAAGGGGCTGACCTAGGCGAGAGCCAACTGCAGAAGGCCAACTTAGGAGTGGGATTCTACAGAGGCCTGCCAGTCGTCGGCCCGCCGATAGTCGGGAAACTAAGTGCGCTTCCAGGTCCCGATGGAACTATCAAAGGGCGGAGCATTTACCTATCCTTTACTCCCGCCAACTTGCGAGGCGCAGACCTCAGTGGCGCGAATCTTCAACGCGCTTCTCTAGTGAGTGCGAACTTACAGTGCGCAGATCTCTCCCATGCCCAGATGATCGGAACCTTCCTCGAGGCGGCCAACCTGAAGAGGGCTAACCTATTCAGTGCCAAGCTCTGCTCTGCTGGGCTGTACCTTGCTGACCTGGACGGTGCGAATCTATACGGGGCCGACCTCAAGGACGCTCATGCCGCAGAAACCAACCTGACCGGCGCGGATCTCGTGGGAGCGCACCTGGAAGGCGCGGATTTTCGCGTCTCAACTGTGAACGGAGCCACCAAACTGTCCTTCTACGCCGACGACACGACAGACTTCAGCGGGACAAGCCTTGCTTCGGCGTGCATTCCGCCGGGGCTTCAGTCCCGCCTCCAATGGAATATCCGTCGTCTTGGTTGGCGGGAGTGGTACAAGTCTCATCGCTTGCTCGCAGTTGCTGCGAGGCCATTCTGGTGGGTCTCCGACTATGGACGGTCCGCATGCCGCATCTTGGTGGTGTTCGCGGTGCTCTCTCTGGTCTTTGCAGCGATCTACTACGTATGGGCGCTCGCGAATCCCCCTGGCGTCGTCGAGAACCTGGCCGAGGTGTCTGCAGAGCCTGTACCTGTCGAGGTGGCGTCCCACGTAGTGCCGTTCCGCGCACTGTACTTCTCCGTCGTGACGATGACGACACTCGGTTTCGGCGACATGCACGCGTGTCCAGGTTCCCTGGTTGGCCATCTCCTTCTCACAGTGCAGGTTGTCCTCGGGTACGTGCTGCTGGGAGCTCTGATTACCCGCTTCGCCATCATGTTCCAGGGCGTCACCGTGCCATGGGATAGGAGCTGGTTCCTGGAGGAGGCAGAATCAGGAGACGGCACTGATGTCAGACCCAGAGGATAGCACCGGGCAGAGAATGAGAGAGCCTCATGTCGATCTGGACGCCCTGCGTCTGGCGGTTGAGCGCGTGAGGTACCACCACCGCGTGCTCTGGGAAGAAGAGAAGCACTACAGCTGGTACGTCTACGTTGTGTTCGGTGCCTTGCTGTTCGTCTGGTCGCGCGAGGTCTGTCCGCTCTGGAAAGGTCTGGTGGCTCTCGGCATCAGCGGGTTGGGATTTGTCCTTTCTCTCATCGCCTACCGCATTATCTGCCGGGAAGGCGAGCTCTTCTGCAAGGCACGCGCCTACAGACAACAGGTCGCACGTGACCTTGGCATTCCAGAATGGGATAGACCGCCTAAGTGGCCGAACAAGCCCGTGGTTGATCTACTGTCCACGGACCTGAACGAATCCGGCATCCGGGATCTCTTTCAGCTGAGCTACGTCTTCTGCGCGGCAGGTCTCGCGGTGTCCTTCCTGGCCTCAAGCGTAGTCGTAGGACTACACTGGCCGTGGAGTCCGTGGTGGCTCCTTCCCTTGGCCATCATGGCAATCGGCGCGTGGGTCGCACTCCTCAGGAGACGCGGCATTGGATCTCGGCAGAGCCCGAAAGTATAGGCAGGCAAGTGTGTCGTGAGCCACGCAATGTAAACCAATGCCTGAGACAAGTGATAACATCTGGAGCTACCGCGGCCATCCACTCCGCCAGATCGAATGGGGCCTCTGGCGCGACCTGGACCGGCCGGGGCATTGCTTCCTGTGTTATCGGCCGGACGGTCGTAACGGTCCGATGATCCGGCGATGGGCGCATGCCGATGGAGTGTGCCTTGCCGTCTAGCACCTACAGAGCCAGGTGAACACCGTCCGCACTGGGCTGACTGCCCGTATGATAGGAGTGCCAACCGCCGGCTTGATTCTCCCAGCCACGCGGCATATACTCGGGATACACCCTCCTGGGGCCCATAGCTCAACGGCAGAGCAGCGGACTCATAATCCGTTGGTTGGAGGTTCGAATCCCCCTGGGCCCACCAGTCCTTGCGTCCCGGCTCCCCCTAGCCCGCTGAAGCGGCCACGCCGCTGAACGTATCGGACTGCTCGGCCGTTATCTGCGAGAACTTCGTCGAGTCGATCACGAAGTAGCTGCCAGCGTCGGCGTGGATCTCGTCGGTGTCCCCGTCGGTCGCGTCCTCGCTGATCGTGCCGCGCACGTAGACCACCGAGAGGCTGCCGGCCCGCACGCTGCTGTTCGTGAAGCTGCCCAAGGCAA
>CAZSET010000333.1:0-3721 GCA_964605915.1 uncultured candidatus Brocadiaceae bacterium | reverse complement strand
CCCCCACGTAGGGAGCCCTCTCGTAGACCAGAAAGGGCACATTCGCATGTCCCTGCAGGCGGTAAGCGGCCGACAATCCCGCCACGCCCGCACCGGCTATCACGATGGGGTCAGGCTCGGCCATGCGCATTCGTCCCTCGCTCGGTCTCACCCGAGCAGAACGCGTCCAGTATCTCACGACAGGTGGTGAACTCGGCGTCCAGCCGCTCCACCGTTTCCTCAAGTATCCTCCAGGCCGGCTCTCCGCAATTCCGCGTCAGGATGCGCCGCAGCGGCAGCGGAAGGCACGACGCCGTCTCCGCCGGCAGGAACTCATGCAGGTGCAGGTAGATCAACGACGGCGAAGGCGGCAGAAGGCTCCGCCCGACCGGCGCAAGCAGTCGCAGCCACGTCAGGGACAACGGGAGCAACCCGCCTCCCATGGCCGACGTGGGGAATTCGTAGGCCGAGTCCCGCGCGAAGGGACACGGCAGGCTGTGCAGGCGGCCGTTCCCGGGGCCTGGCACGACGCTCCCAAAGGAGGCGTCGTATCGGTAGCCGGCTCCCTTGAGGCGACTGAAGAAGTCCCGGCAGCGCCGGAAGAACGGCGCGCGGAAACCATCGACAGTCCCCGCCGCCATGGCCAGTCGTTCGCGCGATTCCCTCAATTCCCGATCCACCTCGGCGGCGTCCAGAGTGTCCAGCAGGCGATGGCTGCATCCGTGTGAGGCCACCTCATTCGCCTGGCGCAGGGCGGCCACGAGCTCGGCCGTCTCGTCCACCAGGTCGCTGACGACGAAGAAGGTTGCATGCATGCCCCGCTCTTCCAGGAACCGCAGGAACCGGGGGGTTACCTCGCGAAAGGCCCGAGTGCCTCTGACGCCCCAGTCGGGTTCGACGTCTACCGTCAGCGCGATGCGATTCCTCATGTCGCTCCCGCACAACGCCGGGCCACGCGGCGCTCAACTGATTATGGCGGATGAGCCGGCCCCATTGCAAACCGACCTTTCCATTGCGGCCCCGCAGCGCGCCCCTCTATAATCGGGTCGCGCGCGTGAAGCGGCCACTTGCTGCCCGATAAGCACATTCCGCGCAGTCTGGAGACCGCCAGAGACATGGAACTGAGAGTCCGACCCGGTGCACTGTCGGGGTCAGTCCAGATCCCCGGCAGCAAGTCGCACACGATCCGCGGCCTGATCGTCGGCAGCCTGGCCGAGGGGCGCTCGCTGCTCCGCCAGCCCCTCCAGTCCAGCGACACCGAGAGCTGCGTGCGCGTCTGCCGCGCGCTCGGAGCGGCGGTTGACACCACCCAGGCCGACGTGTGGCAGATTGACGGCACCTCGGGAGCGCCGCGCGCCGCAGCGGACACGGTCGACGTGGGCAACTCCGGCACGACGCTCTTCCTGGCGATGACGGCGGCCGCACTGGCCGACGGTACGAGCCGGTTCACTGGCGACGAGCAGATACGCCGGCGTTCGGCCGGTCCACTGCTTGCCGCGTTGCGCTCGCTGGGAGCCACGGCCCGCTCGGTCGACGGAAGCGGCTGCGCGCCGGTGGTAGTCGGCGGCGGCCTGCGCGGAGGCCGGGTCGCCATCGAGTGCCCCACCAGCCAGTATCTGTCCAGCCTGCTCATCGCCTGCCCCCTTGCCAGGGAAGGCACCGTTATAGAGGTCCCCCTGCTCAACGAGAGGCCGTACGTCGAGATGACCCTGGGCTGGATCGACAGGATGGGCATTGAGTGCGCCCGCAATGAGGACCTCAGCCGGTTCGAGATACCCGGCGGGCAGCGCTACGCAGGCTTCGAGGCAGCAGTGCCCGGGGATTTCTCCAGCGCAACGTTCTTCCTGGTCGCTGCGGCTATCACGGGTTCGCGCCTTCTCCTGTCTGGGCTGGACATGGAGGATTCCCAGGGCGACAGGGCCGTCGTCAGCATGCTCGAGCAGATGGGGTGCAGCTATGCGGTTGCAGAGGACGGCATTCGATTCGAGGGGCCACCCGAACTGCGTGGCGGCACGTTCGACCTGAACGCGACGCCGGACGCCCTGCCGGCCATGGCCGTGGCCGGCTGCGTGGCGCAAGGCGAGACGCGGCTGCTGAACGTCCCCCAGGCCAGGGCAAAGGAGACCGACCGTCTGGCCGTCATGGCCCGTGAGTTGCGCAAGCTGGGGGGGCAGGTGGAGGAGCTGCCGGACGGCCTGGTACTCTCAGGCGGCCGGCTGCGGGGGGCGAAGACGGACGGCCACGGCGATCATCGTGTCGTCATGGCTCTGGCCGTCGCAGGGCTGGTGGCCGAGGGCCAAACCGCTGTGACGACGGCCGAGACCGTGTCGGTGACCTTCCCCACGTTCGTCGACTTAATGCGGCGCGCCGGGGCGCAGATGGACGTCATCCCCTAGCTGGGCGGCCCTCCCAGCGGGGCACCCCTTTGCCCCTCGCGAAGCCGCAAGGTATAATGTCCATGGAAGCAATGCTTCCTATGGTTTGCACGGCGGCGTAAGCTCTGTCCTGATGGCCGCAAGGCGCGGACAGAGCGGTTTTTTTGCTGGGGAGTCGGCAGTGCCTGGGTCTCGGTCCCGGTGGAACGCCGTCTGTCACCTGCTCGACGGCGTGTTTTTCTTCGCTGCCTTGATCTCGTTCAGCCTGGAGCAGGTGATCCCGAAGCTGATCCAGGACTTGAGCGACCTGGCCATCCTGATCGGGCTGGTGGCGCTCGTCCGCGGCCTTGGCGTGTTCCTGCCGCAGATATTCTACGCCAAGAAGGTTGAAGGACTGGCCTACAAGAAGCCCGCCGTCCTCCTATGCGCCGTGCTCCAGCGGGTGGGCTGGCTGGGCTTTCTGCTCTCGCTCTACCTTCGGTGGGACGCAGCCTTCACCTTGCCCCTGCTTTTCGTCGCGCTGGCCGCCAACGGCCTGGGCTCCGGCCTGATCGTGCCCGTCTGGGCGGACTGGTACGCCAAGACAGTGCCAGAGAGGTTGTGGGGGAGTTTGCTCGGCGTGCGGCGAGCCGTTCCCGCCGTGTTGGGCGTCGGGCTGGGCAAACTGATTCAGCACATCATGAACGCAAGGCCGGCCCCGGAGCGCTACCGCATTCTGCTCTTCCTGGCGCTGGTCTTCTACGGGCTCTCGTTGCTGTTCGTCGCGCTCGTCCGAGAGGAACGCACGGAGGGTCTGCCCAACCAGAGGCGGACCCCCTGGGGTGCCTACCTGGGCGACCTGTGGCAGATCATGTTCCGGCGGCGCGACTTCCGGCTCTTCATGGTGGCCTCTCTGCTGGTGACGTTGCCCGTCATGGTCCTGCTGACCTTCCTGACCAGGTACGGCCTGAGCTACCCCGGCGTTCAGGACGGCATCGTGGGCACCTTCACCATGTTCTACTTCGGCTCGATGGCCGTCGGCTCGATCGGGGGCGGGCTGCTGAGTGACCGGAGGGGCACGATCGCTCCGTTCCGTGTGTTTCCCCTGTTCGTGATGGCGGCCGCGGGCCTGTCAGTTGCGTCGGCCCGCCCGGCCGTCATCTGCGCGGCTTGGAGCCTGGTGGGATTTGCGTACGGAGTGCGGATGGTGGTGGTGCTGCCAGCGGTGTTCCGGTTCGCGGGCCCGCATCGCCGGCCCAGCTACTCGGCGGTCTCCTTCACGTTCCTGGGCCTTGCGAACGCGGTGATTCCGCCCCTGCTGGGCCTTGGGATAGACATTGACGTCACGGGCTTCCCCCAGGCGTTTCTGGCCTGCGGGGTACTGGCCT
>CAZSET010000332.1:1155-3732 GCA_964605915.1 uncultured candidatus Brocadiaceae bacterium | reverse complement strand
CGGACGGCGTCGGCAAGCTTCTGCACCCCCTTGAGTATCTTGTTCCGGGCCTGGTCGCTGTACATCAACTGTTTCGGAGCCATGTCACTTCCTCCAGGTTAGGCACTGGCGCAGCACGGTCGGCCGGATACGCGCCGACCGGCCTCAGTCCTCAAGCACCGCCAGCAGGTCGCTTTCCCGCATGACGATCAGTTCCTTGCGGTCCAGCTCGACTTCGGTGCCACCGTACTTGGCGAAGACGACGATGTCGCCCTTCTTGACGTTCATGGCGGCCCGCTCGCCCGAGTCCAGCATCTTGCCGGGACCCACGGCGACGACCTTGCCCTGCTGAGGCTTCTCCTTTGCGGTCTCCGGCAGGAAGATCCCCCCGGGCGTCTTCTCGTCCTGCTCAAGGCGCTGCACCACGACACGGTCATCGAGCGGCTTGATCTTGGTCTTGGCCATCCGTCAACGTCCTCCACGTTCGGGACTGTATTCGGGATTTCTCAGTTCTTCTGGCAGTTGGCGTCCAGGCCCTGGCCAGGGCCTGCTGCGCGACCTTACATCATGCCCATGCCGCCCATGTCGGGAGGCATTCCGCCCGGCCCGCCACCCGGCATCTCCGGTTGCTCTTCCTTGATCTCGCGGATCAGGCACTCCGTGCTGAGCACGATGCCGGCAACGCTGACGGCGTTCTGCAGCGCCGCGCGCAGGACCTTCATCGGGTCGATCACGCCGGCCTCCATCAGGTCGCAGTACTCCTCGCGCTCGGCGTCGTATCCGAAGGCGTAGCCGTCGCCCCGCTCGACCCTCCGCGCGACCACGGCGCCCTGCAGGCCGGCGTTCTGTGCAATGGTCATCAGCGGCACGCCCAGTGCGGCCTTAACCACATCCGCGCCGACGGCCTCATCGCCTTCGAGCTTGAGCTTGTCCAGAACGGGCGCCGCACGGAAGAAGGCCACGCCGCCGCCCGGCAGTATGCCCTCTTCAACGGCGGCCTGCGTGGCGTTCAGGGCGTTCTCGACGCGTGCTTTCTTCTCCTTCATCTCCGTCTCGGTGGCGGCACCGACGTTTATCTGGGCAACTCCGCCGCTCAGCTTGGCCAGCCTCTCCCGCAGCTTCTCCCGGTCATAGTCGCTGGTGGTCGCTTCGACCTCGCGCTCGATCTGCTGCACGCGCGCCCGGATGTCCTTCTGCGAGCCGGCGCCCTGGACGATGGTCGTATGGCTGTTGCTGACCGTCACCTTCTTGGCGCGCCCCAGGTCGCTCAGGGTCACGTTCTCCAGTTCCAAGCCCAGGTCCTGGAATACCGCCCGCGCCCCGGTCAGTATCGCCATGTCCTCCATCATGGCCTTGCGGCGGTCGCCGTAGCCCGGCGCCTTGACGGCGCAGCAACTCACGACCCCGCGCAGCCTGTTGATGACCATGGTGGCCAGAGCATCGGTCTCCACGTCTTCGCTGATGATCAGCAGGGGCTTGCCGGACTTCGCAGCCATCTCCAGCACGGCCGCTATCGACTTGGCACTGGAGATCTTCTTCTCGAAGATCAGGACGCGGCAGTCCTCCAGCACGCACTCCATGGCGTCCTCATCGGTGATGAACTGAGGCGAGAGGTAGCCGCGGTCGATCTGCATGCCTTCGACGACCTCAACCTCAGTCTCGAGGCCGCGCCCTTCCTCGACGGTGATCACACCCCTGGCCCCAACCGCATCCATGGCCCGGGCGATCATGCGCCCGATCTCCCTGTCATTGTTGGCGGCGACGGCCGCCACGGCCGCGATGTCTTCCGATTCAACGACCGGCTCGCTGCGTTTGCGCAGCTCTTCGACGACGGCCTGGGCGGCCTTCTGCATCCCGCGCCGCAGAGACATGGCATCGCAGCCTGCCACGATGCGCTTCATGCCCTCCCGGCACAGCGCCTCGCCCAGTACGGTGGCGGTTGTCGTTCCGTCGCCGGCGTCGTCACTGGTCTGGGAGGCCGCTTGCTTGAGCAGTTGCGCACCCAGGTTCTCGTGCCGCTCGGACAGCTCGATATCGTCGGCGACCGTCTTGCCGTCCTTGGTGATCCGGGGGCTGCCCCAGCCCTTGTCGAGGACGGCCGTTCGTCCTCTCGGGCCAAGGGTGTTCTTGACGGCGCGCGCCAGTTTGGTCACGCCCGCCATAAGCTTGTCTTGCGCTTCCTGTCCGAAAGCCAGCTCTTTTGGGGCCATTCGGACGTTCCTCCTTCAGAAACACTGAGCAGTGGCGTCAACCGATTGGGGGGAACCACTTGGCGCGAGAGGGCGCAAACCGCGTGCCAGGGGCCCCGCCAAGCATTGCAACGCAGCATTACGCTGGGTCCGCCCGCAGCACCGGGCCGCCTTCGCAGCCATCCGCACGCCGCAATGCGACGATGCGGAAACACCCATTATTACGCTTTCTGGCCCGATTGGCAAATGAATCAAACAAGGGGCGGCCGCTCTGCGGAAAGCCCGACGGCCTTCTGTCATTCCGACAGCGCCGTCAGGTCATGTCCCCTTCGACTGTCAATCTGACAGCACCCCGACCACCCCCGTCAGGGAACAAAGCCGCCCCACTCCTGCCGAGAACGTGGGCCAA
>CAZSET010000332.1:0-1145 GCA_964605915.1 uncultured candidatus Brocadiaceae bacterium | reverse complement strand
GGCCAACGCGACCCCCATTAAGAAAGGGGATTGGTAGCGGAGGAGGGATTTGAACCCCCGACCCGAGGCTTATGAATCCCCTGCTCTACCACTGAGCTACTCCGCCACCTGCAGCCCATCTTACAGGCGGCCGGGCTCGGGTGTCAAGAAGTCCGCCGGGCCGTGCTCGGGCAGGGAGGCCTAGTACGCAAACTTGAAGTAGAGGATGACGGCACCGACGATCAGTATGGCCGCCAGGA
Organism: uncultured candidatus Brocadiaceae bacterium; assembly: GCA_964605915.1. Classification (GTDB taxonomy): domain Bacteria; phylum Planctomycetota; class Brocadiia; order SM23-32; family SM23-32; genus DAOVRD01. The sequence goes on along the minus strand of CAZSET010000332.1, from coordinate 906 downwards.
TGACGGCCAGGATGACGGCCAGCCTCCTGGTGGCTTTGCGCGCGGCGGCCTCGGCCTCGGCCTGCGCGCGGGCGGCTGCTTCTCGTTTTGCGCGTGTTTAGGCCAGCAGCTTCTGCTGAGCGGCGTCAATGCTCTTCTGAATGCTCTGGCGGAGTTGATCCCCCTCGGGCAGCAGTTCGCGCGCCTCCTGCCAGATGCCCACGGCCCCCACTACGTCGCCCTTGTCGGAAGCCACCTTGCCGCGGGCGAAGACTTTCTTGACGAGGGCGACCTTCTCCCCCCGCTCCATGGCGTCTTCGAGCTGTCGGACGCGCGGGTTGTCCGGCATGGTGCTCCGGGCGAACTCCAGAGCCTTACGGGCCTCGGCGAACTGGCCGCTTTCCAGGTGGCGTTGCACCTCGGTCAGCTCGTAATCGAGCATCTGCTCCGTCTCGCGCGCCTGCGCCAGTTGGGTGCGCGCCTCGTCCAGCCCCGCGCAGTCCACCCAGACCGTCGCGATGTTATCGATCAGTTTCTGGGCCTCATCGCAGTTGCGCTCCTCCAGAAGCTGCGAGACGGCAGACAGCATCCGCCTGGCCACCTCCATGCGGGACGTGACCTTGCCGATGAAGTCCGGAAGGTGAGCGGGAAGAGCGAACTGCTCCGGGATGGGCTCAAGTATCTCGAGGGATTTGGTAAGGTCGCCCTGCCCGGCGAGGCGCTTGCCCTCTTCCACCCGCTCCTCGTAGTACTTCGCTCTCTGCGCATTGTAGCTTCTGATGAGCCGGTCGGCCTTTTCCCTGGCGCGCCGGAATACCTTGCCCTTGACGTCCAGGAGGGGCTGGAGTTCCTTGATGGCATCGTCGTACTGGTGGCGCACCGCCAGCTCCCGGGCCCCCTCTTCGGTCCTGCTGATCCAGACGGAGG
>CAZSET010000331.1:0-3744 GCA_964605915.1 uncultured candidatus Brocadiaceae bacterium | reverse complement strand
AGCTTGCTGATGCAGAACTTGAGATGGCCCGCTGCTTTGGGCACCGGCGTGTCGAACACCTCGTAGTGAACGGGGTCGTCGTGTTCGCGGATCAGCTCCTCCAGGGCTTCCTCATCGGCGTAGTAGCCGCGCATGTCGGATGCGCGCCGCACCAGGTGCTCCGCCACCTCGGCCAGGGCGCCCTGCTCGAGGTCCAGTGCAACGCCAAACGGGTCGGTCAGTTTCGCCCTATCGCTCTCGGCCATCAGTCCTCCCTCGAAAGTAGACGAACTCGGCTCGGCGCTGCTTCATTGTAGGGCCGATTGGCGCGGTCTGCACGTGCCCACGGCTTCTTCCTCCAGACCGACGGCCAAGGGGAGCACCGCGTCTACGGGCGGAAGGGCGACTCGTGGGTCGCTGCGACGCTGCGCGGGCCTGGCCGCAGCACCGGGGTTTCTCTCGGCAGCGGGATGGGCCTCTGCGGGCGGCGCGTCAGGAGACCTTGGGCAGGCTGACGGTGAACGTGCTTCCCTGCCCCAGGGCGCTCTCGACGTCGATCTTGCCCTCGTGCATGTCCACCAGGCTTCTGACGATGGTCAGTCCGAGGCCCGTACCGGGGACGTCGGCGGTGCGAGCATTGGTGGCCCTGAAGAACTCATCAAAGGCCCTGGAAAGCTCCTCCGGCCTCATGCCGATGCCGTTGTCCCTGACGGAGACGGTAACGTAGTCGCCCGCTTCCGCCACGCGGACTTCGACCAGGCCGCCCTCGTCCGTGTACTTGATCGCGTTGTCGACCAGGTTCGCGAAGACCGAGCGAATGGCTTCTCGGTCCGCCAGCACCCGCGCATGGGCTGCCTTCCCATCGCTCTCGACCGACAGGTTGATGCCTTTCTCTTCGGCCGGCTCCCGGCACGGTTCCGTCGCTTCAACGACGGCGTCGGCGATGCGGAGCGGCGTCCTCTCCAAAGTGAACCGCCCGGTCTGCATGGCGACCACGTCCATCAGCTCGGACAGCATCGTGCGCAGCCCCCGGGCGCGCAGCAGGGAGCGCTCCAGCATGCGGCGGTCCCGTTCGGGGTCTGGCCCGGCGGCGCCGCTGAGCACCAGGTTCAGGTAGCCCTCGATCGCTGCCAGGGGACGCTTGACTTCGTGGGCCACCATGGAGACGAACATCGACTTCGCGTCCTCCAGCTCCTTCAAAGCCGTGATGTCCCTCAGCACCGCAACGGCGCCCGAGACCTGTCCGTCGCGGTCCAGCACCGGGCTTGCATTGACCATGAAAGTGCCCGCGCCGTGGGAGAGCTGGACCGAGGCGATGCTCGGCCCCGCCGGGGCGCCGAGCGCCTTGCGCACGAAGGACGCGAGCTCCGGGCAGGCGAGTGCATCGTCGAGGGGAGCAGGAAGCACCGCTTCCCCGCACCGCGGCAGCATGCGGGATGCGGCGGCGTTGCGCAGGACGAGCTGGCCGTCGCGGTTCATGACCAGGACCCCGTCCGCCATGCAGTTGATGATGGTGTAGCTCTTCGAACGCTCGAAGGCCAGCTCGAGCATGCGGCGCTCGCGCTCCTCCTGCAGGCGCCTCGCCTCCAGGCGGAGGGAGCGGCGCTCCAGGCCGTTTCGCACGGGCACGAGCAGTTCGTCCGGGGTGAAAGGCTTCGGGATGTAGTCGTAGGCGCCGAGTTTGGTGGCTTCGACGGCCGTCCCAATGGTGGCGTAGGCGGTGATGACGAACAGAACGATGTCCTCATCTCGCTGCCTGATGCGCCGGATCAGCTCCAGGCCGTCCATACCCGGCATCTTCAGGTCAACGAGGGCGCCGGCGAAGTCCCGGCTCTGCCGGAGGATGTCGAGAGCGGTCGGGCCGTCCTCGGCGGTGTCCACGCCGTAGCCTTCCGAGGAGAGGATCTTGCGGCATCCCTCCCGCATCCCCGGCTCGTCGTCCACCACCAGGATACGCTCGGCGCCATCGCTCATTGCTTCCTTCCCCCGCGCCCCTGCCTTGTCAGCTCCTCCACGGCGTCCAGGAGTCTCTGCGGATCGACCGGCTTCTCGAAGTAGCGATCAACCCCCACCATGGCGAGCTCATCCTCGGACGGCGCGAACTTGAACCCCCGCTGCGTCTTCAGCCCCGTGACGGCCATTACGGGCACGTCGCGCAGGTCCGGGTCGCTCCTTATCTTCTGCGAGAACGATATGCCGGACAGGAGGGTCTCCATCGCCAGGTCGGTGATGACCAAGTCGGGTCTCTTCCCAGCCATCTTCTCCATCGCCTCTCCGGCGCCCGATGCGCAGACGACCTCATAGCCGTTCGCTTCGAGGACAGCGCGGTTTACCTCCAGGAAGTCCAGGTCATCGTCCACCAGCATGATGACGGGGGCCTCAGCCTCCGCCGGGGCGGGCGCGGGGCGTTTGGCCTTGCGGCGCAGGCCCCGCTCGACGGCTTTCACGAGTTCCTCCGGTTCCACGGGTTTCATCACGTACTCGTCGATCAGCCAATCGCATACGAGCTCTGGTCGGGACGCGTAGGGCGCCTCCAGGTTCACGACCGTGGCAAGCAAGAGAGGAATGTCGGATGTCTCTTCGGAGCTGCGCAGTTCCTCCGCCACGTTCAGTCCCTCGCTCCACGTGCCCATCATCAGGTCAAGCACGATCAGGTCCGGCTTCTCGCTCCCCAGTTTCTCCATGCATTCCCGGCCGTTGTAGGCAACCACCACATCGTAGCCATGCTGTTCCAGCACGGCCCTGTTGATCTCGACGAAGTCGGCGTCGTCGTCCACCAGCAGCACTTTCTTGCGTTGCTCCATCAGTTCTCTCCTTCGTGTCCCACGGGCAGCACAATGGAGAAGACCGTGCCCTTGCCCGGTTCGCTCTCCACCGTAATGTCGCCCGAGTGCATCTTCGCCACGCCGTAGGCGATCGCCAGCCCCAGGCCTGTGCCCTTGCCGGGCTCCTTGGTGGTGAAGAAGGGGGTAAACAACTTGCGCCGATTCTCCTCGGAGATCCCGCATCCATTGTCTCTGATGCTGATCTCCACGGTGTCCGGCCGAGCCCCCCGACGGGCGCTGACGGCGACCTCTCCTCCCTCGGCGACGGCGTCCAGCCCGTTCTGAACGAGGTTCACCAGCATCTGCTTGGTCTGGTCTGCGTCTATCGTCATGGTCGGCAGGGCGTCCTCGACGTCCGCCGTGAGTCTCGCGCCCACCTCCTCGGCCTTCGGCTTCATGATGGCCACTACGTCATCGGCGAGCGCAGCCACGTCCGCGGGGGCCTTGGACACCCTCGACTGCCGGGCGAAGTCCAGAAGGCCCCGCACGATGTTCTTGCATCGGGTGGCCTCGCTGGCGATCATCTGGATGTCTTCGCGCCTCGGGTCGTCCTCGGGCAGCTCCTTCAGAATCATGTGGGCATAGATCAGTATCGTGCCGAGCGGGTTGTTGAGCTCGTGCGCTATGCCGGCGGAAAGCTGGCCCATCGAGGCCAGCCGCTCCGAGGCAAGCAGGCGCCGCTGAGTCAACTCGAGTTCCCTTCGCGATTCCTCCTCCGCTTTCCTGGCCGCCGTGGCCCGTGAGCTGGCCGTGCCCACACAGAGGGCCGCCCCGACGAAGAAGCACGCCCGCAGAAGGTCCGGCACCAGGTTCTGGACTCCCCCCGTGCCGAGCCCGAGCCCGACCACAAAAGCCCCGAGCAGAACCGCCAGCCAGACGCTCTTGAGACCCCACCAGAGCCCGGCCAGGGCTATGGGCACGTAGGCGAGGTGCGTCCATA
>CAZSET010000330.1:0-3754 GCA_964605915.1 uncultured candidatus Brocadiaceae bacterium | reverse complement strand
AAAGGTGGCGCGCCTCACAGCTCCGCCGTGAGGAGCTGGCCCAAGTGGCGGGACGTCTCCTGGATCTGGTCCTCGGTCATGTCCGGATTGGCGACGGAGAGCTCCTCACCCGAGGAGCGCCGCTGGAAGACCAGGACCTCCCGCTCCCCGTCACGCTCGACGCGGAGCAGCTTCAGTTCCTTCCGCCGCATCAGGTAAAGGGCCAGCACGAACCGGAATGTGCGCTTCCTGTCATTGTCGGGCCGGGCCAGGCGGTCGAAGAACTCCAGCATCAGTTCAGTGTCGAGCGTCGGCCTCTTGTTCGGCTCGGCGCGACGGCTGCGCCAGAAGCAGAAGAAGCGCTCGGGCGCCTGCGTTTCCCAGCAGCCGGGGCAAAAGTCGATCCGCACGAAGTCGTCTTTCTGCTCCTCAAGGCACGAGAAGAAAGTGCGATTGGGAGCGAACTCCTGGTCGCACGCGCTGCACGCGCCGCGGCTCCTGGTGATGGTCCAGCTCTCGAACACGGCGGGCCCGCCTAGCCAGCGAGGTATGAAGAGACCTTCCGGGCGACGCGCTCGCGGCATCGCTGCACGCGGCTGCTCAGGCCGTCCATCTCGGCGACGGCCTTCTCAGCAACGTCGGGCGCCCTGAGAAACTTCAGGTTGACCTCCACGTTGAGCCGGGCGGCAGCGCAGGCCGCCTCCGCCAGGATGGCGCTCACGCCCACGTCCGTTATCAAGTTGGGATTGCCGACCTCCACCAGCTCTTCCGCTATGGCAGCGACGCGGCTGCACTGACGCATGACGTCGAGCGGTGCCGCCATGGCCCCCAGCAGGGCGGTGCGCATCGCCTTGCGCCGCGCCGCCTTCTGCTCGCCGGTGTCCTTCGGCATCCCGTAAGCCTCGTCCACCGCCCCGTAGGCCTCGACGTCGAGGTCAATGAGGGCCAGCAGCGTGTCGCGACAGTCGGCCAGCTCTTCCAGCATTCCCTGCGCGGTTCCTTCGACGGAGGCGAATTTCTTGTTGCCGACCGTGAAGTTGGCGGACATCTCGCTCATCGCGGCCGCCAGTGCGCCGACCAGGGCGCTGACGCTGCCGCCGCCGGGCGCCGGTTTCTTCGCCGCCGCGTCGGAGACGTATTCTTCGAGGCCACCTTTACGGTACATCGCCATCAGTCCTTGATCAGCACCCGGCTGCCCGGCTGCATGAAGTCGTAGAGTTCAATCACGTCATCGTTTTTCAGCCGTACGCATCCGTTCGAGCACTTGGTGCCGATACTGGCCTCGTCGTTCGTGCCGTGGATGCCGAGGCCCGAGGCCCCGGGCTCATTGACGAAGGCGATCCATCGCTCCCCGAGCTGATAGCCTTCTTCGCCGTACTTGATCAGGCCGCCCTCGGGCGGGTTCCAGGGGGCGCGCACCATCATCTCGTCCACGGTCAGCTCCCCTGACGGGGTCAGCCCATCCTTGCCGATACCTACGGGGTACTCCTTCACGTAAACGCCGTCGAGCAGGAGCGCGAGCCGGAACTCGCCCTTCCAGATGACTGCGCTGGTGCGCCCGGTGATTATCTTGAGCTGCTGTTCGGCCCGGATCCGGTTCGGCTGGATGCGGTTGATCCTGGCGATCATACGCCAGTTGACGCCGTACTTCTTGCCGATCTTGATCAGGTTATCGCCGCGCCCGACGACGTACACCTGAGCGCCGTCGATGCAGCGCGGGTCGAAGACGAGCTTCTGATTGATGCGGTCCAGCACGTCTCGCACCTCTCGGGCGAGCTGACCCGTGGATTGGAGGTACAGGCCGCTGAGGATCGCACGCGCCTCTATCCACCTGCCCGCGTCCACCAATGCCAGGGCCCGCTTCAGGTCGCCGGCCATGGCCTGTCTGTGCGGCACGGACCGGGCCGCGTTCAGCGCCTCTGGCCCGGCAGAAGACGGCCGCGCGGGCGCTTCGGCGGACAGCACAATCGGCCCGGCAGTCTCGCGGCCGGGCGGGGAGGTCTGCTTTGCCTGGATGCTCGAAGGAGGCCGACTGGCGGCAACCTCAGGAGGTCCCGCGGGCGCGGGCGCCCTTTGAGTCTGGCGGGGCTCCGCGGCCGCCTCCGGCAGGGCGCCGCTCACAATGCCCTGGCCGGGGGGCGCCACGCCGGACTCGCCCGGCGGCGGATCGGCCGCCCGCCCTCGCGATATGACGATACCGATTGCCGCCGCCACCAAAAGCAGGATCAAGAGCTTTCTCATGCCCCTTATCACCCTTGGATTTGAGCCACGCGGAATGCCGTCACGCAACCATAACGAAGCGCCGAATCCCGATGCAAGGGGCCGCCCCAGAAACCAGCTCTGCCTCGAACATGGCGTCCCTTAAGGCCTTGAGCATAAGTGCGTTACGCACCTTGCCGCTTGCAGAGCCGGAAGCGACGGGCAGGATAATGTCCGTTGATTTTCGCAACGGCCTCCCAGGGAGAGGCCAAACGGGCCCATGATGAGCCGGAGGATGCTCAGGCGGGAACGAGGTCAGGCGTGCGTGTCGGCTCGGCCGGCGGGACCCGCGGTGCGGCCCGCGCGCCATCGCCAGATCCGCCCGACGACGCCGGTGAGCCCCGCGGCGATCAGAAGGGAACCCAGAACGATGAGGATGTCAGCCACCATGCTCTGGCGCCTTAAGTGGAACACTTGCGTGAAGGCGATTGCGAGGTTTGATCGCGCGTGCGTTCGCCTACGGCTCCGAAGCCGTTGCCTGTCCCCGATGGCCGCGCACCATGTCGCGCGCCACCGCATCGGCCGTGATGAACTGCCCGGCCACTGAGACCCTGTTGCCCCCCTGCTCCTTCGATTCGTAGACCGCACGGTCAGCCGCGGTGACCACGTTGTCCATGGTCTCGCCGTTGACGGGATAGGCGGCGATGCCAACGCTGACGCGCACGAAGTCGACGGCGATCTCCTCGCCGATCGCCATCTCATAGTCCTGGACGGCCTGGCGCAGCCTGTCGGCCAGGACGTAAGCCTCGCGGCGATCTGTCTGCGGCAGAATGGCCAGGAACTCGTCTCCCCCGATGCGGCCGAACACATCGTAGGAGCGCACCTGCTGGAGCATCGTGTGGGCAACCTGCTGCAGCACGATGTTGCCGACCTGATGGCCGTAGCGGTCGTTCACCTGTTTGAACCCGTCAAGATCCAGGTAAAGGATGGCGGTAAAGCCCCCATGACGACGCGTGCGCTCCTCCTCCTCGGCGAGCCGGCGCTCCAGGTAGCGGTAGTTGAACACCTGGGTGATCTCGTCGACAAACCCGCGCCGGCGGAAGCTCTCCCTCATCCTGCGCGAGACGCTTACGTAGGAATGGAAAGCGTACCCCGTCACCACGAGAGACCACATGAGAACCGAGGGATAGGCCACCCGAAGCACGGCCGGCAGGTCGCCCCAGCGATTGACCAGCAGCAAGAGCAGCAACACGATCATCACGTCCAGGCAAAACGATCCCAGGAAGATGCGCCGAAGTCTCTGCTCGATTTCCTCCAGCTCACCTTCAGTCAGCAGCGGCTGCTGACCCGGCTTCAGTAGCATCGTCAGGGCCCTCGGGATCCACCGTCTTCTCAGGGGGCAGCCCGCCTTCCCTTGTTCGTCCATACGCGCCGGTATGAAGTGAACGCGTACACCGCCACCACCAACGACCACAGCAGGATGGCAGGAAAAGTGACGCGCACGACCAGCGGCACTCCGGCCCAGCGACCAACCACAGCGAGCAGGATCACGACCAGCACGGCCAGTGCGGCATGG
>CAZSET010000329.1:0-3761 GCA_964605915.1 uncultured candidatus Brocadiaceae bacterium | reverse complement strand
AACGGCGATGTCGAAGACTACTGGTTGGCCATCCAGCGCCTCGCCGACTAATCCTGCTCCGCACAAGGCTTCGCAGGACAAGGGAAGGAGGTCGAGATGACGGAACGCAAGACTACGGCGTCCGAGGTCTACCAAACCCGGCGCAGAGATGTGGAGAAGCTTCTGGTGATGCTCGCCGAGGAGGTCGGTCACCACGCCGAGTTCGCCGCCAAGGAGCCCCGCGACTGGGGCCATGCGGCTGACCTGGCCCACATCCGCGATCTGCTCAAGGCGGCGATGGTGACGCTCTCGCAGCAGGCGCCCGAAGACATCGAGCGGCGCCTGAAGTCCACCAGAGAAGAAGGGAGGTGACGTGGTGGTATCGAGCCGCGACATCGTCGTGTTCTCGCTGCGCAAGGCGGCAGACGTCCTCCAGACCCATGAAGGCTGGCTGCGCCTGCCAGGCTGGGAGAGCGAGGACGAGGCGGTCGCACTCCGCGCGGTCGCCAGAGCCATCGCCGGAGACGGCGTGGACCCGGACGTCGGGACCGACGTGCCCATGGGCAGCGTCGGCGAACTGGTCAGGTATCTGGCGGACATGCTTGAGGAGTAAGGAGGCTGGTCATGAAGAAGGCAGAGGTCAAGGTTGGCGAGACGTACGCGGTGAAGGTATCGGGAAACGTGGTGCCCGTCGTTATCGACGAGGAGCACCCGCAAGGCGGCTGGGTCGGAACGAACCAGGAGACGAACCGGCAGGTGCGCGTCAAGAGCGCACAGCGCCTGCGTTGCCCCTGGGACGACTACCTGGCCGGTGGCGATGATGCGCTCGGTGAAGAGAAGTCGCCCGCCACAGGGCGCGACACAGGCCTACCCTCCGAAGCCCACAGGGCGAAGGAGGGCGCCAAGGGCGAGAAGAAGTCCAAGCGCGAGGCCAAGGCCAAGAAGGCGAAGAAGCGCGCCACACGGGCCAAGACGGGCGCCCAGGAACGCGGCCTGGGTGGCCTCGACGCGGCGGCGAAGGTGCTCGAGAAGGCCGGCGAGCCGCTGTCCTGCAAGGCCATTGTCGAGCGCGCCTTCGCGGCTGGTTACTGGCAGTCCGAGGGCAAGACGCCGCACGCGACCATCTACTCGGCCATCCTGCGGGAGATCCAGAACAAGGGCGGCGACGCCCGCTTCCGCAAGGCCGGTCGCGGCAAGTTCGAGCTGGCGCGCTGACGCACACATCAGTTTTCTCCTTTCACCCCGGCTGCACCGGCCGGGGTTCTCTTCGGCCGGCGGTTGCGTCCCCGGAGGCAGCCCGATATGATCCTGCCCACGATGGCGCGGAATACCCGAGAGCGGAACGTTCCAGTCTGCCACATACAGCACTTCGAAGCGTTCGCTGCTGTTGGCCTGGGCACGACCAGAGGCCAACCGGCTGGCTTCCTCAGGTCGATCCGCTCGTATCTTGCCAATGACATTGACCTGTCGAGCATCCCTGTTAGCCGCAAGGGCTTCGGGATGTGGTTGGACCAGCGAACGCAGGAGGCCATGCGCGCTGTGGCTCGAAGGCCGCGCAAAGGCATCTGGGGCGTGGCGAGGAAGTCTATCAACCTTTTCCTGCGCGCGTGCGTCTACAACCACTATCTCCGCGAAGCCTACCCGCGCCTCTGCCGGGTCGTGAAGTTGCTTGAGGTCCCGTTGGACTCGAGGGTCGGCAAGCGTCTGCACGATTCTTACCCCGAATTGTTGCCTCCCTGGCCCGGTCTGAATGGTCTCACGCCAGAGACGAACGAGCAGTTTCAGCAGTGCGCCGAGCGCTACGCTGATCAAAGGCGCTATCCTGCGCGCGTGTTCATGGATCACGAGTTTTGGTTGCTTACGTAATCTCGTTATCCTTCTCGCGTGCGGCCGTAACTCGCGCAGCCTTGCGCCCCGTGAAGTGCTCCCAGCGTTGGACAATGACGTCGCAGTAGAGCGCGTCGATCTCCATCAGGAAGGCCCGCCGGCGGCGACCATCTACGCCGCCATCCTGCGGGAGATCCAGAAGAAGGGCGACGCCGCCCGCTTCCGCAAGGCCGCCAGGGGCAAGTTCGAGCTGGCGCGCTGACAGCATCGTCATCTCACCTCTCTCACCCCGGCCAGTCTGGCCGGGGTTTTCTCTCTGGCGGCGCCCCGCAAGCCTTGACCCACGTCGAGCGATGGCATACGATCGTGGCCATCGCGAAAGGAGACCACATGAATGCCACCGGATTTCTCCGCATGCTCCAGCAGTTCGAGATGTACGAGGCTATCGGCCCGTCTTCCTTCAGGAATCAGCATCCGGGGCTTCTGGCGGCCGTTAGACACCACCTCGGCGAGCTCGACCTCGCGCGCATCCCGGTGAGCCGGGAAGGCTTCGCCCGCTGGCTGGACCGCCAAACTGAGCGCATCCTTGCAGCACTTGCCAGCCTTGGCGGTGGGCAGCCCTGGGGAGCAGTCCGCAAAGGCGCCAACTTGTTTCTGCGCGGCTGCACGCTGAACCACTACCTGCGCAAGGCATACAGGCTCGACCGCGTAGAGAGGTGGCTTGAGATCCCGCTTGACAGCATCGTGGCTGGCGCACTGAAGCGCGAAGCGGGCCGGGGAGCGTTGCCAGCATGGCCTGGACTCAGACGCCTCGATCAGCAGGTAAGTGCCAAGTTCCAGGCCTTTGCTCAGCGGTATGCCAAGCAGCAGAGCTTCCGCTCCCTGGCACATCTCGACATCCATCTGTGGATGCTCAACCGGTAACACAAGAGGACACACACGCATCCGGTCGCTCTCCATGAGGAATGCCCGCCGGCCAGGGCCACGCGCGGCAAGCTCGAGCTGGCCAGATAGCATCATCGCTCCTCCTCGCCCCGGTCCTGTCCGCGAATGCGGGAGGATTAGGGCTTCCGCTTCGGCTCCCGCCAAACAGAAAGCCCGACGCACGGAGACAATGTGTCTCCGCACCGTCGGGCTTGATCATTCAACGCCTGGCGGCCGAACTGAGCTAATGCACCTGCACCTACTCGGCAACGCAGTACAACTTCCTTCCCGACCCCTCATCGTACCTAACCTTGCCCTCATTGACTAACAGGCCGAGGACGGACCAGGAAAGGTAGTCGCACACTGCTTCTTTCAGGAGCCCGAGCCCGACCAGCGCCTTCTCGCGTGCCTTCATGCGCTCTCTCCCGTCACTGGCCCGCGGATACACTGCCTCCGATAGATCTGCCCAACGGTTTCGCACACCCCGGACGTGGCCCCAACGGTTCCGACGCCGGAACCACTTCCGCAGCTCACAGGACTCAATTATCCAGTGCCTGCCGGCTTGTCCCGTCAGGCTTGAGCGGTCAACACCTGCTGTACCTACGACCAACCGCGAATCAACTCGCCCCTTCGGCACTACGGTCGGCCATCCTTGTGTTCTCCTTCTTCCAGGCCAAGTACCGTCTCACCTCCTCGGCTTGTGGGTGCGACGGAATGCCGCATACCTGCTCCCACGTGGCCGCTCTGAAGTCGACGCCGTCCGGGGTCGTGTCAACGAATGCGCCCGGGAGAAGGCTGATGCCGACTGCCGCGAAGGCTGCCTTGTCAGGGAAGAACCGGCCGCCGTACTTCGCGAGCAGTTCGCCGCGGATCTGAACCTGGTCCTTGTTCCTCTCCTTCCCTTGACCGCGGCCGACGCCGGACAGCCACTTGGCTTCCCCCAACAGGACTGCGTTCTCAGTCAGAATCGTGAAGTCGACCTCAGGCCCGCCGGGCGTGAGCGTGTCCGGGTGAGGCATTCTCCGCCACAA
>CAZSET010000328.1:0-3780 GCA_964605915.1 uncultured candidatus Brocadiaceae bacterium | reverse complement strand
CGGACGAGAGGCTGCTGGTTGAGACCGACTCCCCCTATCAGGCTCCCGCCTCGCGCGCCGGAGCGCGCAACGAGCCTGCCTTCATAGTCGATACGGTCAGAGCCCTCGCCGAGCTGCGCGGCACCACTCCAGAGCAAATCGCCGCCATCACGGCCGAGAACGCGGCAAGGCTCCTTTTCCGGAACGAGTGAGCTATGGCACCTAGAGCGCGATTGCGCGCGGCGGCCATTCTGCTGGCGCTCCTTGCATCGGCGGCGCTGCCCGCCCGGGCCGGGGAAGCCATGGTGGCAAACGGAGGCTTTGAAGGACCGTACCAAGAGGTGAACATCGGAGACGGCCGCACAACCCAGATCACGGGCCGAATCGCCGAAGGCTGGAAGGACAATTCCAGCTGGGCCCAGGTGGTCGTGGAGTACGGGGAAGGCAGCTTCGGCCCGCACAGCGGATCGAGATGCCAGCGCATCACCATCCGGCGCATGGCCAGCGGCGCCGTTCAGTTGACGCAGGCCGCCGTCGCCCTGGAGGAAGGGCAGGCCTACCGCGCGCGGGTGTTCGCGCGCTCGCCGGATGCGGTTCCGTTGCGCCTTCAGATCCGCCAACCCGGGGCGCCGTACAGGGAGTACGCCGGCATGACCTTCCGTCCCGGGGCGGAATGGACGGCCTGTGAGCTCACCTTCACCTCGCCCGTGGACGGCCCCGCCCTGTTCATGCTGATTCCGGGCGACCTCGGGACGGTGGACATCGACGACGCTCTGCTCGAACCGACAGCGGTAGTCTCGACCGCCGCTCCCAGGAAAGGCAACTTGCTCGTCACGGGCCGTATGGTCGGAGCCATCGCCAACGGCTGGGCCCCGTCCAACGCGCCGCCGGAAGCCTTCCGCTACGTGGCGCCTGCGCCCGGGCAGCCGGGCCCGCACGTCATCATCCCGGGCAGCGACGCGGCGCAGGTTTCCCTCTACTCCCCTCCCGTCATCGTCAACTGCGGCCGAACGCACACGCTCAGCCTGGACATGCGGAGCGATCCGCCGGGAGTGAAGGTCTGGCTCACCGTGCACGACGCGCGCCACGGCCACACCGGCATGCACCGGGCCCTGGAAGTGACGAGCGAGTGGGAGCGCTACACCCTATCCGGGCAACTGCCGTTCGTCGAAGCCGCCGTCCGCATCTGCCCGCTGTCCGATGCAGAACTTCACGTGAGGAACGTCCAGCTCGTCGAACGCGAGGGCCCGACGAGCTTCCAGCCGTACGCGCCCGTGGAGGTGGCCGTCCTGCCGGAGGCGCCCAACGGGCTGATCTTCGACGACGAGGCCGCCGCGCTGAGGGTGATCGGCGCGGGGCAGATCCCGGACGGTGCTCGCCTCGCCCTATCGGTGCACGACGTCTACGGCAGTGCGACCACCTTGTCCGCCGTGGCGCTCGAACCAGGTAACCGGTTCGAGCGGCCCACGACGCTCGACCTGGCGCCACCCGGCCGGCGCGGCATGTTCCGCATCGAAGCTCGGGTCCTCAGCCGCGAGGGCCAGCCACTGAGCAACGTCGGTCAGGGCCTGGTCGCCCGCGTGCCCAGGCCACGCCACCCCGACCGGCTGATGCCGGACTCGCCGTTCGGCGTCCACATTCCGCTGGACGAATCCTACACCCGGCTGGCGCAGAACCTGGGCTTCAAATGGTGCCGGATACATGACGCCAGCACCATCACGAAGTGGCCGACGGCCGAACCGGAGCCGGGGCGTTTCCAGTTCTTCGACGAACGCGTGGCGCTCGCCCGCTCCCGGGGGCTGATGGTGCTCGGCATGTTGGACGGCGCGCCGCCCTGGGCGTCGGGCGCACCCGAGGATGCAGGCGGCTACCATCGCCGCTACTTCGTGCCGAAGGACCTGGATGCATGGCGACGCTACGTCCACACCGTCGTCGGCCACTACCGCGGCCTCATCGACCACTGGGAGGTCTGGAACGAACCGTGGGCCAGCGGCTTCTTCCGCAAGATGCAGGACGGCCAGCCGGTGCCGGGAACGGCCGAAGACTATGTTTCCCTGCTGAAGGTCGCCTACGCTGCGGCCAAAGAGGCCAATCCGGACTGCGTCATCCTGGGCCTGGATTCCAACCCTCCCGATTGGACCAGAGATTGCCTGGCGCTGGGCGCAGCGGGGCACTTCGACGTGTTCTCGCTCCACCAGTACACGCAGCGCACGCCGGGAGGGCAAAACGGCCCGCTGGCGTCGTTCCTCGGCGTCCACCGGGCCTTGCTGGAGGAGCACGGGCTGGGCGACGTGGAGGTCTGGCACACGGAGGGCGGCCCCGACACGGCGGATGCTACCTTCTACCGCGACCTGGATCCCCTCGCCACCTCCGACGGCCGATGGGAAGCGATCTGGCACGCGCGCTACTACCTTTCCGCCATGGCCGTCGAGGCCCGCAAGTTCTTCTTCTACACGCTGCATGCCTACCCCCGCCTGGGCCAGCACACCTGGGTGCGACTGGAGCCAGGACGCTACCTCCAGCCCTGGGCCGTGGCGCAGGCCAATCTGGCCCACCTGCTGCAGGGCACACGGCTTATCCGCCAGATCCAGGCCCAGGACGGCCTGTGCTGTCTCGTCTTCGAGGGCGACGGCCGGAGCGTGGCGGCGCTGTTCGCCAACGCCGGGCCCGTGCCGGCCACCGATCTGGCACGGATGGGCGCCCTCGACCTCTACGGCAACCCCACCAGTGTGGACGAGATCGGCCGGTCGCCCGTCTACGTGACGGGAGAGGACGTCGAACGCATCCTGAGCTGGCTCGCAGCCGGCTAATGGGCCAGGGAATGCGGGGCCCCCTTCCGTTCTCGTCCTCGTCGTCGTGCTCGTTCTCGTCGTCGTCCTCGCTTTCGTCGTCGTCCTCGCAGAGGAAGGGCGAGAGGCCGCCACCTTTTGAAGCGGGACAGCCCGTGTGATAAGCTGGCAGTCCGTCGGTATCCTCAAATCTCCCACTACCCATCACGCACGGAGACGGCAACATGTGCGCCCAGCTCAACCGCGTGAGAGTCAGGCTGGCCCCGTCGCCGACCGGGCCGCCACACGTGGGCAATGCCTACATCGGCCTGTTCGACCAGGTCTTCGCCCGGTCGCAGGGCGGAGACTTCGTGCTGCGCATCGAGGACACGGACCGCGAACGCTCCACCAAAGAGAGCGAGGAGGCCATCCTCGAAGCGTTCCGCTGGGTCGGACTAGAGTGGGACGAGGGACCCGACGTGGGCGGCCCGTACGGGCCCTACCGCCAGAGCGAGCGGTTCGAGCTTTATCGCCGGCACGCGGCGCAACTCCTGGACCGCGGCGCCGCCTACCGCTGCTTCTGCACGCCGGAGAGGCTCCAGGCCCTGCGCAAGGCACAGGCGAAGCAGGGCTTCTCGGCCGGCTACGACCGCCTCTGCCGCGGCCTGAGTGAGGACGAAGTGCAGCAGAAGCTTGACGCCGGCCTCCCCCACACCATCCGCCTGGCAGTGCCGCTGGAAGGCCAGACGCGATTCGAGGACCTGATACGCGGCTCCGTCGTCTTTGACAACGCGGAGATCGACGACCAGGTTCTGCTCAAGAGCGACGGCTATCCCACCTACCACCTGGCCAACGTGGTGGACGATCACCTGATGGAGATATCGCACGTGATCCGCGCCGAGGAGTGGATCAGCTCGACGCCCAAGCACGTGCTGCTCTACGAGGCGTTCGGCTGGGAGCCGCCCACCTTCGTTCACATGCCGCTTCTGCGCAACCAGGACAGGTCGAAGATAAGCAAGCGCAAGAATCCGAC
>CAZSET010000327.1:0-3781 GCA_964605915.1 uncultured candidatus Brocadiaceae bacterium | reverse complement strand
ATACAGAGGATCATCGACCACTATAACCAGTTGGAGCTACGACCTCGCGAGGGAGCGGACCAGAGGGCAGCCTGGTACCATTTCTACGGTGAGCTGGCCCGCCGTGACCTGGAGACGCTCCGCGCGCAGCACATTATCGAGAAGGACAAGGATATCGACCGCTACTTCGAGGAGGCGACCTCTTATCTCTTCGATGCCAAGCTCAACCACACGCCGTTGCGCCAAGCGGGCACAGAGCATTCGGACGGGCTCATCTCCTTCCGAGATTCCTACGTGATGTGGGACAATAAGAGCGCAGCGGACAAGGTCCACCTGAAGAGCCACATCAGGCAGTTTGACTCGTACATGGATGCGGCTGACAAGCCCGTCCCTGTCTTCGTGGTCGTCGGCCCCGCGTTCACGGAAGACTCCGAGGGGATTGCTCTGCAATATACGGCGGAGAACATCGGCAGAAATGTCGTTCTCATCCCTTCGGAGGAGCTGAAGGAGTTGGCTGAGCTCTGGGCCAGCGAGGACAACCCGCGCAACACGGACCCGTTCCCCCTGGGGCTTTTCGCAAGGCCGGGTCGCTTCAATCTGGACGCGGTTAAGTCGACGCTGCGGTAGTACGCTCTGTGGTCACTCGCCCGAGGCCCCCTCGTAGTAGGTCTGGTAGCGGCGCTGACGGCGCACGACGGCCCCCTCGTCCAGTAGGGCCCGCACGCACTTGACGGCCTCGTTCGGGTGGATACCCAGGCCGTTGGCGATGTCCTCCAGCGTGCAGGGCCGGCGGCGCAGCATGGCCAGCACCTCGTCCTTCTCTGCGTGCGCGCCGGCTGCCTCCTCGAACGCGCGGCCGGGCGCGATTATCTCGGCGTGCGGCCCCAGCATCTCGCGTATCTCCTCCAGCCGCTGCGCGGACGGCGCGCGCACGTCCGCCTCGGCGGGCGGCCGGACCGCCGTGTTGATCTGGACCCGGTCCGGGCCGATGCGTTCGATGCAGGCCCTGATGGCACCCACCTGCTGATCGGACGAGTTGAGGCCGTCGACGATGAATACCTCCAGCCATATCTCCCCGTCGAATCCCGCGCGCAGTTGCGCCAGCCCGCTCACCACCTGCTCCAGGGAAAGGGACGGGTGCGGCCGGTTGATGCGCTGAAAGGTCTCCTCGTCCCCGGCATCGAGCGAGGGCAGCACCAGGTCGACGGCCCCGCATGCGGCGCGCACCTCGGGCAGGTGGAATAGCCCCCCGTTCGTGAGCAGCGAGATCGGGATGTCGGTCAGTCCGCGAATGGCGGACGCGATCTCACCGAAGGAGGCGTTCAACGTCGGCTCGCCGGAGCCGCTCAAGGTCACGAAATCGGGACGCGGGCCGGCTTCCAGTTGCCTGCGCACGTCGGCGACGACCTCTTCAACGGGGACGTAATCGGCGCGCTCGATCGTTGTGCGCGGCGTCCGGCCAAGCTGGCAATAGACGCAGTTAAAGTTGCACGTCTTCAGCGGCACCAGGTCGACGCCGAGCGAGCGTCCCAGCCTGCGCGACGGCACAGGTCCGTATGTGTACTTGCTGCCCATGTCGGTTCTCAGCGTTTGGGGGCGATCTTCAGGTCAACGACCGGCGATCCGTCCAGCGCGTCCAGACCCTCGACCACGATCCGGTTCTCCCGCACCTCCCTGACGTCGACCACGGTCGAGCCGATCGGGTTCGGCCGCATGGGGCTGCGCAGGGCGAAGACGCCGCGCTTCGGCTTGCTCGTATCGCCCCGGGGGTGGCACCGCAGGACTCCCCGCTGCTCCTCGCCGAGCCGGTGCATCCAATAGAGCACCTGGAGCCTGTCGCCGGCCTCGATGCCCAGCATGGCCGGTTCCAGGTCGGGGCGGACCTCGATGATGCAGTCGCCGTTCCCCTCCTCGCTCTCGCGCCGCACGAAGCCGACGGGGCGCACCTCGTAGGTTCCCTTCACGTTGCCCTCCTGGCTTGCGAGTAGGCCTTGGACGGCGCTTACGCCCGCGCCACCAGAACCTGCGATTATAGGCATGGGGACGCGATGCCGTCAAAGGCTCGGGAGTCGGCGGGTGCGAAGGCCCGAGTCCGACGTTGCCGGAACGAGGCGTCCCAAATAGAATGGTCTTAGCGAGTTGTGCTTAGCCTCTGCCACTGGAGGAAACGAGTTGGTGGCCGGTATGGATGACAGACGCGCCAGAGGCCGGAGCCGCAGCGAGCCGGTCGTGCGACAGGTGGAGTGCAAGACGGTGCTGAACCGCACCAGCATCGGCGACTACTCCATGAACTGCTACACGGGCTGCCAGCACGGCTGCGTCTACTGCTACGCGCGCTTCATGCAGCGCTTCCATCCTCACCCGGAGCCGTGGGGCCAGTTCGTCGACGTGAAGGTCAACGCGCCCGAAGCGCTTGAGAAGCAGCTAAGGCGCGCCAACCCCGGCGGCGTCTTCGTCAGCAGCGCCTGCGATGCCTGGCAGCCGCTCGAACGCCAGTGGGAGCTGAGCCGCCAGTGCTGCCGCCTGCTCATCGAGCACGGTTTCAAGGTGAACGCGCTGACCAAGAGCGCCCTCGTGCTGCGCGACCTGGACATCTTTCAGCCCGGGCTGACGCGTGTCGGCACGACAATAACCACGCTCGACCCCGGGCTGGCAGGGCTGTGGGAGCCCGAGGCCAGCAGCATCGAGGAACGCTGGGGAATCCTGAGCGCGGCCAAGGAAGCCGGCCTCGAGACATCCGTCATGTTCGGCCCTCTGCTTCCCTACCTTTCGGACGGGCAGGAGTCGGTCGACGCCCTTCTCGAGCGCGCGGCTGCTGTGGACGTGGACGTGATCTGGGTGGACGCGATGAACCCGCGTCCCCGGGTCTGGCCGTCGGTCGGGCAGCTTCTGCGGGAGCAGTTCCCCGACCTGCACCAGGACTACAGCCGGTTGCTGCACCACAAGGAGACGCGCGCCGACTACCTGAGGGACCTGGGCCACCGGGTAAGGACGGCCGCGAGAAGGACCGGCCTGGAGGACCGCCTGGCCGGCTGCCCGTAGCGCGCCGAGCCGAGGTTGTCGAAAGGCCGCCCCCGCTTGGCGGGTGGGCGCGGCGGGGATACAATGGACCTTTCCGGTCCCGGCGCCGGGGCCATCACCTACAGAAACTCCACGAACCGAATATGTGAACCATGGGAAAGATGACGATCGTCACCGGAAGGGGAGGCGCCGGTAAGAGCACGTTCGCGGCGCTGGCCGTCAGGCACCTGTCCTCGCCGCCCCTGCTGATAGACGCTGACGCCGACCAGAGCCTGGCGCAACTGCTGGGCGTGAACCTGGCCGAACAGGACGTGAACACGATCTCCGACGTCCTTTACCGGCTCCAGGATCCGAAGGGCTACAAGGACCTGGGCACCATACCCCTGGCCGAGAAGATCGAGTACCTGCTGAGCGTGTCCTGCGTCTACGAGTCATCCGAGTTCGACCTCGTGACGCTGGGCGTGAAGTGGACGCGCGGCTGCTATTGCGCGCCGAACGACGTGCTTCAGAGCGTCCTGCCGGCGCTCGCGCGGGACTATGACTGCACCGTCGTCGACTCCCCGGCCGGGCTGGAGCACGTCAACCGGCGCATCGTCCGGGACCTGGACGATGTGTTCGTGATGCTCGATCCCTCAGCCAAGGCGCTCCGCAACGTCCGGCGACTGACCGAGATCGCCGACGCAATCGGCGTCTCCTACAAGAACCTGTACCTGGTGGCAACCATCGCTTCAGCGACGAGGCGGAGGAGCGGCTCGAAGTGCTGGACGGGGCGAAGTACCTG